>JBKQUF010000173.1:0-14511 GCA_052140285.1 Limisphaerales bacterium | reverse complement strand
TTCTTTACTCATGTTCATGCCCACCGATTTTCCGGTGTCTTTTTCCCATGAGTCAACGACCCTTTTGGCCTCCCCCCAGTTTCGCTCCCCGGTGTCTTTTAATTTGAGTCAACTCGGTGGATACGGGCATTCGCAAATTAGGTTTTAAATGACTGGAAAGGTCTTCATCTTCGAGGAGATTGGTTAAAAAGGGCAAAAGGGGTCACCGTGCGTCTCTCGCTCTATAACCAGCGAAGCGCGCAATAGTTGCAGATGAGATGGATGGTGTTGTCGGTGACGATCAGGAGCCAGGCGGCCATCCAAACCGGCAGGTTGAAATAGCCGGTTTCGGAACATTCCTTCCACGGACGGTTGCCGGGGCCAAACCAGTTCTTGGCCCAAACCAAATAACGGGCCAATCGGAACCGGTCCACGAGAAAATGACTCACCAAAATCACCGACGCCGCCGCGACGGAACCGATGAGCAAAAACGGCAGGCTGTAAACCAGCACGTGGCACAAGGCCGGCCAGGTCCGTTTGCCTTTGTTTTGCGCCATCCAATCACTTTGGGTGAGATAATCGCCGACCAGATGCAAGATGAGTTGTTCCATGGGATTTTTCGGTTATTGGGTGAGAATCACGCGGTAAAATTTTTGCGGCGGCACACCGGCCGGATTGTCGGTCTGGCGGACGGTCGTATTCGTGGCGGTGACCGGCGCTCCCACGTTCGACCAAACCGCCGAATTGACCGCGTTCTGGCACTGCACTTGATACGTCCGGCCAATCACTCCGGCCCAGGAAAGAACGACCGCGCCGGTTGCGTTGGATGTTTGCAGGGTCAGGGTGAACGGAACAATCACCACCCGGACCAATTCGTTGTAAGTATCCGTCATCCAAAGCGAACCGTCCGCCGCCACGACGACGCCGTAGGGATTGAAAAATCTGCCTGCGCCGTTCACGCCGTCGCTTGCGCCGGAAACACCCGCCGCTCCGGAAACCGTGGTCACGACGCCGTTCGTCGAAATTTCGCGGATGGTTTGATTGAAGGAATCGGCCACGAATAAATTTCCCAACCGGTCGAAGGCAAGTTCCGCCGGGCTGCGGAAGCGCGCCGAACTCAAATTGCCATCCGCCGAGCCGTCCGCGCCCGCCAGCCCGGCGAACGTCGTGACCATGCCGTTCGTGGTGATCTCGCGGATGGTGTCGTTGTTCGCGTCGCTCACGAAGAGATTGCCGCGCGCATCGAACGCCAATCCGAGGGGGCCGTTGAACTGCGCATTGGTGCCCATGCCGTCCGCGGTTCCCCAGACTTGCGGTTCGCCCGCGAAGGTCGAGACCGCGCCGCCGGAAATTTCCCGGAGGCAGTGGTTGCCGCTGTCGGCGACAAAAACGGTTCCATTGGCCGCCACGGCGATTCCCAGCGGCGAAGCAAACAATGCGCCGCCGGCCGGGCCATCGGCAAATCCGCCGGAACCGGCGACGCCGGCAAAGATGGAAACCGCTCCCGACGGCGTGATTTCGCGAATCATGTTGTTGCCGGTGTCGCTCACAAAAAGATTGCCATGGGCGTCAAAGGCCAGCCCGCTGGGCGTATTGAATTGCGCATTCGTGCCGGTTTCGTTCGCCGCGCCGGGAATGCCGGGCTGGCCGGCGAAGGTCGTCACCGCGCCGTTCGTAGTGACTTCGCGGACGGCATCGTTTTGCGAATCAGCCACGAAGAAATTTCCATTAATGTCCGTGGCGATGGCGGCCGGGTCATTGAACAGCGCGTTGGTGCCCGTGCCGTTCGCCGCGCCGCTGACGAGCGCCTGGCCGGCCAGCGACGTCACGGCATCCTGCGCCTGAAGTGAAAGGAACGCCGCTAAAAGAGAAAAGGCGAAACATAGTTTGAATATTTCCCTTACCGCCACCATGAACTGTCCGAACTGCCGCCTCCCGCCAGACTTTCGAGCGACAGCCGCCATTCGCCTGCTACCTGTCCACCGTAGCCTTGGCGAAGGCGGATTCCCTCTCCGCTCCCATCGGAGGGGAGGGGAGAGGGCCAGGGTGAGGTGAGGGTCCCCTGGGTTCATGGGGAGCTTCGACCTCCAAGAATGGACGCGCATCGGGCCCGTGAACCCCAAATTTTCCCAAGTCCGACGATGGTGGCTTCCCTCTCCCCTCAACGGGGAGAGGGATTGAGGGTGAGGGGTGAGAAGGATCTCCGCCCGCCCTTCTTGTCCCTGGAGGTTCATGGTGAGGTGAGGGTCTCCAGGGTTCATGGGGAATCCCACCGGCCAAAATAATATGGCGGTTGATTTTTTCATTGGCCCCGGCGCATCAGGCGTTCGTTCTCCAGCGGCGGCGGCGTTTCATTTTCCTCGGCCACCGGTTGGAACTCTTCGGTCGGCTTCACTTCCTCCCCGGAGCGCGTCGTCAGTTGGCCGGCGCGCGTGAAAACATTTTCGACGGTGTAAAGCGCGCCGTCGCGCTCGTAGAACTTTTGCATTTCGTCGAGTTGGAACGGACGCGAGCCGCGCCGCCCGAACACGACCGTCTGGTTGCCGCTTTCGTCCGCCACGCGGTCGCGGTCCAGTCCCCGCGAAACCGCCAGGGCCGGTTCGCGCGTGGGGAAGGTGGCGATGAGCTTCGGATTCGGTTCGGGACTGAAACCCGCGGCGCCGGGAACGTTTTCCGGCGAAATTAATTGGAGCACGCGCAGGCCGTTTTTGCCGTCGGCGACCAGCGCGAATTCCGACGCGCTGATGGAACCGACCTGCACGGCGCGCGTATCATTCAGTTGGCCGCCGGCGTTGTAAAGTTGCTGGAGGTGGGGCTTTTCGGGATCGGTAATGTCAATGAACGCCAGGCCGTCCGCGCCGTCGGCGACATAGGCATGGGTGCGCGCCAGGTAAAACCGCTGCGCGTGTTTCAGCGGCACGAATGCGCCGGGAATCAACTTCGGTTTGGCCGGTTCGGTAATATCGAACACCTTGAAGCCGCCGTCATCGGTCACAAACAGGTATCGGAACTGCACGCCGACGGCGCGGGGATTTTTCAAGCCGGCAGTCACTTCGCCCGCCAGCGACGGCGCGGCGAACGAATCGTTGTGGAGGCCAACGACGAACAAGCCGTTTTTGCCCACAACATAGAGGTTCGTTCCCGCCATGAATGAATCCATCGCGCCCGTTAATTTGCCGCCCGGGTTGAAGCGGATGATCTTTTCTCGGTCGAAAAAGTTGTTGGCCGGGTCACCATCCAGCAGCGTGCCGACGGTGGCCATGACCAGGCCTTCGTCGCGGTCGGTGACAAAAACCCAGGCGTAAATCGGGCTGACCGGCTGCTCCTCATTTTCCGGCTGGTGCGCGCGGAGCGGATCATCCGCGAGCGTGCTGGGCAACGTCACGCTCGTGGCGAATTTGGTGGGCACGTAGGTGCGCTGCCCGAGCGGCGAAACCGGCGCGGTGGTGATGCGCTCGGAAAATCCCTTGTTGTCGATGTCCGCCACGTCGAAGACCCGGAAGCCGCCCGCGCCATTGGCGGTGTAGAGATATTCGCCGCGCAATTGCAGATCAAGAATGTCGTCCGCGTCGTGGTGATAGGACTCCTTGAGTTCGGAATGGTTTTCCCCGACATGCTCCTTGTAATCATCCGGGTAGGCGAGCCGTTGCAAATGGCTGCCGTAAGCGGCCTGCGGTTCCTCCTGCTCCGTCCAGGCCACGGCATCAAAGCCTCCCCTGCCCTCCCCCACATACGCAAACCGCCCGAAGAAATTCACCGTGCCGGTGCCGAAGCCGAGCAGCGAGGCCATCCAGGCATTGTTGTCGTTCGCCTCGGAGACGTGACAGTCCTCGCAGTTCTTGGTGGTGCCGACGCCGCTGGTGGTGTGCAAAAAGGCCGGGTTGAAGGCCTGGCCGCTGAAGCCATCGGCGCTGATGGTTTGCTGCTGCGAATAGACCCATTCACGGTTGGCGTTTTGAGAACTGACCAGCACGGCGGAGGAAGAGCGAATCACCGCCATGCGATGGTTTTTGTAAGTGGCGTCGATGCCAAGCTGGAATACGTCGTCGCGGACGACCTGGGGATTGTAACTGGTGAGATTGCGGGTGACGATGCCTTCATCTTTGTTAAGCGCGACGCGTTCGTTCGCCTTCATGGGCAGATGACAGCCAAAGCAGGAGGTCGCCCAGGAGGTGTGGCAGACTTCGCAACTGATGTTCGAGTTGTCATGGGCCAGCTTGCGCGGGCATTCCTCCGGCTTCGGCACGGCGCCCCAGTTGACGCCGTCGCGCGACAGGGTTTTGGCATAGGCGGAGGCGGGATCGTAATGCGAAGATTTCGGGTCGATGGTGTCGAGGGTCTGGGGGATTTCCCAGACCAAATCCGGCGTCATCATCGAGCGTTGATACAATTTGTTTCCGACCCAGAAGAAGCGCGGCCCCCACGGGGTGTTCCCGGCGCGCAAATCCACGTTCGTCACCGCCGAACCGTCCCACATGCCGCCGTTGCCGCTGGTGACCAGCGTGGGGCGTTGTTCGATCGTGCCGTGGCAGTCAATGCACTCGATGGTTGTGGCCGCGCGCGGTTCGCCGTAGAGCAGGCCGTTGCCGTGAACATCGGTATCGAAGTGGCAGTCCACGCACTGCATCCCGTGCCGGAGATGCTCGTCTTCGAGATGAACCGCCTTGCCAAATTTTTCCGGGTCGTTGAAGGGAATGATGTTGCCGTCGCGGTCGAGGAGATTGCCCTGGCGGTCGTGCTTGAAGACGGCGCGGAAAATCCAGCCGTGACCGTGGTAATCGGCGAATTGGGTGTTGGTGAGTTTGGGATTCAGCTCGGCGACTTTTTCCAGAAAATCCAGATTGCCCCAAAGGCCGCGCGCGGCGGCGGCTTCGGGATTGTCCTCGACCGAGCGGACCAATTGCGCCGGCGTCGGATTGACCTGGTTGGTCGGATACATCAATTCGCCGTCGGTTTCCTCGTCCCACCAGGTGTAGCCGAGGTAGGGATTTTCGAACAGATTGCCCTGGTGCATGTGGCAGGTCATGCACTGGCTCGAGGGAATGGCGCGCGTAAATTGGTGGGTGATCGGGTGGCCGCGCTCGTCCTTGCGAATGGCATTGTCGCCGGTGAAACTCAAACCCTGGTTGCCGTATTTGTAATACCAGCCGGAGTCCGTCGGCGAGCGATCGTTGGCATAAACCACGTGGCAGGCCGTGCAGCCGCTGCTCCGGTAATCGCCCGGATGATCGTTCGAGCCGAGGAAATCGAGCAGCGGATCGTTGAGCCGCGTTTTCTGCAAATTCAAAAACACCGGGTCGGTGCGAAGCAGCGTGCCGAAGGCGCGGTCGCTCAACCGGTGCGCGGGCTTGCCGGGGTCCTCGAAGGGATTGGGGCTGCCCAGCGACAACGGCTTTTCCTGGCCGCGCTCAAAAATGCGCAGGATATTGCCCGGCTGGCTTTCTTCGAAGCGCGGCAGCGGGTCAATGTACGGCAAAATGCCATGATCCTCCGTCATCTCCGGCGTCACGGGGACCGGACTTTCCAGCCGCAACGGGACGCCATCCGCGCCGTACGCCTGGCCGAAGCGATAGTTTTTCTCCGGAAACGAACCGTTGTTGTAAAGCGCCGCGCCCCAGAGCATCGCGCCGTGGCGCATGATGCTGTGGCTGACTTCCTGGACGATTTGGTCATGGCACAGGCCGCACGTCTTTTGCGCGACCCGCAGGTCGCCGGGGTTGACGAACTGGATGAATTCCGGCGACTCCTGGTTGAGCAGCACCGAAGAGTCATTCGGCAGCGCGGAACTTTGCCAGAAAATCGGATTGCGCGGCGCGACGTGCGCGAGGCGTTCGGTGAGGCCGGGCGTGGCGTTGCCACCGTGGCAATCGGTGCAGCCGAGGACGACGTTGGGCGAGGCATGCATCGGCTCAATGCCGGCGTGGCATTGCAGGCAGCCGCGCGATTTGCGGTCGGCGTCGGCCTGCGACTGATCGATGCGGTTCGGCGGCGGGAGGATGACGTCGGGAGCGGGCGGCAAATCCTTGGGCACGGAAATGGCCGGACCGGAGCCGGGAGGATTTTCCTGCGCCACCAAAGATAAATTATACCCCGCCAAAACTGCGCTGGCAATAATGCCGGCCCGCCAGGGCGAAGGAAAATTCGTTTTCATGTTTCAATAAGTAAAGGTGACGGCGATCAGGCCGCTGTAGGGAAAACCGCCGGAATTGGCTGTGGGACCGCTGAAACCGGGCACGGGGTTGGGATTGGAGTCGTAAATATCGTGATAACCGCGTCCCGGAATCAGCACGCCGAAGCCGGCGGAGATGATGATGTTGTCGGTCAGCAACGGCCGGTACTGGAACCCGAGGCTCAAGTCCCAGCCGACGTCGCTGCTGACGTTGGGAGTGAACAGCGCGGTCTTGATCGGATCGGTTTCAGCAAAGCGGATGTAATTCGCGTTGAGAAACGACCGCAGCTTCGGCGTCAGGTCAAATTCCGAGCCGAGGCCAAAGATAAAAACGCCGGGGTTCACAAAGTTCGCCTGCCCCTCGGATTTGCTGCTCCGCAAATCCGGCACCAGGCTGTCGGGCGTTTTCAGGTCCACCATCGTGCCGCCCAGATTGAAACCCTGCCGTGTCCAGAAGCTGAACGGGCCGCCGGTGAAATTCGGATTGTCCACAATCGTGTCGAACCCGCTCGCGGTGCCGCCCGTAGTGTGGCCGTCGCCGGAGGCATAAAAAAACGACGCTGTGTAACGCGCCCAGTCGAAGTCGTAGGAGGCCTCCGCCGCGGCCATTTGCGCGTTGATGTTCTCCGGACGGCCGGCGAGGCCGTTGAAATCGTCGTGGCCGAGCGCTTCATAGAATTGATGCGTCAGGTTCAGCCGCCCGATATGTCCGTCGCCGCCCCAGCCGAGATAATAGGCGGTCACGTTGTGCGGCCGGACCGTGCCGAGCGGTTCGGGACGGACGAGAAAGCCGTTGTCATCGTAATGGACACCGCCATGGTCAAAGTTCGCCAGGAAACTGCCTTCGGCCGTGTACCCGGGCCAGATGAAATCCTGGCGGTAAAGATTGGCGATGGCCACGTACTGGTTGCGGTTGTTGAAGGTGTTCAACTGCGAGTCGGTGTCCTTCTCGCGCATGTCAAACCCGGCGAGGTTGTATTGATAAAGATTATTGTCCCAGTTGCCGAAAAGCCGCGCGCCGAGGTTGACATCGTTGAAGAGGAAGCCGCGAAAGTCCGCGTTGAACGGCTGGTTGCCGATCCGCAACGACATGAAATCGTAGTTGTCGGACAAATCCACGAGATGAAATTCCACGAACGCCTGCTGCAACGAAAAAAAAGTGTTAAGCCGCTCCGTGGACAGCGTCCCGCGGTAGCTGTTCGCCGGGCCGACCTGGCCGTTGAGCAGCGAGCCGACATCGCCGGGATTTTGCACAAACCCATTGTTGGGCGGCGGCGAATTATTGGCCAGCGAACCGGTGGGGCTGGGCGACACCACGCCGGTCTCCTGCGCTTCCAGATAATTCACGTTGAACACCGGCTGGACGTCCAGGTCCCATGTCACCGGACGGAACGCCGTGTCGCCTTGAAACAAATTCATCTCGAAAGCCAGGTTGTACTGGATGCTCAATTCTTCGCCATCGCCATAAAATTCATATTCGCCCGGAACCGCGCCGCTCACACCGCTCGCCGTGGGCACGCGCCGGAATTCCGTCACCGTTTCCGCCGAGGCGGTCAGGTCCAGAAAAATGTCCTGTCCGATCACCGGCACGTCGCCCTTGAGCACGCTTTGCGCGTAGGGCGCCCAGAGCAGCGGCTCCGGCGTTTCGTAAGGCTGCTCGGTGACTCCGCTGGTGTAGCGTTTCCAGGGCGCAAAACCGATGCGCCAGCGGTCGGGCCGCGGCAAGGTATTCGTCGGGTAATCGGACGGTCCCGGCGAATACTCCGGGTAGCCAAAGTCGGGGTAAATTTTTAACTCGCGGCGCGTGTTTTCGCGCGGCAACGCCAGTCCATTCGTGAGGGGTTCCATGCCGTAAGCGCTGGGCGCCGGCGAAGGAGGTGGAAGAAATTCGTCCAGGCGCACGTCCGCGCGCGGCAGGGACAAGCCCGGTGGAATCGGCGGCGGCGTGAAAATCGGCGGCGCGGTCGGCTCGATGAATAATGCCGCGGGCGCATTCGTGGGAGGAAACAGGCTTGCGCCGGGGTCGGGATTGAAAACTTGCGGCGGGAGCGGCGGCGTGTTGCTGCTGACCAGCACGCGTTGCCGCCACTGGAAATCGGTTTGCGGCAGCGCCGGAAAATCCAGCGCGTTCGGATCTGGATTGAAAATTTCCGGCGAGAGCGGCGGCGTGTTGGTGCTGACGACTTGATACGGCTTGAGCCGGTCCACGTCATTCGTGGCCGGCGTTTCGTCGCCGTAATTTTTTAACGGTAGCGACAACATGGCAATGCAACCGAGCAGAAACGGTTTTCCCAAGCTCTCAACCTGGTATGGCCTTGCTGACATCTCTGCTATAAGAAATTGTTTATTTTAAGAAAGCAAGTCCTTATCTTGGGGTTGCGGTGAAACGGACTTTCGGATTTTTATTATTTGCCCTGCTGGCCGCGCGGCCCGCGTCCGCACAACTCACGTTGGCCGACGTCCAGACCATTGTCGCCCAGGCCGTCTCCCGCGCCGTCGCCCTCACCAATTCACCGCTGGCCACCAACGCCGTCATCGCCGTCGCCGACCGCGAAGGCTGGGTGCTCGGCGTCTGGGCGCTCAATACCAATTCCTCGTCCGCCGATCCCCTCGTCGCCGACGCTCTCGCCAAAGCGGCCAGCGCCGCCTTTTTGAGCAGTGACCAAAACGCCTTCAGTTCGCGCACCGCCGGCGACATCGTCCAGCAGCATTTTCCACCGGGCATCGCCAATACCGCGCCCGGCCCGCTCACCGGCGTGAATTTTTCGCAGCTCGGCTTTTCCGACATTAATAAATTGAAGGCGCCCGGCAGCGTCATCAGTTACGGTAGTTCGCCCGGCCTGACGCTGGTGCCCGTGCCGATTCCTCTCACCGGCGGTCTCGCCGGCACTCCCGGCGGCCTGCCGCTTTACATCAATGGCTCGCTGGTCGGCGCCATTGGCGTCTCCGGCGACGGTTTGCAACCGACCGACATCACCCCCGCCGTCATCGCCGGCCCCGACGCCAATGAGGACGTGGCGCTGGCAGGCCAGACCGGCTTTCAGCCTTCGAGCGCCATTCTTGGTTCGCAAGTGCTGCTCAACGGCATCCGGTTCGAATACATCGAAAGCTCCACCAGCCTCGGCGCGGTGATTCCGTTCGCCAGCCTGCCGGGAATGAACGTGGCGCCGTTTACGCTCATGGCATCGCCGTCGGCGTATCCATATCCGGTGGCGACGATGGGCGGAGAGACGGGCCAACTGCGCCAGCCGATTATGGCCGATCCTTCAACAGTGCCGCTGCCCGGCGGCGTGGCGCGGCTCTCGGCGCTGGAAGTATCCAATATCATCGCCGCCGCGGCGAACCGGGCGCGGACCACGCGCGCCGCCCTGCGCCTGCCGCGCGGCCAGGCCACGCAGATGTTCATCACGGTGGTCAACAACCCGAATACCAACGGCGTGGCACCGGTGGTGCTCGGCACATTCTGCACCTCGCCTGACGCGACGCGATTTAGTTGGGACATCGCAGCGCAAAAGGCGCGCACCTGTGTTTTCTTTTCCGCCACCAACCGCGCCTATTCCGCCCGCACCGTCAATTTCCTTTCGCAAAGCACCTATCCGCCGGGCATTGACGGCACGGAACCGGGATTGTTTTTCGGGTTGCAGGAACGGTTTTCCATCGTCACGCCGGTTTCAATTCAGGCGACTAATCCCGTGAACGGCGCGGTGTTCATGACTTCGACGAACGCGGACGGCAACCTGCCCGACGGCATGACGATTTTTCCCGGCGGCTTTCCGCTTTACCGCAATGGCGTGCTCATCGGCGCGATTGCCGCGAGCGGCGACGGCGTGGATCAGGACGATTTGATCTCTGCCAGCGGCGCGTCGCTCTTCCTGGCGCCGGTGCCGGTCCGCGCCGACCAGACGCAATATCGCGGCGCGCGGCTGCCCTTCGCCAAATTTCCACGGAATCCGGGGCTGTGATTTATTCCCCATCCTCGTCCTCATCCTCGAACTTCCGATTACGAGGAGGAGAAGGGTGAGATTCCCCATGAAAGATTCGCGCATTGACCCCCTGAACCTGCCGCATCCTGCCCGGCTTTCGAGCAACCACTGGCATCCGCCTGCCACTTGTCCGCCGTAGCCTTGGCGAAGGCGGATTCCCTCTCCGCTCCCATCCGATGGGAGGGGAGAGGGCCAGGGTGAGGTGAGGGTCCGTCTGGTTCATGGCGAGATCAATTGTAAAATTCACTTCGATTCCATTTTCCAAATGCCCTGCCAGTCCGGCGGCGGGGCCGCCGCCAGTCCGGCGCAGCGGGCCGCGAGAATCTGGGCGGGACCGTCGGAAAATTCCCGTGCCAGTTTTTCAAATTGCGTGTGCGCTTCGGCGAAGCGTCCGAAAAAATATTCGTCATACGCCGCCTTGTATCGCGCGCAAACTTCCGCGTAGTTCGGCGGCACGCAGGGATTTTCGCACTCGTACAATTCCACCGGCTCCGTCTTGCCCTTCACGATGACGCGGTCCACCAGCCGCCGCGCGCCTTGCGCGCTGAATTGCGCGAACGTTTCGCGGGTCACCAGCATCCTCACGCCGTAAAATTTGGTCAGCGATTCCACCCGCGCCGCTTCATTCACGGTGTCGCCGACGAGGCCGTAATCGAGGCGCAACGCGGAACCTTTGTTGCCCACCAGCACGCGCCCGCTGTGCAACGCCACGCCGTAGCCGAATAGTTTCTGGACTTCCGGCGGCATGGTCGCGCGCAAATCCTCCATCGCGCGAATGAGTTTGTTCGCCGCGCGCCCGGCGCGGTCGGCGGCGTCCGGCTGTTTTTGCGGCGCGCCCCAGTAGCTCAAAAACTGGTCGCCGAGAAAATGCTCCAGGTTTCCCTCCTCGCTCATGATCGCGCCCGTTTGCGCCTCAAAAACGCGGTTCAGCAAATCGAACATTCCCTGCGGGCCGAGCGATTCGGCCAGTGGGGTGGAATTCCGCAAATCGGTCAGCAGCAGCGTCACCTCCGCGCGGCGCGGCCTCATCGAGCCGGGATCGGCCAGCACCGCATCGAGAACGCGCGGCGAGAAATACAAGCCCATCGTGTGCCGCAATTTCATCCGCTCCAGCCGTTCGACGACGAAATCGTAACCCAGCCCGCCAATGCCAATGATTGCCAGCACCAGCAGCGGGCTGATCACGGGAAAAATCAGGTTTGCGTGGTTGAAGGAGAACTCCGCGGCGAAGAAAAAGGCGGCGCCGGCAGCCAAAATCACCAGCAACCTTGCTACCGGGGCGCGGATGAACCGGCAGAGCGCGGCGGCAAAAATCCCGGTTAGCGCGATAATGGCCGCGCTGGCGAATGGCGGTGTTTCGCGAAGAAATTCGCCGTGCAACGCCGCATTGAGAACGTTCAGATGAATTTCCGGGCCGGCCATTGCCTCACGAAACGGGGTGCGATGAAGGTCTTGAAAAATGATCGCCGTCGGCCCGACGAGGACCAGCTTGCCCGCGAAAAATTTCCCGCCGCCAAAATTGCGTTCCCAGATTTTCGGCGTCAACACGTCGCCCACGGGAATTACCGGCCACGTTCCCGGCGGCCCGGTGAAGCGGATGATGGGCCGCGCGCCGACCGGCGGAATTCTATCCGCCGCGCCAAACTTCTCCAGCGCGCGGGAGGTGAAGGAATCAATAACGGTGTCCGGCGCGGTGTTAATCATGTCTTTAAGCTGGTGATTCGTGGCGCGGAAAAGCGAACGTCGAAAAATGCCGTCATCATCCGGCCAGATATTGACGAAGCCCACGCGCGAATCCAAAGCGGCGGGATGCCCGGGCGTGTCGGGAATCAAATCGGCGGACGGCGCGGTGAATTGAGCCGGCACGCCGCGGTCGGTTTCGCCGAGGTTCAGAACGCCCCCGATCACCACGCGGTCCGCATACTTATCCAGCGCGGCGCGCAACGGCTCATCCCCGCCGGACGGGGAGGCAAAGACCAGGTCAATGGCGATGGTCCGGGCGCCGGCGTCGGAAAGCCACGTGATGAGCGCGGCCCATACGTCTCGTGGCCAAGGAAATTGTCCGCGGAGCGCGGCGAGCACCGGATCATTTGTCGCCTCGTCGGGAAGAATGGCGTCGGCATAACTGGGCCGGTCGATGGCGATCAGGACGAGGTTGGTGTTGGCGGGCGTCAACCGCCCGGTGCGGGCGAAGAAATTCTGGACGTAATTTTCCGCGGCGTTGAGCGGGGCGGCCAGTTGGGGAGGGCCGCGGAAGTTCACCGCCAGGACGGCGAGCGTGACCAGCGCGCAAAAGCCGGGGAGCACGATCTGGCGGCGCGAGGCGGGGCGATGGTTGAATTTATCGGACATGGTTTGCCGGGAGGGGTTGACAACCCCCTGCCGGAGGCGTAAAACGAAGCCAGATATTAGTAGGAGTTTCAATGAAAGCAATTTTTCTTATCGCAACCGTGGCGCTGCTGGGCCGGCTTTCCGGCTTGGCCGGTCCCCTCACTGAAAGCACCTACACCGAAATCATCAACGATGTTGACACCATCTCCACCACCGGCAGCGCCACGCCAGCCAAGGTTAACGACCTCCTCCAGGCGCCCGAACGCGTTCGCACCGGCCCGCAGTCGCGCGCGGAATTGACCTCGCCGGACCAGACCATCACCCGGGTCGGGGCGGACACGATTTTTTCCTTTGCCGACAGCGGGCGGACGTTGAACCTCGAACAAGGCAACGTGCTGTTTCACACGCCGAAAGGCCTCGGCGGCGGCACGATCCAATCCGGCGGCGCGGCGGCGGCGGTGCTGGGCACGACGATTGTCGTCTCGGCCACGCCGAACGGCGGGTTTAAAGTCATTTTGCTCGAAGGCACTGGCACGGTGACATTGCCCGGCGGGACAACCGCCACGCTGACCGCCGGCCAGCTCGTGTTCGTGCTGCCGGGCGGGACGTTGAGTCCGGTGCTGAACATCAATTTGGGCAAGCTGGTCAACGGCTCGCTCCTGGTCAATGGCTTTCCGGACCAACTGGCGTCGCTGTCGCTCATCACCGCGGCCATTCGCGAACAAGACAAGCTGCTTAAATCCGGTCGCGCGGTGGACACAGGACGGCCGGTGGACATTTATTTTTATCCGCCGGTGCCCGGCAACGGCCTGAACACGATTGACCATGGCACTTATGGGACGGCCTCGCCGCCGCCAATTCCGCCACCCGTGCAATTCGTGACCACGGGCTTCGTGCCCAGCAGCGGCGGCGCCGGCGGACGCGGCATCGATCCGGTAACTTCCCGTCCACTGGCGCCATAATTTTATTCCATGCGAACCCGATTATTTTTTCTCGTTGAAGCCGCGATTTTTTTCACCCTGGCGGTCGCGCGCGCGCAATTGCCCAATGCCAGCCAGCAGGTGGAAACCCTCCAGCAACGCAATCATGCGCGAAGAAATTGAGCTGGAATCGGCCGCGCGGCGATACGAGCAGTTCTATGTTCGCCTGCTGGATGAACGAAACACACCCCTGTTGATGACGCCCGGCATGGCGGATCAATTGGACCTGGCGAAACTCGCCCGTCTAACCCAAAGCCGCCCGGAGCGCACCCTACGGATGAAGGGCCGGAGCGGTCAAGCCTTTCGCGTGACCCGCGCGCCGGCGCCGGTCGGTTCCCCTACCACGCAAACGGACACCCTTCAGATTGCGGTTGATGTCTCGCAAAAAGAGGCGTCGCTGGCACGCTATCGGTTTTGGTTCTGGGTCATTCTGCTGGCGACCTCCGCCATTTTTCCACTGGTCGGGTACCAGATTGCACGGCGCGGCATTCGTCCGGTGCAGGAAATGGCCACGACCGCGCGCCATATCAGTTCGACCAACCTGCGAGAACGAATTCTTCCGGAAGGATATCCGTTCGAGCTGGCCTCCCTGGCCAATACCTTCAACCAAATGCTGGATGGCCTGGAAGAGTCCTTCGAGCGGATTTCGAGATTTTCGGCGGACATCGCGCACGACCTGCGCACGCCGGTGAATAACATTCGCGGCGAAGCAGAAGTGGCCCTGGCCCGCGCGCGCAGCGCCGACGAATATCGCGAGGTGATCGAGTCCTGCCTCGAAGAAGCCGTGCGACTATCGGATCTCATCGGCGACCTCCTATTTCTTGCCCGTGCAGATAGCCCTTTGGCCAATTTGCGCCGCGAGCGGGTAGATGTGGGCGAATTGCTGGGCGGAGTGCGAGAGTATTACGAAGCCTCAGCTGCAGACGGCGGAGTCTCGCTCATTACTAATGTCGCCGACAAACCGGTCATCGCCGAAGTCGACCGCACACTCTTGCAGAGGGCAGTCGGCAACCTAGTCTCGAACGCCTTGGCAAACACGCCACCGGGCGGAACAGTCGTATTGGGAACG
>JBKQUF010000172.1:0-7300 GCA_052140285.1 Limisphaerales bacterium | reverse complement strand
AGAAACCGGCGGACGTGTCGAGGAACATCGGGGGTTCAGGGGGACAAGGCGCGAATCGTTCGGGGAATTTTCACCCTCGGTCCCTTTCCATGAACCGGGTACTGATTCAACCCATTCAGGGTTGGTGTATTGGGGGACGTTTTCCCAGGGTAGCTCGTTCCTCGCAACCCTGGGCTGAATGATGGCAATCCCTTCGGGATAGAAGGCGAATCCCTCTCCCCGTTGAGGGGAGAGGGAAGAAGCTGGCGGGTGCCCGTTAATCATCGGGTGAAGGAAGCACATCGGACGCTCGCTTAAATCAATACACTGACAGGCGGGATCGATTTTTGTTGAACGCGAACGCCATAACTCGTCAACTCTTCGCGCGTCATGACCACGAAAAGGATTGTCGGCATCGATTTGGGCACCACCAATTCATTGGTGGCCACTGTGGACTCCGGAATTCCGCTGGTCATCGCCGACGCCCAGGGGCGGCGGCTGACGCCGTCCGTTGTGCATTTTCCCTCCGCCACCGGCCCGGCGATGGCCGGCCAGGAGGCCGGCCGGTGGCGCGTTCTCAAACCGGCGGAGACGGTGTATTCGGTAAAGCGATTCATCGGCCGGCGCGGCGCGGAAATTTCCGATGCGGAAAAGACCGTCACGTATCCCCTGGAGTGCTCCGGCGGCGGCCTGGTCACCATTCCAATCCACGGCCGGCATTTGACCCCCGAGGAGGTTTCCGCCGAGGTTCTAAAAAAACTCAAACGCGACGCGGAGAACTATTTTGGCGGGGAAATTTCCCGCGCGGTCATCACCGTGCCGGCGTATTTCAACGACGCCCAGCGCGCGGCGACCAAACGGGCCGGCGAACTCGCCGGATTCACCGTCGAGCGCATCGTCAACGAACCGACCGCCGCCGCGCTCGCCTACGGCCTGGACCGGCTCAAGGAAAAATCAAAAATCGCGGTGTACGATCTGGGCGGCGGCACCTTTGACCTTTCCATTCTGGAGCTGAACGAAGGCATTTTCCAGGTGCTGGCCACCAACGGCAACACGCAACTCGGCGGCGATGATTTGGACGGGCGGGTCGTGGATTTTCTGGCGGGCCAAATCAAGGCCGCCGGCGGGATCGAATTTTCCGCGCCGGTCCTGGCCCGCCTTCGCGAAGCCGCCGAAGCCGCCAAAATCAGATTGTCCACCGAGACGGAAGTTGAAATCGCGCTGCCGTTTCTGACGCCCGATTTTTCGTTCACCCTCAAACTATCGCGGGGCGAACTGGAAAATCTCACGCGCGATCTCATTGCCCGCACCCGGCCCCATTGCCTGCGCGCGCTGGCGGATGCGAAGATCGAGGCGAAAGACCTGGACCAGGTCATTTTGGCCGGCGGCCAGACGCGGATGCCGCTGGTGCGGCAATTCGTAGCCGGCCTGTTCGGTTGCGCTGAATTTGAGGAGACGCGCGGCGATTTGCGGTTGGGAAAAGAGTTTCACCCGGCGGGCGGGCCGCAACTCAACACGTCTCAAAATCCTGATGAAGTTGTCGCCCTCGGCGCGGCCATCCAGGCGGAGATTTTATCCGGCGGATTCAAAAACATCCTGTTGCTCGATGTCACCCCGCTTTCGCTCGGGATCGAGACTTTTGGCGGTTTGATGAACGTGTTGATCCCGCGCAACTCCACCATCCCCGTCAAGGCCGGCGAAATGTTCACGACGGCTGTGGACCATCAACGCTCGATGCTGATCCATGTGCTGCAAGGGGAGCGTGAGCGCGCCCGGGACAATTGGAGCCTCGGAAAATTCACCATTGAATTTGCGCCGGCGCCGCGCGGGACCCCGCGGGTGGGCGTGCAGTTTGAAATTGACGCCAACGGCATCCTGCATGTGCTGGCGCGCGACACCCGGACCGGGATCGAGAAAGTCGTGGAAATGAAATCCGCGGTGGATGTCGAGGATTCCGCCGTCCAAAAAATGGTTGAGGAATCGGTCGAACACGCCTTTGACGACCTGGCGGCGCGCCGCTGGATTGAAACGAAATTAAAGGCCAACGAAACCGTGGCGGCGACCCAAAAGGCGCTCGCGGAGCATGGCGGCGAAATTGAGAGTGATTATCGCGAAAAAATCGAATCGGCGCTGCGCGGGGTGGAACAGGTGTTGGCAGGAGAAAACCCCCAGGGCAGCGCTTCCAGTCAGAGACTCGTTACCTCGTCTCCTACGGTGTTGGCGGAAGAAAGTTCCCAGGCCGGCGCCTCTGATCTGAAACAGTTGCAATCGGCGGTCGCCGCGCTGGACGAAGTGACCAAGCCGCTGGCGGATTTCCTGATGGACCAGGCGATGGCGGCGATGCTGAAAAAGCGCGGGTTGATCCAATAAACCGCGCCATCAAAGCGCCTTGAACAGCCACGTCAACAACGGCGCGAGGACCAGGGCGGGAAGATAGTTGGCCAATTCGACCCGCCGCACCTCAAAAATCACCAGCGCAATGGCGCAAGCGATCAACCCCGAAGCGGCGCCGACCGAAGCGGCCAGGCCCGGGGGATTCAACAACGGCCCCGCGTAAACCCGGCAACCGAGGGCGACCAGGCTGAAAAGGGCATACACCGCGAATGCCGACAACGCCGAGGGCCAGCGGAAAATCCTGACGAAACTCATCATGGCCAGAAAATCCATCACGGCTTTGACCGCCAGCAGCCAGAAGTAATTGAAGAGGCCATCATCGACCGCTCCGAGAATTCCCAGCGGCGCCGCGCAAAATAAAATGACGCAGGCGTTCAGCCCATCCTGTTGGTGTTGGCCCGGGGCTTTCTGGGCGGCGGCGATGGCCCGGGCCGCCTGATGGCCCAAGTGGTTCGAAATCTTTTGCAGGGAGAGGATTTTCCCCAACAAATGCCCCAGCACCACCGCCAGCAAGGCGATGAATAACTGGCCGAGGCAGTTGAAGAAAGCGCCGTTGAGGCTCAGCCAGACCAGGCGGATGCCAAAGAAAAAGGTGAAGGCTCCGAGCGCGTTCTTGAAGAAGAATTGTGACGGCGCGGCAATCGGCTTTCGCCGGAGGAGTCCGACGAGCGCGCCCAGCAGGATGCCGGTGGCGTTAAGAAATGCGCCGATCGTGATGGTCACGCGCTGATTGTGTCGCGCCGGGGCCGATCTGGAAACCAAGAAAAGTTTTTCTTTTGCGGAGTTTGCCGCCAAGATTCAGGAAAATGGCCGTCGCCAAAAATAATTCCCGCAGTCCGTGGCTATGGATTCCCACGGTCTATTTCATGGAAGGAATGCCCAACACGCTGGTGGCCACGGTTTCGGTATTGTTTTTCCACGACCTCGGGGTTTCCAACAAGGCGACGGCGTTTTTCACCAGCCTGCTCTATCTGCCCTGGGTCATCAAGCCGTTGTGGAGTCCCGTGGTGGACCTGCTGAAAACGCGGCGTCAATGGATTTGGACGATGCAATTACTCCTGGGGCTGATGCTGGCCGCCGTGGCGTTGATGATTCCCGCGCCGCATTTTGTGCAATGGACGGCCATCTTTTTCGGCTTGCTGGCGTTCAGTTCCGCCACGCATGACATCGCCGCGGACGGCTTTTACATCCTGGCCACCACCGAACAGCAGCAATCGTTTTTCATCGGCTGGCGGAGCATCTGTTTTAACGCGGGGAAAATCGCGGCCCAGGGCGGGTTGGTGTTTGTCGCCGGCGAAGTGGCCAGCCGGAGCGGCAATCCGGCGCTGGCCTGGGCAGTCGCTTTTGCGCTGGGCGCGGCGGTCTTCATCGGTGTCAGCGTCTATCATTCTTTCATCCTGCCGCGACCGCCGGCGGACGCGCCGAAACAAGTTCCGCCATCGCACAGTTTCATCGGCGAATTTCTGGACACTTTCGCGGCCTTTTTTGAAAAACCTGGAATTCTTTTGCCCCTGCTCTTTATTTTGTTTTACCGGCTGGGCGAAGCGCAGTTGCTCAAAATTGCTCCAATTTTTCTGCGCGCGCCGCTGGCGGAGGGCGGTCTGGCGCTTGACGAACAACATGTTTCCTTGATCTATGGCACCGCCGGCGCCATCGCCTTCATGGGCGGCGCGCTGTTGGGCGGCATGGTGACGGCGCGGCACGGTTTGAAATTGTGGCTCTGGCCGATGCTGCTGGCCATTCACTTGCCCGACGCGGTTTTCATCTGGCTGGCATACGCGCAGCCGCAAAATTTGTATGCGATCGGGGCGGGGGTGGCGGTCGAACAATTCGGCTACGGCTTCGGATTTACCGCCTTTCTGCTGTACATGATTTATCTGGCGCGCGGCGAACATGCGACGGCGCATTATGCCATCTGCACCGGTTTCATGGCGGCGGGCATCATGCTGCCGGGAATGTGGAGCGGCGGACTGCAGCAATCCCTCGGCTACCGGCATTTTTTCGTCTGGGTGATTTTGGCCACGATTCCCAGTTTTATCGTGGCCGCGAAAATTCCTTTGGATGCGGAATTCGGGAAGAGGCGCGGCGCGACTTGAACCGCCGGCAACGGCTTCAAGCCACGGTTCATTCGAATCCTCGTTAAAAAATGATGGAGCCGGGACCATCCATAGCGGTCCAAAAAATACTGCAGTCAGCAAACGGGCGATGAGTGTTCGGCGGGATGCCGAACACGGCGACCGTGACGGTCGCGCTCCCCGACTTACTTCGAAGGGCGCAGGTTTTGTGGAAATGTTCCGGCTAAAGCCGCAGCTTCAGGCCGCGCGGCCAGAGGAAATTCTTCAGCGCAAACAATTCCAGCGCAAAAGGGATGTATCCGCCGTAGCCCGGAAGCGGCATCTGGAAGACGCGCAAAAAGTCCGCGCCTGGCGTGTGATAAATCCATTTTGGCCAGGACCATTCGTTCCACATCTCCCAAAAAAAACCGCAAATCAACGCGCCGAGCGACAGGGAAACCACGGGGCGCCAATCGCCGCGTTTCAGCCATTCCAAAAGATGGGGCCGCCCCAGCGCCCGATTGGCCGGTTCGAAAATCAGCGCCAATGAAATCCAAGTGAATGGATAGAAAAAACGCGGCCATCGCAACGTCAAAACCAGCATGACCAGCCCGGCCATCAGCATCAGGCCGTTCACCCGCGGAGTATCGGCAATCGGGACCCGCGGCCGCAGGCATTCCACCCAACGAAACGTCCGCACCAGTTCCGCCGTTTCAAACACCGCCGGCATGACGGTGGAAAAGCACAAGGCGCAAAGCGCGTTGTATTCGAGGGGCGTAAATCCCCCCGCGCCCAGATATTCCCAGTTATTTGTGCGATCGTTGATGAATTCAAACAGCGACCACACCGGCGTGGAGAGCGCAAAAAGCAGGAGGAATCCCCAGCGCGAGCGCGTCCAGATGGAGACGCCGCCGCGACGGCAGACGAGCGCGTCCACGACGAGGGTGTAGCCCAGCCACAGTGGAAAGAACAAATAAGCGGTGCGCGCGCCGGGCAGCGTCCAATTCAGCGGCCAGCATACCGCCACCAGCAGGAGTCCCACGCGGCCCCGCGGTGCGAACCGGCGCTCTGGTTGGGCATGCTCCATTTTCGACAAACAATAACCGGAGGGCGCCCAAAGTCCAAACCTCCTCTGCTCGGGGCGCATCCGCGCACTGCCCGCAAAATACCGGAGCGCCGATTTGCAATCGGCTTTTTGGCATAAATCCAGGGGCCAAGCGACGTTCAAAGCCGGCTGCAAGCCGGTGCTCCGGGGCAGTGCGCGGATGCGCCCCGCTTCTCGAATCCGCGCCGAATTGGATTGCATTGAACGCACGGATTGTTTCAGAATCCAAGGTTCAATGAAATCAAACGGATTGAGACGGCGGTATTTTGCCCTGCTCGCCCTGACGGCGGCGTGCGGAACTGGCGCGTGGGGGCAGCCCGCCATTTCCCCGAACAGTGTTCCGCAGGCCATTCCCCGGCGAGCCAGCATCATTTTTATTCAGTGCAACGGCCTTGGCTACGGCGATTTGAGCTGCTACGGCCAGACCAATTACCAGACGCCCAACCTGGACAAACTGGCCGCCGAAGGCGTCCGATTCACCAACTATTCCGCCGCCGACCCGGCCCCGGTGACCCAGGCGGCACTGATGCTGGGGGAAAACTATTCCGAGGCCCGGACGAATGTCCCGCTGGCCCCGGAAGCGGTCACGGTGGCCCAGGTCCTGCAACTGGCCGGTTACAGCACCGGCATGATCGGCGATTGGGAGTTGGGCGATGAAAACGCCGCCGGCGCCCCGTGGAAGAAAGGCTTCAACGAATTCGCAGGATTTTTAAACGACCTCGACGCGACCAATTTCTATTCGGATTACATCTATCATTATGCTCCGCGCATTCCCACCGATCCTCCGGGCCGCCGGGCGCATTTTAACGGCCGGGAAGAGTTGTATTACAACACGGCAGGAAAACAGGGAACTTATCTTCCCGACATTTTTGCCTCGTCGGCGGCGAATTTTGCCAAAAACAACGAACCCGATGCGTTCAATCATCATCGTCCGTTTTTTTTGCTCGTGAACTATAATCTCCCGGACGAAAACCTGCGGGTGCCCTCGGACGCGCCATTCTCGGAAGAACCCTGGCCGCAGGCGGAAAAGAACCGCGCGGCCCTGATTTCGCGAATTGATGATTCCATCGGGCGGTTGCGGCAACAATTGGATTCCATTCGGATGACGAACAATGTGCTCATCTTTTTCGCCGGCGCGAGCATTCCCCACAAGTCTTCGCAAATTGACCCGGCCTTTTTCCAAAGCAATCTCGCCACCAACGATCTGCGGGTGCCGATGATTGCGCACTGGCCGGACCACATTGCGCCGGGACAGGTCAGCGGCTTGAAATGGTCGGCGGCGGATTTTCTGCCCACGGCCGTCGAGATTGGATATGCCCGCACGCCGTCCGGGGTTGAGGGCGTTTCCATTTTGCCCGCCTTGGGCGGGAGGCGGCAGTAATTATTGGGCTGCCGGAGCCGGCGCACTGAATCCGCGCTCCTGTTTGACCTTCTCGACGGCGAAAAACATCCAGATGAAGGCCAGAAGAATGGCCATCAAAACCGCCGCCAGGACAAACCACGGCCATTTGTACTTCGGCTTCGGCAAATCTTTGTCCGCTTCATCCATGCGCCGCGGATTCTGGCAGGAATCGGCGGGCATGACGATAATGAATGTGGGGAGTTTGGCGAAAGGGGCGCATCTTGACACTGCCCCTGGAGCGCCGACTTCAAAGTCGGCTGTATCGCCCGTCCTCCGTAGCACTGCGGAGGGTGGACGGGTTTCCCAACCCGCTTGCCGTCCGACCATTCAACGTGCCCGCTATTCAGACGTTCTGCCGATTTGGAA
>JBKQUF010000171.1:0-15429 GCA_052140285.1 Limisphaerales bacterium | reverse complement strand
CGCGCCCTGCCCATTAAACTGCCAATGTTTTCAGTCGCGCCCAATAGTTTCTTCCCTCTCCCCTCAACGGGGAGAGGGATTGAGGGTGAGGGGTGAGAATGCCGACCATCACCCGACCGCTGCCTGTCCCGCCGAAGTGCAGCGCACATTCGATGTTGGATGTTGGATGTTGGTTGTTGGATGTTGGTTGTTGGATGTTGGTTGTTGGATGTTGGTTGTTCGATGTTGGTTGTTCGATGTTTCCCATTTTTAGCAGCCCGCAAGGTTTCAGCATTTCAGTTTTTCAGCGTTTCAGTTCTTCCTCTGCCTCATTTTTGGGAGCCTTGTCCCGATTTAAACCTCCTTCGCTTTGAAACAACCTCCCGAATCGCTCTGGCACGTCGTTAGCTGTCAAATCCTTGAATTGCTTGTAAAACCTCAAATCAAGGCGCCACCCATGTTTGCGCCTCCATTTGACGATTAGGGCAATATTTGCGATTATACTGCTGTGCATCAGAAAACCGTATCCATTCGATGGACCATTTTCGCCGTTTTCGGCGGACTCCTGCTTTCCTCGCCCGCCTTTTCGCAAACCGTTGGCAAGCAAGTCGTGCCCGATTCCGTCCCCCCGGCCATTGGAGACGATCATCTGAAACCGTTGCGCGATTTGCCGCCCACCAATCATTTGAACCTGGCCATCGCCTTGCCTCTGCGCAACCAGGCGGAACTCGACCAACTGCTCCAGGAAATCTCCGATCCCTCCAGCCCCAATTATCGCCATTACCTCACCCCGCAGGAATTCACCGAAAAATTCGGCCCGACCCAATCGAATTACGACGCCGTCATCAATTTTGCCAAAGCCAGCGGCCTGACCGTCACCCAGACCTATTCCAACCGCGCCTTGGTGGACGTGTCCGGCGACACGGCGACCGTCGAGAAGGCGCTGCACGTCAAGCTGCATGTTTACCGGCATCCCACCGAGAACCGCGATTTCTTCGCGCCGGACACCGAGCCTTCCGTTGATCTGGACGTCCCGATTTTGCACATCAGCGGCCTGAACAATTTCAACCTTCCCAAACCCGCGAGCATAAAAAAAAATAACTTTTCGGGCGTCAGCCCCGCCGGCGGTTCCGGTCCCGGCGGACTGCTGCTCGGCGCGGATTTTCGCAACGCCTACGCGCCGGGCGTCACCCTGAATGGCGCCGGCCAAATCGTCGGATTATTTGAATTGGACGGATACTATTCGAACGACATCACCCTCTACGAACAACAAGCCGGGCTGCCGGCGGTGACGCTCACGAATGTTTTGGTGGATGGCTGCAACGGCGCCGCCGGCCCGGACAACACGGAAATAGCGCTGGACATCGAGATGGCCATTTCGATGGCGCCGGGCCTGTCCCAAGTCGTTGTCTATGAAGAAGGCAATGGAGGCAATGTCGCCGACCTGTTGAACCGGATTGCCTCGGACAATCTCGCCAAACAAATCAGTTCGTCCTGGCTGATTGGCGACAATTCGACTTATGACACCGCGTACAAACAAATGGCCGCCCAAGGCCAGTCCTTTTTTCAGGCCTCGGGCGATGACGGCGCCTATTATTCCGGCATCCCCCAGTGGGCGGATGATGTCAATATCATCACGGTCGGCGGCACCACCTTGTCGATGAACGGCACGGGTAACTCCTACACGAGCGAGACCGTTTGGAACTGGTTCAACACCGGTGAAGGCTCGGCGGCCGGCGGCGGCGGAGTGAGTTTCAACAATGTTTCGCTGCCGTCATGGCAAAGCGCCATCAGCATGGGCGCCAACAAGGGTTCCACCCGCCGTCGCGACGTTCCCGACGTCGCCATGAACGCGGATAACGTTTCCATCCGGGCGGATGACGGCCAGCAGGAAGCCGTCGGTGGCACCAGCGCCGCCGCCCCCCTATGGGCGGCGTTTACCGCCCTCGCCAATCAGCGCGCCGCCATTTTCGGACACTCGACCATGGGTTTTCTCAACCCCACCATCTATTCCATCGGGAAAGGCGCGGGCTATGCCACGAATTTCAACGACATCGTTTCGGGCAACAATGAAACTCCCAACGTTCCCAACAAATATCCCGCGGTGGCCGGCTACGATTTATGCACCGGCTGGGGAACACCCCGGGGTCCCTCCCTCCTCGACACGCTCGTCCCGGGTGACGCGCTCACGGTAACGCCCCTCGGCGCCTTCGACACCGCTGGTCCTTGGGGAGGCTCGTTCAACCCATCCACCGAAACCTTTTCCGTCACCAATTCCAGCGCCGCTTCGATCGACTGGTCGCTCGCCGCGACCTCGGCCTGGCTGAACGTCTCCTCCACGGGCGGAACTCTTGCCGCCGGCGGCTCCGCCAATGTCATCGTCAATATCAATCCCGCCGCCAACAGCCTTCCGGTCGGCAACTACGCCGCCAACGTCCAGTTTTCCAACTCGAATTCGCGCGTCGTTCAGACGCTTCCCTTGGTGTTGACGGTGACCGATCCTCTGGTCATTCAACCTCCGGGAAGCTTCTCCGTGAATGGTTCCACCGGAGGGCCTTTCACCCTGGCGGCGGAAAATTTCTCCTTGAGCAACGCCGCCAACTCCTCGCTCAACTGGGCGGACGGCAGCACTTCCCCGTGGCTGGACCTCTCCTCCTCCGGCGCGCTTTCGGAGGGCGACACCACCAACGTGGCCGCCATCGTGGACCCGATTGTTGCCACCTTCGCCCCCGGCATTTATCCGGCGACCGTTTCATTTACAAACCAGACCCTGGGGACGGTGCAAAGCTGGCAGTTCCTCTTGCTGGTCGGGCAATCGATTGCGCCCAATGGCGGGTTTGAAACGGGGGATTTTACCGATTGGATGCTGAATGGCGACGGGTCCGACTACAACTTCGTCGATAACAGTGTTAACGTGCCTTTCATTGCACCCCATTCTGGAACCTACTTTGCCGCTTTGGGAGAAGCCGGGTTCGTCGCCTACCTTTCCCAAAACGTTTCGACCGTGGCGGGCCAGTCATATTTGCTCTCGCTTTGGATGAATAGCCCCAATTACTCTCCCGGCACGCCCAATGAATTCAGCGTGATATGGAATGGCAATACGCTCTTCGATCAGGTCAACATCCCGCCGATCACCACCCCGGCCAGCGGTTGGACGAATCTTCAATTCATCGTCAACGCCGCGAACCCCACCAGTCTCCTGCAGATTGGAGGACGGGATGACAACGCCTATCTCGGCCTCGACGACGTCACCTTGACGCCCATCCCGCCGCTGACGCTGCAAACCTCCACGAGCATTGTGACCAACAACATGGCCTTTTCCTGGAATGCCCTCACCGGCTTGGTCTATCAAGTGCAATTCGCCACCAACCTCCTCGCCCCGGGTTGGACGCCGTTGCAAACCATTCCCGCCACCAGCACCCCCGTCGAATTTACCGACACCAATTCCGTCGGCGCTTATCCGCAAAAATTTTATCAGTTGCTGCTGTTGCCTTAAGGTATGGTTTTGCGCCCTCGCAACGCCCTCCAAATTCTCTTTCTCGTGGGCTGCTCCATTTCGGCTTGGGCTGCGCCGCATAAACTGCGCGTGACGGACCCGGCCTTGACCCAATCCATGCTGGCCCAAGGTGCCCGGCTCATTGCGGATTACGGCGGATTTCAACTCGTTGAAGCGGACGATTCAATCGCCACCAATTTCATTTCGCCAAAAATTGAGCCGGAGGATGATTACAACCAGATCAAGTTGAACGCCGCCACCCTGGACACCACCACCGCGGAAATCCGCGCCCTTCGCCGGCCAATTGGAAATTTTTCCGGCCAACGCCTGCATCTCGTCCAGTTTGTAGGGCCGGCCAGACCCGAATGGCGCGCCGCGTTGGCGCGCCGCGGCGCGCGGATCGTCAGTTATCTTCCCGAAAACGCCTTCTTGATTTACGGCGACGCCCCGGCGCTCGGCCGGGTCCACGATTGGGCGGCAACCAATCACTGGGTGCAATGGGACGGTGAGTACGCCGCCGATTACAAAATCCATCCCGCCGCCCGGCTCGTGGATGCCGCCGGGCGTCCCCAGACCCCCCCGACGGATGTCTTCTCGATCCAGATGGTCGATGATCCGCCGGCCAATGTGGCCACCCTCACGCTGATCGGGCAATGGCAACTGGACGCCATTGAGACCGAATTCATCCTGTTGGGCTACCGCACCGTCATCGTCCGTCTGCCCCCCGCGTGCCTGCCCGCCCTCGCCGCCCGCCCCGACGTCGTTTCGATTGTGAACAGTTTTGAACCCCAAAAATTGGACGAGCGCCAGGACCAAATCCTCTCCGCCCATTTATCCGGCAATATTCCCAGCGGTCCCGGCTATCTTGCCTGGCTTGCCAGTATGGGTTTCACCCAGGCGCAATTTACCAATTCCAACTTCGTTGTGGACGTGAGCGACAGCGGGATCGACAACGGAACGAAGACTCCCGGGCATTTTGGGCTTTATCCGCTGGGTGATTCTTCGCAACCGTCACGCGTGGCTTACAACGTTCTTCAGGGCCGGCCCAACCCCGGCAGTACCTTGGAAGGCTGTGACGGCCACGGCACCCTGAATTCCCACATTGTCGCCGGCTACGACAATTTCACCAACGCATTTCCCCACACGGATTCGAGCGGTTACTCTTACGGCCTGGGGGTCTGCCCCTTTGTTAAAGTCGGCTCATCGGTCATATTTGATCCAAACAATTATACCAGCCCGAATCTGACCAACCTTTTGACGGCGGCTTATACGAATGGCGCCCGGATCAGCAACAACAGTTGGGGGTCGATCGGCAGCGGGGGCATTTACGATGCCCTGGCGCAATCATACGATGCGCTCGTGCGCGATGTTGGCGCTGGCGGATTGGACCGTCCCATGGTCGTCGTCTTTGCCGCAGGCAATTCTGGTCCGGGCCGCAAATCCGTTGAATCACCCGGTTCGGCAAAAAATGTGATTACCGTCGGCGCGGCGGAAAATGTCCGCTCCCTTTCCATCGCCAACGGTGGAGCGGATGCGGCAGGCGACAGCGGTTGTTCGCGGGACCCGGACGCCGATGCAACCAATGCGAACAGCATCGCGTCATTTTCCAGCCGCGGTCCGTGCGCCGATGGCCGCATGAAGCCGGACCTCGTCGCGCCCGGCGACCATATCACCGGGGGCGTTGCGCAGAATTCTCCGCCGCCATCGCCATCCGGTGATGGTTCGGCTATTTCATGTTTTGACGCGACCGGCGTCTGCGGGCTGCCGGGCAGCGGGACCACGGGCAATCCGGATAATTTTTTCCCGCTCGGCCAGCAGTTCTACACCGTGTCCACCGGCACGAGCCATTCCACGCCGGCGGTGGCCGGCGCCTGCGCACTGGTAAGGCAATTTTTTATCAATAACGGCAATGCTCCGCCCAGTCCAGCGATGAGCAAGGCGTATTTAATGAATTCGACCCGTTATCTCAATGGTGCCGGCGCGAACGATAATCTCTGGTCACCGAGCCAGGGCATGGGTGAATTGGACTTGGGGACGGCTTTCGACGGCGCATCTAGGATTTTACGCGACCAATTGCCGATGGAAATCTTCACTGCCGCGGGCCAAGCGTGGGTCTATTCCGGCACGGTGGCCGACCCCGCCAAGCCGTTTCGGGTGACTCTGGCGTGGACGGACGTGCCCGGGAGCACTGCGGCCAGGAAGGAATTGGTAAACAGCTTGAATCTCTCGGTCACGGCGGGAGGCAGCCTCTATAAAGGCAATGTTTTTAGCGGCGGAAACAGCAGTGTCGGCGGCGTATCGGACAGCACCAACAACGTGGAAAATGTCTTTCTTACCGCCGGCCAGGTAACGAACTTCGTGGTCACGGTAACCGCCGCGCAAATTAACGGCGACGCCATCACCAACGGCGGCAGTTTGCCGGAACAGGATTTTGCGCTGGTGATTTACAACGCTCTCGTGGCGCAGCCCACGGCCCAAAGTCTTTCCGTCTCGAACAACCTTTTGACGATTGCTTGGAATGTGCCGGTCAACTTCAATTACCGGGTCCAAACGATTAGCGATTTGACGCAAACCAATTGGACGGACCTGACGGCGAATATTCTGGCGACCAATTCGCCGGTGACCGTGACCATGCCGGTCAGTCAGGCACAGCAGTTTTTCCGCCTCTATGTGCAACAGTGAATCCGACGTTGCTCCGCCCGGCTGATGAATTAGAATCCGGGGGTGGCTGAATTTTCCGAACGTATTGAAGCTTCCATCGAGGGACGGCGCCTGGCAAGGCCCGGTGAAAAAATTCTCGTGGCGGTCTCCGGAGGCGTTGATTCAATGGTCCTGCTTCATTTATTGGCGGAAATTTCCCATCGCAAAAAATGGAAGCTGGTCGTGGCGCATTTCAACCACCAATTGCGCGGTCGCGCCGGTGATTTGGACGAGCAATTGGTTCGCAAAACAGCCGCAACGATGAAGCTGCCCATTATTGTTGAAAGCGCGGATGTGAAATCGTTTGCGGATCAGGCCGGGCTTTCCGTGGAAATGGCCGCCCGAAAATTGCGGCATGAATTTCTGGCCCGGTGTGCGCGCCGGAAAAAAATCAAAACCATTGCCCTGGCGCACCACGCGGACGACCAGGTGGAGTTGTTTTTTTTGCGGCTGCTGCGGGGCGCAGGCGCCGACGGCCTCCGCGGCATGAAATGGAAATCGCCATCGCCCGCGGACCAGCGCCTTTGGCTGGTCCGTCCCTTGCTGGATGCCACGAAGAGGGAATTAGAGGCGCTGGCCAAGCGGTGGGGAATTTCATTCCGGCAGGATGCGACCAATTTTTCGTCGGACTTTTTGCGCAACCGCATTCGCAACGAACTGCTGCCGTTATTGCGCAAGCAGTACCAGCCGGCCTTGTCCGCAGCCGTGTTGCGGGCGATGGAGGTGGTCGGGGCGGAATCAGAACTGGTTCGTGAGGCAGCCGCAAGAGTGAGGGCGGATTTAAACCGGGTCGATTCCAGCAGCGATGGCTTTGGCCGGCTGCCAGCGGCCATCCAGCGGCGGATTTTACAAATGGGGATGGTTCAAGAGGGTGTCGTCCCGGACTTCGACATGATTGAATCGCTTCGGAAATTTCCACGGCGATTTGTCAGCATCAGCCCAATCATTTCAATCGCCCGCGATGAGAAGGGCAAAATCCAATTGCGGAAGGCCGCCGCCAAACAATTCGATGCGAACGAACGTCGCGTCAAATTGGCCGGACGGTCGGGTGCGGCCAATTTCGATGGTCGAAAGTTTAGCTGGTGGATCAATGAGATTGACGGCGGTGCGATGCTTCGGCCAATCGCCGCCAGTCCGAGACGGGAGATTTTCGATGCCGATCAGGTCGGTGAAGAAATCATCCTGCGCCATTGGCGCGCTGGCGACCGTTTTCAACCGATTGGCCGGAAATCATCGTCAAAACTCCAGGATTTATTTATGAACGCCCGGATTGCGCGCAAGCGGCGGCATGAGTTGGTCCTCGCGGTGGCCGCCAATGGAGAGATTTTTTGGGTGGAAGGCCTGCGAATTTCCGAAAACTTCAAAATTACCCCGCGGACCCGGCGCAAAATATCATGGCGGTGGTCGGCCCCGTAAGTTATTGAAACAGCCGTCCCGTCCGTCTATTCTCGGCAAAAGTTTACAGCATGTCAGGAGCCGAGAAAATCTCTGTTATCGTGCCTTGTTACAATGAAGAGGCCGTTCTGCCGCAATTATTCGAGAGATTGAATGCGGTGGCGGCAGGCTGGGGGATGGATTATGAGGTGCTTTGCATCGATGACGGTTCGCGCGACCGGACCTGGGAAATGTTAAAGCAGTTCCACGCCAGGGAACCGCGCTGGCACTGTCTTTCGTTTGCGCGGAATTTTGGCCACCAGGTGGCCGTCAGCGCGGGGCTTTTCTACGCCCAGGGCGATGCGGTGGTCATCATCGACGCGGATTTGCAGGACCCGCCGGAGCAGATTTCCCGGCTGATCGAAAAATGGCGGGAAGGGTACAAGGTGATTTACGCCATCCGGACGAAGCGTGAAGACGCGCTGGTGAAACAATTCCTGGCCTGGGGATTTTACCGGATGATTTCGAAATTGGTACCGTTCAATATCCCGGCCGATGCGGGAGATTTTTGCCTGTTGGACCGGCGGGTGGTGGAGGTTTTGAATTCCCTGCCCGAAAGCAACCGGTATCTGCGCGGATTGCGGGCGTGGAGCGGTTTCCGCCAAATTGGGATCCAATTCGAACGCCACGCGCGCGCCGCGGGGAAACCGCAATACACGCTTAAAAAATCGTTCAAGCTGGCGATGGACGGCATCTTTTCATTTTCCACCGTGCCCTTGAGGCTGGCGACTTACTTTGGATTCATTGTCTCGGCCATGGCGTTTCTCGGCGCCATTTTCACGTTTTTGCAAAAGATTTTTTCAAAGGAATTTGCCGACATCGGCCTGGCTCCCGGTCCGGGATTTCCGACGGTGGTTATTTCCATTTTATTTTTGGGAGGCGTCCAATTAATTGGGCTGGGGATTCTGGGGGAATACCTAGGGCGCATTTATGACGAAGTCAAAGGGCGGCCGCACTGGATCATCCAGGATTGTGCCGGCCTGGAAGCCACCACCATCCCCGGACAACCCGCCAAATGAACGTCTTCGATTGGCTGAAAGCGCGGCGGCAGTTTGTGGTTTATTGCCTGATCGGGGCATCCGGCGTGGCGCTGGATTTTTCCATTTATTCGCTCTTGGTGGCCAAATTCCCGTCCCACTATCAATGGGCCAACGCGGCGGGATACAGTTCCGGGACGATCCTCTCGTTTTTTCTGAACGCCCATTTCAATTTCAAAACCCGCGATTGGTTGCTCGCCCGTTTTCTCTCTTTTTGTCTCGTTGGCTTTCTCGGCTGGGCGGCTTCGGCGGAAGTCCTCTCCCTCACGATTGGTTTATGGCATTGGAATAAATACCTGGCCAAGCTGCTGACCTTGGCGGTCGTCGTGGCGTTGCAATATAATTTGAACCGTCTGATTTCCTTCAAACGTGGCCGTGCCTCCTGAAACTCCCAGATCAGTTGCCATCGTCGGCGGCGGCTTTACCGGCCTGGTGTCCGCCTTGCGGCTGTCTCGCGCCGGGATGGCCGTCACGCTTTTCGAACGAGGCAAAACTCTCGGCGGCCTGGCGGGGGATTTTGAATTGCAGGGGACGCGAATCGAGAAGGCGTATCATCATATTTTTCGGACGGACCGGGACATTCTTGATCTGGTCAACGAACTGGGGCTGGAGGACCATTTGATCTGGCGCCGCAGTTCGATGGGGATTTACCGGGACGGAAAGATTTTTCCATTTATGTCGCCGATGGATTTGCTCCGGTTCAAGCCTTGCAGCCTGCTGGCCCGGCTCCGGCTGGGGGCGGTGGTGTTTTATTTGCAGAAGAAAAAAAACTGGAGGGAATTTGCCGGCATCCCCGCCTTTGAATGGATGCGGCGGGCCTGCGGCGAACAGGCGATGGAGGCGGTTTGGGGACCATTGTTGCGCGGCAAGTTTGACCGCTACTATTCCTCGATTTCGATGGCCTGGCTCTGGGCGCGCATTCATGTCCGCGCCAATTCGCGCGATTCTTCGTCGGCGGAAAAGCTCGGTTATTTTCGCGGCAGTTTTTCGGTGATCACCCAAAAATTGGAAGAGGAACTGGTCAAAAATGGGGTGAAGATTTTGAAGAACACATCGGTGGAGGCGATGGGGGAGGGACGATTGAAAATTGCCGGGGAATGGCAACTTTTTGACCGTTGCGTATTTACCGGGCCTTCGAGTGTTCTGGCGCAACTGTTGCCGCGCGACAACCCCGCCCTGGAAGCCTACCGCGCAAAATTGGAGTCCATTGAGTATCTGGGCGCCGTCTGCCTGGTTTTCGCGTCGGAACAGGACGTTGGCGACGTCTATTGGCTCAACATCAATGAACCGGGCGCGCCGTTCCTGGTCTTTATCAATCACACCAAATTGATTGAGCGGTCGCTGTATCGGGACAAATATGTTTATTACATCGGCTCGTACCAGCCGCACGATAGCGAGCTTTTTAAACTGCCGGACGAACAAATCGTGTCGAGATGGTTTGATTACTTGAAGACCATCCATCCGCAATTTGACGCGAACCAGGTCATTGAGAAACATTTGTTCAAATTGAAATACGCCCAGCATATCGTCGATACGGATTATCAATCAAAAATTCCCGGTTGCCAGACGCCCGTGCCGGGGCTGTTTCTGGCGAATTTTTCGCAGATCTATCCCGAAGATCGCGGAACCAACTACTCCATCCGCGATGGAAATAAGATTGCCGCAATCATCCGGGAAAGTTTCAACTCTGGAAAATGAATTCCCCTGAGACACGCCCAAAATCGGATTTGCGGATTTGGTTTTTTATCTTCGGGGTTCTTTTCGTCGGCGCGCTGGCCATCAACGACCAAAGTTTTTGGATCGACGAGGCCAGCACGGCGCTCAAAAGCCGGCAGCCAACCTTGCTGGATTGGTGGCATGAGATGCTTCGGGTCCGGGGTTCCGATATGCAAATGCCGCTGTACATGATCTGGATTTGGATTTGCGGCCGCGTCGTGGGGTCCGGCGAAGTCGCCCTGCGCGCGGTTAATTTATTTTGGTTTGCGCCCGGAATGTGGCTCCTGTGGCATTCGCTCCGGCGACAGCCCCGGCTGCAATTGTGCCTGTTCGTGGCGGCCATTCTCAGTCCGTTTGCCTGGTATTACCTGGCGGAAGCGCGGCCTTACGCCATGCAAATGGGCGCCAGCTTGTGTCTGTTGGCGGCCATCCTTCATTGGAGCGAAAATAAGAATGAAATCGATCCCTGTCCGGTGGAAACTTTCTGGGTGGTTGGTTTTGCGCTGGCGATATTTGCGCTTTGCGGGGCGAGCATGCTGGGCGTGATTTGGGCGGCCGCGGCCGTTCTCATCCTGGTTTTCTTGTTGCCCAAAGTGCGCCTGTTCAGCCTGGCGCAGGAATATCTCCTGGTTTGGGGGATGACCGTGGGAGTGCTGGCCGGACTGGGCGTTTTTTATTTGTACACGTTGAAATCCGGCGCGCGGGCGAGCGACATCGGCACGACCGGTTTGAAAAATGTCTTCTTCGTCGCCTACGAATTGTTGGGATTTTCCGGCCTCGGTCCCGGACGGCTGGACATTCGCAGCGGCGGATTAAGCGTCTTCAAACCCTATCTGCCGGAGTTGGCGCTCTTTGCGGTTGCGAACGCGGTGGTGCTGTTTTCCGGCTTTCGCGAATTGGCGGGAAAAATTTCAAGAAAACGATTCGTGGTTCTGTCGGCCATTGTCGCCCTGCCGGTCCTCCTGCTTCTGGCGGCTGGCGTGGCCTTGCACTTTCGCGTCTTGGGCCGTCATTTGGCGCCGTTGTTTGCGGTGGTCGTGCTCGTTTCCGGCTCTGGCATGATGAATCTCTGGGCGCGCGGCGCTGTCGGCAGGGCGGTGGTCATTGGCTATTGTCTGCTGTGCCTGACCTCGGGACTGGAGCTTCGCTTTGCTTCGCGCCACGCCCGGGATGATTACCGGGACGCGGCCGCCTTGGCGCGACAAACGCTGGCCGAAGGCCGGCGCGTATGGTGGAATGCCGACGCAAACGCGGGCGTTTATTATCATCTGCCCGAGACGACCAATGCCGCGGCCGCCGGCGCGGCCCTCCTGGTCAGCAGCCCTTCGCGCGAATTTTTGACAAGCTCCATCGCGCCTCAAACCGTGGTTTCTTCGCGCCCGGACATCTATGATTCGCGCGGGACCCTGGCCGAATTCCTCGCCGAAAATGGATATCAGAAGGCGGCCACGCTCCCAGCCTTTGTGATTTGGACCAAACCCGCCGGGAGATGAAAGCTTAGCCACGGATGGACCCGGCACGGCAACAACCGCCGAAGAGGAGTTGAGTTGAGCGTTGAGAGAGGCATCGATGGCGCAGGAAATTTTGGTGGAGGTCTGGGCGTCGTGGAAGCTTCACACTCCATCGTGTTAAAACACGTTAATTAACGTTAAAACACGTTAATTTGCATCGCGCCAAATCGCGCCGAAGCGCATGGAGATCAGGGCGTCGCGAAGCCTGGCTGTCCGCCCGGTCGGTAGTTTTTTTGCGTTGGCTCTCATCGCAGCGATTTAAGCACAAAACGAAGAAAGCGTAAAGTTATCCAGAAACTGAAAGAGAAGGCGGAAGGCAGAATGAAGGATGCCGAAAAACGAAAGTGACTAAAGAATTCAGGGAAATGACGAAGCCTCAAATCTACGGGCGCACAGCAATTTTAACATGCAAAACGGTCAGGAAAGTGCTTTACACGGGTAATCGCGGCCATTAGATTCTTCAATTTACGATATGGAAGCAAAGACGAAAACGATTGAACAGTTCAAGACGCACGCCGCCGACACAGGGTCGGCAGATGTACAGATTGCGTTGCTGACGCAACGGATTAATCACTTGACCGAGCATTTGCAGAGCAACAAAAAGGATCACAGCTCCCGCCGTGGCTTGCTCATGATGGTCGGCCAGCGGCGACGGTTGCTGGACTACTTGCATACCACCGACCTGGGCCGATACCAGGCGGTCACCAAAAAGTTAAAACTGCGCCACTGATTTAGTGAGGCGCGGTTTAATTTTTTCATTCAACCGCGCTTCGCTTCGGGTTTGGGCCGGGAACGCGAACGGCTCGATTCTTTAAACAAACACAATTCGCGAAATTAACAACAATCCGTCGCCGCCGGGTGATTTCATTCAGTCCCGAAAATCTTTTCGGGGTTCACTGAAGTTCCTCAGGCGGCGCGGGCAGGAAAAATATGCCAGAAAAAATAACCGCCCAAACGGGCGACAAGCAGGTCATTATTGAAACCGGAAAACTCGCCAAACAAGCCGACGGTTCGGTCACCGTCCAACTCGGGGAAACCATCGTGGTGGTCGCGGCCGTCGCCGCCACCAAGGCCAAGGAAGGACAGGAGTTCTTCCCCTTGACCGTTGATTACCGCGAGAAAGCCGCCGCCGCAGGGAAATTCCCGGGCGGTTACTTCAAACGCGAAGGGCGCCCCACGGAAAAGGAAATCCTCACCTGCCGTCTCACCGACCGTCCCATCCGTCCGCTCTTTCCCAAGGGCTGGTACAACGAAGTGCAGGTGCAGAGCATCGTGCTCAGCGCCGACGGCGAGAACGATCCCGACATTTTGAGCATCATCGGCGCGAGCGCCGCGCTGATGGTCAGCGATATTCCCTGGGCCGGCCCGCTGGGCGCGGTCCGCGTCGGCCGCGTCAACGGCAAGTTCATCGCCAATCCCACCCATGTCGAAATGGTGGAGAGCGATCTGGATTTGGTCTATGTCGGCAACGAACATGACATCGTCATGTACGAAGGTTCCGCCAAGGAAATCACCGAGGCGGATTTCAACGCCGCGTTAAAATTCGGCCAGGAATGCTGCCAGCCGGTCATCGCCGCGCAAAAGGAACTCGCCGCCAAAGTCGGCGGCAAAAAACGTGAAATCACCCTCAACATTGTTCCCGACGAAGTCTTGAAGGAGGCCAAGTCTCTCGTCGGCGACCGTTTTGTTCCCGCGCTGCTGACGCCCGGCAAACTTGCCCGCGAAGCCGCGGTCAAGGCGATCCAGGATGAAGTGGGCGCCGACCTCGTCGCCAAGTTCGGCGAGGAAAAAGTCACGGATTTTATCGTCAAGGACGCCTTTTATTACATCCAGAAGGAAGCAGTCCGCAGCCTGATTCTGAAGAGCGGCAAACGGCTGGATGGCCGCGGGTTTGACCAAGTCCGCACGATTACCAGTGAAGTCGGCGTTCTTCCCCGCGCGCACGGTTCCGCGCTTTTCTCCCGCGGCGAAACCCAGGCGTTGACCCTGGCCACGCTGGGCACCGGCGAAGATGTCCAGGAATTCGACGCTTTCACCGGCGGCGACACCGAAAAGAAATTCATCTTGCACTATAATTTCCCGAACTTTTCCGTCGGCGAAACCGGCAGGATTTCCGGTCCCGGCCGCCGCGAAATCGGCCACGGAGCCCTCGCCGAACGCAGCATCGAACCGATGGTGCCGGTAAAGGACTATCCTTACGCCATCCGCGTCACCAGCGAGATCATGGAATCCAACGGTTCCACCTCGATGGCCACGGTTTGCGGCGGCACCCTGGCGCTCATGGATGCGGGCGTGCCCTTGATCCGGCCCGTCGGCGGCATCAGCGTGGGGATTTGCGCCGAGTACAGCGGCGACGCCATCTCCAAGTACCAGTTGCTCACCGACATCATCGGCTGGGAAGATCATTATTGCGACATGGATTGCAAAATTGCCGGCACGGAAAAGGGCATCACCGGTTTCCAATTGGACCTGAAGCTGAAAGGCCTCCCTCACGCGATCATGACCGAGGCTATCGAGAAGGCGCGCGTCGCGCGCCTGCACATCCTTGGTGAAATGGCCAAGACGCTGGCCGAACCGCGCAAGGAATTGAGCAAGTACGCTCCGCGCATCGAGGTCATCCACATCAATCCGGAAAAGATCGGCGCGCTCATTGGCCCCGGCGGCAAGAACATCAAGCGGCTCGTCGAGGAATCCGGTTGCGAAATCAACATCGAGGACGACGGCACCGTCAACATCTTCTCGGTTTCGCCCGACGGCATGAAGATTGCCCGCGACGCCATCATGGGAATGACCGCTGAAGCCGAAGTCGGCAAGATTTATCGCGGCAAGGTCGTCACCATCAAGGAATTCGGCGCGTTTGTGGAATTCCTGCCCGGCAAGGATGGCCTCGTGCACATCAGCGAACTGGCCAATTTTCGCGTCAAGAAGACCGAGGACATCGTCAAAATGGGCGATGAAATCTTGGTCAAATGCCTGGGCGTGGATGAAAAGGGCAGGGTGCGCCTGTCCCGCAAGGCCGCCATGGAAGAACGCGACCAGGAAATGGCCGAGCCGGAGAAAAAATAGGCAAGTTTACGATACGCGATTTACGATTTACGAGCCGGTAGCTGATTTCAAGGCGCCTCGTAAATCGTATGTCGTAAATCGAAAATGGTCAGAGCCTTTTTGCCAATTCCGCCTGGCTCCTGGCAAAGATTTCCTTGTGCAGCGAATTACCGTGCGCGTCTATGGTCACGACGGCGGGGAAGTCTTCCACCTCGAATTCCCAGATGGCCTCCGGTGCGCCGAACTTTTCCATCATGTAAACGTTGCACACTTTTTTGATGCAATCCGCCAGCACCTGCGCCGCGCCGCCGACCGCGTGCAGATACACGCAGCCAAACTCCTTGCACGCCGCCTGCGTCTTCGCGCCCATGCCGCCCTTGCCGATGACGCCGCGCAATCCGTGATCGCGGATGACCTGCCATTGAAACGGCTCCTCGCGGATGGAAGTCGTCGGGCCGGCGGCGGTCGCTTTCCAGGTGCCGTCGTCCTGCTTCATTACCACCGGGCCGCA
>JBKQUF010000170.1:0-10105 GCA_052140285.1 Limisphaerales bacterium | reverse complement strand
GCTCCATCCAACAGCAATACCCTTAGCCGGAACCATGCGGTTGAATTGGGTGGCACGGCCAACTTGGCCGTGCGCGGCGGCAACTTGCCGCCGCATTGGGAGGGCGGAAATTCGTCACCGTTTGGGGTCTGCCGTCGGCTGCGGGTTGGCGGGCTGGCAGCCCGCCAAAACGGGCAAGTTGCCCGTTCCACCCATTTTTTAACTGCATGGTTACGGCTTAGATCACAACGAATTCACGCCATTCATCGCCACAAATGTTTGGGGTACTTCCGCTGCAGCTCGGATTTGATTTTGGGATAATGTTCGCGCCAAAAGCTGGCCAAATCCTGGGTGACCTGGATTGGCTTCATGCCGGGCGTCAGAATATGCACCGTCACGGGCACCCGGCCCATTGCGATGCGCGGGGTTTGAGTCACGTCATAAAGGTCCTGAATGCGCAGTGAAATGAAGGGAGATTTTCCCGGTTCATAGCTGACTTTTGGCGTGCGACCATTAGGCAGGGAGAGCCGTTCCGGCGCGTGTTTATCCAGCAATTCCCGCTGGGGCTGCGAGAGCCAGGACATGACGACGGGTTTGACCTCGCGTTCCTTGATGTCCTTGTAACTCACCGCGCCGTGGCAAAGCTGTTCGATGACGTGCTGTTTGTCGCCGTCGGCGAAGGGGGGCAGTTGCAGTTCGGGACAATTGGCGCAGAGAAAATTCAGGCGGGCGATCCATTGCTCCACCGAATGGTCCCAATTTGGCAGTGGCAGGCGTCCGGCGAGAATTTCCCCGGACAAAATTCTGGCCGCGGCATCGGCGGGCGGCGGTTCGACGCGCCTGGCGGAAAGAGCCAGGCCGCGGAATTTCAGAAGCTCGGCGGCGGCCACGCGTTTTTGCGTCGAGTCGAATTGCACGCGCAAATCGGTTTCCAAATCCTCCGGAAAAAGTTCGCGCAACCACTCCGGCTCAATGGCGGTGGCGAGCGAGAGGATGGTGTTCATCTCTTTGTCACGCATTTCGACTTCGCGGATTTCCGCCGCGACGAACAATTCCTTTTGCTGGACGACACTTTCGCGCGCCAGCACGCCCCGGCGGCCATGAACCAATTCACAGCGCAACGTTCCCTGGTCCAATCGGCGGGCGACGCGGTCGGAAAAACCAATGAGGATGCACTTTTGCAGGGCCTCATCCTTGACCTCGCGCGGTTGGGCGTCCAGGCCTTCGCGTTCGGCGATGCGGAGGAAGTGTTCGAGCAGGGGGCCGACCTGGCGGGCGGTGACGGCATGGATGCCGAGCTTGCGGCAGGCGTCGAGGCGAAACTGGTTTTTGGAGGCGTAAGTCCAGGCGCGCATCAGGATCCAGAAATCCGAGGCCGCTTTTTCGCCAAGCAAATCGTCGCGAAAGCCGGCGGTGGCCTTATCGACGTTGCGCAGGAGCAGATCGCGGCCCTGGGTGAGTGCGGCCACGAGCGCCGCCTGATAGACGCAGCCATATTCCTGCGCGGCCAGCATCATGCGGGAATAGCGCGGGTGCAGCGGGAAGGCAAGCATCTTGCGGCCGATGGCGGTGATGGAATTGTTTTTGTCCAGCGCGCCGAGGTCGTGGAGCAGTTCCTCGGCGTGGGTGAGGGAGATTTCGTCGGGCTTTTCGAGCCAGCGGAATTTCCGCAAATCCTCCACGCCGGCGGCTTTGAGGGTGAGCACCACTTCCGCCAGATCGAGACGCCGGATTTCGGGCAATTCCCGCGGCGCGCGATGCGAATGTTCCTCACGCGACCAGAGTCTCATGCAAACGCCCGGCGCGGTGCGACCGGCTCGACCGGAGCGCTGGTCGGCGGAGGATTGGGAGATGTGTTCGATGAGCAGGGTGTTGATGCCGCGATTGGCGTCATAACGCGCGATGCGCGCCAGGCCGGAATCGATGACGAGGCGGACGCCGTCGATGGTCAGCGACGTTTCGGCGACGTTGGTCGCAACGACAACTTTGCGCTGATCGTAGCGGGCGACCGCGGCGTCCTGCAATCTGGGTTCCAACTCGCCGTGCAGGGGCAGCAAAATGAAGCCTTTCGATTCCGAAACATGGCGGATGGCTTCAATAGTCTGCGAAATCTCAAATCCGCCCGGCATGAAGACGAGCACGTCGCCTTCGCCGCCGGAATTGACGTAGCTGGAAAACGCCTCCGCCGCCTGCTCCCAGACCGGACGCTTGTCGGTGTAGCCCGGTTCTGCCGCGTATTCGATTTCAACCGGGAACATCCGGCCTTCGGAAGAGAGGACGGAACAACGAAAATCATTTGTAGGAGACGTCCGGCTGATTTCTGATTTTGAAGTTTGAGCCTCGTTACCTCGGCTCCTACATTCAGACAGATAATTTTCGAGTTCGCCCGCGTTGAGCGTGGCGGACATGACGATCAGATGGAGGTCGGGACGGAACTGCTCCTGGAGGTCGAGCGAACGGGCGAGGGTGATGTCGCCGTAAAGATGGCGTTCGTGGAATTCGTCAAAAATCAAAACGGAAACGCCGCGCAACTTGGGGTCTTCAATCATTTGACGCAGCAAAACGCCTTCGGTGACGAACCGGACTTTTGTTTTGGCCGACGTGACGTTTTCAAACCGGATCTGGTAGCCGACTTCATCGCCGAGCCGGACGCCGAGTTCATGCGCGACGCGGGCGGCGAGCAATCGCGCGGCGAGCCGGCGCGGCTGGAGGATGACGACCTGGCCGTCGCGCAGAAAATCGTGGCGCAGAAGCATTTGGGGCACCTGCGTGGATTTGCCCGAACCGGTTGGCGCGGACAGAATCAGTCGCCGGTCAGATTTCAGGCGCGAAATAATTTCGCCTTCGATTTCGTAAATGGGCAGACGGTCGTTCATTAATGCGCTGATTTTAATTCCTTTGAACCACGAAATACCCAGCGCGGCAACAGCCGCCATGAGAGGAGTTGAGAGTTATCTGAGTTGAGGGTTGAGAGGAGGGACGAAGCTCCGCTCTCCGCAGGGTGACGTTAATTCGCGTTAAAACATGTGAAAACGCTTGAAAACACCTCGCGCAAAAACACGCAAATTCGCGCAAATTCGCGCAAAACGGGATAATGCGCGCGGCGTCAAAACGAGTCAAAAAGGTTCGCTGCGCCGGGGGGGAAAGCAGAAAGCAGAAGGTAGAGTCCGTCTGCGCCATGCTACGCCGCGACGAGTCCGTCTGCGCTGCGCTTCGCCGCGACGAGAGCGGGAATGAGGGGGGGTGAGGGAAATGGGTTCGTTTCCGGTTCATTGAAAGAAAACGCTTGGATTTGGCTGGACTGGGCTGGACTGGGCTGGACTGGGCTGGACTAAAGGCAAAAGCTGAGAGATTACACTGAAAATATGACAGCTTGTCGGCTTGGGATTTTCGGACCGCCCAAGCCGGTTGAAAACCGGCGCTCCGGCAGCATGGGCGGCGACTTGAACCATTGCCTCCTGAAATTTCAGTTGCATCAGGCGAGTTAAGCATAAAATGGCCAAAGTGTAATGTTTGAAAATAGAAAGCGGAAAAAAAACATTTCAGCACCGAGATTCAATATCCAGAGAACATCCAAGCCCAGATGCCAACTACCTGGAATTGGCGTTGAGCCGGTCACTGCCGCTTGCGTCACGCGACGAAGCGTTAAGAAACGCCGCCAAGCGATGCGTCCTTAAAGCTCTCCAAATTTGGGTTGCCGTGGCCACAACAGGCAGTGTTAAATTATGAAATTGGCTGTGCAGCCTATCATGTTGTCAGGCGGCAAGAACTTCACAACCCAATCTTGCTTTTGAATTTTTGAACAGTCATGCCGCCAACTTCACCTTGTCGAACAAAATACATGCCTCGTCCGATGGGACCTGATCCCCGCGTAAACGTCACGATTGCGGCGTCAGGTAGATATGCAATAGATGCGGAAGGGTATTGGTATGGAATCTCCATTCCATTAGTAATGCCAACAGCGGCGCCTTCTTCCGAACCCTTCCAAATCTCCGTGATCGTGAAAACCATATTTGTGGACTTGCTTGCATCGGCGACGGCATAGGCAACCACAGCACTACTGGTGGAAGCAGCCTGCTTCATCCCCGCTAAAATACCATCATTCTGTGCCTGTTGTGGGTTTTTGTGGGCTGCCTTCTTATCGCACCCCATCAGCATTGTGGAGGCTGCCATAATTCCGATAAAGATTATATTTTTCATAACGTTTCTAGCCGTCTAAAAGATAATGGGCGGCGAGTTTTGCAGCCTATAATCTTTCACAGTTTCCACCTCATTTTAACTCTTCCCGCCCTGTCCAGAAGATTTTGTTCGGTGTCCGATTGCCCGTTAAAACGCTCAGGAGAGCGTGATTTTTTCCTCGCTGCCCATGCCCTGGGCAATTTCGACCAATTCGCGGATGCGGCGGGCGTCGGCTTTGCGATGGCCGTGGCTGGCCAATGGGTCCGTGCCGCCGCTGGATTCAATCAAAATTTCCGACCAAATCAGTCCGGTCTTGATATGGACCGAGGCGACTTTGTAAATGCTGATGCTGATTTCGTCCTTGCTGAACCAGGAACGTTTATGCCGCACCACGGCCATGTCCGTGACCTCGATGACGGTGGGAAAGAGATGGTTCCCACGCGTCCAACGGCTGGCTTGGAATGTTTCCGACGGCATGAATGGAATTTAACCGGCAAATCCGTTCCGGCAAGAAACAAATGATGCGAGGGGTCCGAGACGCAACGATGCGGTTGAAAAATGGCCTCACGCAAGGGACGCCAAGGACGCAAAGAGACAAAATAAATCAGAGCCTCGTTACCTCGGCTCCTACGAAACAATTGAAACGCCCTTTCAGGGCTGGATTACCAATTGGACGGACAGTCCCAGGGCGTTGCCCCGGGCTGGAATTGAAGCGCGCCGTTGGCGCTGGAAAAAACGCCCGTTCCGCATGGCGAAATTGAAATTTGCCGTTGGCGCTGGGAACTCAAATCCGCTTTTCGTCGGCGTCCAGCATGTCCACGAAGCATTTGATGTCGTCGCGATGGGTGATGCCGGCCTGTTCCTTGCGCATTTTCAAACGCGCCGCCGCCTCGGCGTCACCGGGGCGCGGACGGCCCAGGATATCCTGCCAATGAGCCTCTTTTTCCGCGGGAGTTCGTTTGACGTTTTGACGCACCCAATCATAAACCTGGCCGTCGGTGATGGAATTTTTGACGACGTCAATCATCTGCTCGTGCGTGACGCCGGCGGCCTTGAGCCAAGCCCCATCAAAGGCCTTGCCCAGGTTTTCCGTGTAATCGGAATGCAATTTGCCGGCGAGATGAAGCCGGATTTTGTCGATATACCGCGGCAGATAATGCCAGCCATCCATGGTTTCGCGCGGACTGCGGGGGTAGATGATTTCGTTCATGCAGGTATTTTCGTAATTATTGGCGGACTGTCAATGGCTGGGAAGCATCCCAGCCGTCTGGGTAGCATGGATAAAGTCGGTAGTTCCTCCGCCTGAATATGCAGAGACAATAAGGGAGGGCGGCAATCATTCTCACCCCTCACCCTCAATCCCTCTCCCCGTTGAGGGGAGAGGGAAGTCACCATCGGCGGACTTGGGAAAATTTGGGGTTCGCGGCCCCGATGCGCGTCCATTGTTGGAGGTTGAAGCTCCCCAAGAACCCGGGGGACCCTCACCTCACCCTGAACCTCAGGGGACAAGAAGGGCGGGCGGATATAATTCACACCCCTCATCCTCAATCCTTCTCCCCGTTGAGGGGAGAAGGAAGAAACCGGCGGACGTGTCGAGGAACATCGGGGGTTCAGGGGGGCAAGGCGCGTTTATTGATTGTGGCTGGTTTTCCGCCGGGCTGGAAGCGCCGGCTCTACGGCAGGCAGGGATGCCTGCCGCTACGCGTTTCCCAATTTCGGAAAAAATTCCTTTGCGGTACGGCAGGTGGCCTCGCTCAACTCTTCCAATGAACAATTTCTGACCTGGGCGACGACTTCGGAAATTTCCTTCACATAGGCCGGCTCGCAGCGTTTGCCGCGATAAGGCACGGGCGCGAGGTAGGGACAATCCGTTTCCAGCATGAATTTATCGGGCGGAGTTGCCGCCAGGGTTTCGCGCACGTTCTGGCCGTTCTTGAAGGTGAGAATGCCGGTAAAACTGACGAGCGAGCCAATCTCCAGGACCTGCCGCATTCGCGCGACCGGTTCGCCGAAACAATGGAAGACGCCGCGGACTTTGCCGGCGAACGGTTTCAGTTGCGCGAGGGTGTCGTCGAAAGCGTCGCGCTGGTGGACGACGCAATTCAGCCCAAATTCCACGGCGATTTCGAGTTGCTGCTGAAAAATTTCGGCCTGCTTTTGTTGGTAACGCGTATTGTCGGCGTTCGCCGGGTCCTCGTTTCCGCCGGGCAGATGGTGATAGTCCAGCCCGATTTCCCCAATCGCAACGACTTTCGGGTGGCCGGCGAGTTGACGGAATGCATCTCGAATGTCTGGCGGCGCTTCATGCGCGTTGGTGGGATGCCAGCCGATGGCGGCATGGACATTTTGGTATTTCCCGGCCAGTTGAATCGCGCGACGGCTGCTTTCGAGGTCGGTCCCGATGGAAATGATCTTAACAATCCCGGCGGCTTCGGCGCGGGAGATGATGTCGGCGAGGTCGTTCGCGTAATCGGGATAATCCAGGTGGGCGTGGGTGTCAAAAAAGGCGGGCATGAGGGTTATTTCTTTTTTTGAATATCGGACGCGGGCAGCAACGCCATCGCGTTTTCAATTTCAGCGCGTCCCGGATAGTCGGGAGATTCAGCCAACAACCGTTCGTAGTCAAGGCGGGCGGCGGCCTTGAAACCCTGCTGCTGGAGCAATTTGCCGAGAGTGAGCCGCACTTGAATGCGTTCTTCCGGCGAGGGATTTAATTGCAGCGCTTTTTCATAGGCATCGACCGCCGCATTGTTGTGGCCTTGGGCCACATCGAGGAGGGCGAGTTTTTCGGTCAGCACGGAGCTATTGGTGGTTTCGGGAAGATTTTCGAGGATATCGGTCAATTGACCGGGGAGCCGGCCATGAAGATAGGCCAGGTTAATGGCCCGCAACAACGGCCATTCCACGAGCGGACTGTGGCGGTCGGCCAATTCCTGAAGCTTCACCTGCGGCGGCGTTTGGAACGGGTTGTACAACGGATCGCCGACGACGGTGGTCTGCCAGGAAAGCGCCGCTTGCGCCGCCCACGCGGCCTCGCCATACGTGAACTTTCCGCCCATCCAGCGGCTGAGAAAGATCGCGACGTTTGGCGTCAAGGCCAGAAACGGTTCGTTGACGCAACCCATCGTGGCGGTGGCGCCTTTGGCGATGAGCGTGCCGACCCAGCCGTGGTTGGGATCGCGAATGGTGGCAGCGCTGAACGAATACAAATGGTACGCAAACGCCCCCGGCATGAATTCGACGCGGGGCAGCGTGAACGGCCCGCTGACGTTGCCGTCATACCAGCCGCAATAGAGCGCGATCTGGCTCATCGGGAAATCCGCCGGGAATGTTTCCGGACGATCATCCACAACGGTCTCAAAGCCCGAATCGCGCCAGATTACAGCCGCGCTCAGAATCCATTCATCGCCCAGATAATAAGTATTCGTTCTGGCCAGGCCGCGGGCATCGAAATAACCGTGGCCCCAAAGGCCGTCGCGATCCGCCTGCAACGCCTTGTCCACCAGGCCGCGGGCCAGTTCCGGGCTGGGTCCATCCAGGCGGGCAACCAGGAGAATGCCGTTGGTGGGGTCGAGCAGGGCGGCATTGGTGGCGCCGTAAACCCAATTAAACATGGGGCCGACGAGGGTGGGTTTGGTGTCAACCAACGGCAGCCAGGCCAATTCCGAATCCACCGAGGCGTCATCGCGGCGGAACGGCCCCGGCAGGTCTTTGGGACCCGGATCGGTCGAATCGGGATCGGCGGCGATTTTGAGCGGCACGCCGTAGCACAAAACGGCGTAGCGGATTTTGGACGACACCACGCACCGACCCAGGCGTTTGGAGCCGTCCTTTGCCGGGATGATCGTTTTGCCGAACTTCCACAGGCCGCTGCCCTCCAGTTTGCGGGCCAGGGGCCATTGCAGGGAATCGCGAAAATCGTCGCGCGACATTTCCTCGTTCGTGGTCAGGTCAAAGCCGTAGATTTGATTTTGCGGCACCTGGCGCATCCGCGCGTAGTATTCCGCCACGTCCCGGGAGCCGGGCATGTTATTGTTGTAAACGACGACGACTTGATCGCCGCCGGCCTGGGCAACCGCCGGGGCGAGCGCCAGAATAAATCCTGCCAATTGTGCCAATATTTTCTTCATCCGCCTTGCTTTGACAACGATTCAGGTAATTTGTCGAAAAATAATGTGCGGCCAGTAACAAAGTCGCCAAGTGCTTGAGAATCAAGGTCGGCGTAGCGCAGACCTCCGAGTCTGCGGTGTCGCCGATTTCCAAATCGGCAGGGCGCCCGAAATGGTTGGCGCGACGCAGGTTTGGAAACCTGCGATACGGCAGATTTGGAAATCTGCGCTACGACTTTGTCAATGGCCGTGAAAATAATGTAAGCGCCATTAATCACTGCACATCAAAAAGCGCTTCGTGCATTCCCGGCAGGGGCCGGTTTTCCTGCTCATCCCAATACCGGAAGGACGCGTTCCAATCCCAAATGGCCCACCCGATTCCTTCGCGCTCACAGGCGCGCCGGAAGGCGGCGTAAAAATTTGCGCGCGATTTGGCGTCGGCGGTGGTAAAGCAGCCGAATTCACCCAAATGAATCGGGCGTCCGTAATGGTCCGACCAGGCGCGGGCGTATGCCAGTTTTCCCTCGAAGGCAATCGGGCTGCTGGGATTCCGGCTGGCGGGCAGCGTGTTGTATTGCTTGATCCAGTCGGCCACCCAGGAATTCAGTTTCAACGACGGGTCGGGAACCAGCGGGCTGGCTGGAGGACCGGGAAATTGAATGCCGGTCACTTTGGTGTCCACCCCGGTCCAGTTGGCGCCTTGATGAGTGAAATAGAACGGGTCGTAACAATGCACGGAAACGATCACGTTGCGGTCCGGGGGCAGAACGAGATTTTTCAATTCGCTGATGCTGCCCCAGTCGCCGGGTTCCACGAAAATGGTGCGGCGCGGATTGGATTGGCGGATTTCCGCGATGGCTTGGGCGTAGATTGGATTCATCGCCGCGGTGGTGGCGTTGCCGTGCGGTTCATTGTCCAATTCGAACGCGAGCTTCTGCGGAAATTTCCGGTAATACACGGCGATTTGCCGCCAGATCGCCAGAAATTCCGGGGTGTTATTCGACGGATCCGCATCGAACTCGTCAAAGTGATGGATGTTGATGATGACGGCGAGTTGGTTCTTCAACGCATTGGTGACGGCGAAATCCACGCGCGAAAAAATCTCCGGCGACAATTGGAAATCCGGCCCCGGGCCGGCGTAATGCTGCCAGCCGACGGGCACGCGGACGTGGTCGAAGCCCTGCGCCCGGATTTCCGTGAAGTCGTTTGTGGAAATCGTCACCGCCCAGTTTTGTCCGGGCGGCACTTCGAGATAATTGCCAAGATTCGCGCCATGCAGGAACCATTTGGCGGTGTGATAGGCCGCGGTGTGATGGCTGGCAATGGGAGTCATCGCGGGCGGATTGGACGCGACAAACGCCGGGGCCTGGTCATCCGCGGCGAAAGCGATGGGCGCGCAAATGAGCCAGGCCAAAACCAGAAGGATTGATTTCATGATGATTCGCCGCTCTTGACCTTTAATCCATCATACGCAAACCAGATTCCCTGTGGCAATTCCGCCTGCGCCTTGTCGTGATCATAATCGTGGGTCAGGTGGGTGAAATAGGTGCGTTCGGCGGAGATGCGCCGCGCGGCGGTGAGCGCCTCATCGAGGTTCATGTGCGTGGGATGCGGCTTGGGACGCAAGGCGTCCAGGACCACGATTTCCACGCCGCGCACTTGTTCGAGGGCGGCGTCGGGAATTTCCTTGCAGTCGCTTAAGTAGGCCAGCCGTTTCCGTCCGTCTTGCTGGAACAAATAACCGGTGGTGATCATGGAACCGTGCGGGAGGGGCAGGGGGATGACTTCCAGGTCGCCCAGCGCGAACGGGCCGTTCACGAGATGGGGGTCGGGGTGAA
>JBKQUF010000169.1:0-5608 GCA_052140285.1 Limisphaerales bacterium | reverse complement strand
GATTGTACGTCAGGGTGTCCGTGATATTGGTCCACGTGATCGAGTTCTGCCGGCCCAGCCGGTCGTAGGCGTAGCCGACAGTCGGCGTCACGTTATCACCGTAGGCCACATTGGTCAGGTCGCCGCCCGCGCCGTAGGAATACCTGGTGGTGATGCCCCGCGCCCACGTGCGGGAGGCCAGCCGGCCCGCGCCAGTATAGGCGTAAGACGGCCCGGCAGTGCCGCCATCATAAGTCTTGCTAGTCAGGAACCCGCGATACGGATCGTAACTCCATGTCGTCACCCGGCGTCCCGAATTGCCGGCGTAATTGTTCCAATTGGTCATCGTCTGCATCCGCCCGGCATAATCATAACTGTAACCCACCGGATACGTGCGCGAGCCATATTGCAGGCCCAATTCACCCGTGAGCAGATAACTGCTGTTGAAGCCCATACGTCTATTTCATTTCTCAGGGTAAACCTATTCTAAATCAGTTATCTACCGCTCAAGAATTATTTAGCTTGTTTACACAAGTATAATTTTCATTTACCATCTAAATTACTACACCTTACTATGCGATAAGCTTGTCAGTCCGCGGTTTCCCTCTCAACCCTCAACTCAAATTCCTCTCCACTCCTCTCATTGCGTCTGATGTTCGATGACGATTTTAAGGGAGCTTTCCGTGGGTTTGCTCGCCAGGGCAACGGCAGCGGCGGTTTGTTCCAGCGGGAAATGATGGGTGATCAGGCGGCGGACATCCAATTTGCGGGAAAAGACCAGATCGGCGACTTCGTTTTGAATGGTAAAATCGGAGGAATAACTGCCGATGAGGTCTTTCTCGTCCAGGCAAATGGAGGCGTAGTCGAGCTGAGAGTTGAGGGTTTGGGATTGAGTGGCGCGCTTTGTGTGCGCGAATAGCAATACCTGTCCGCCGCCGCGAACGGACTGGACGGCTTGGGCCACGGCGTCGTCCGAGGGGACGGCGATGATGGCGGCGTCCAGGGGCAAAGAGGAAGGAGGAAGGAGGAAGGCAGAAGGCACAGATTTAGTCAGAGCCTCCTCACGTCGGCTCCTACCGCTCCTACCAATGTTAAGAGTCCATTTCGCTCCGAATTTTTTGGCCAATTTAAGGCGCGATTCGAGCAGGTCGGTGGCCAGGACGTTGACGCCGCGGAGTTGCAGAATTTTCGTGAACATGAGGCCGATGGGGCCTTGCCCGGCCACGAGGACGCGGTCGCCGCGCAAGAGGTTCAGGCGCTTGACGGCTTTGAGCACGGTGTTGACGGGTTCGAGCATGGCGCCTTCGTCAAAGGTGTTTTTGGACGGAATCCTGACGACGCCGGGCAATACGAAGTCCATGACGCGGACGTAACCGCCGTAGCCGCCGCCGGACGGCTCGAATCCGGCGGTGATGCCGGTGCGCTTGTAGGTCTCGCATTGGGCAAAGGCGCGATGGCGGCAGAAGTGGCATTTGAGGCAGGGGACATGATGATGAAGAGCCACGCGGTTGCCGACTTTCAGGCCGGTGGCGCGGACTTTGGCGCCGGGGCCGATCCGGACGATGGTCCCGGCGGTTTCGTGTCCAAAAATGCGGGGGGGCGCGACGGTGCCGTAATGGATTTTTTTGATGTCGGTGGGGCAAACGCCGCAAACCGCGACCTGGACGAGCAGTTCATCGGCGCCGATCCGCGGCACCGGGACGGTCTCCACGCGGAGGTCGTTGACGCCGCGATAGACGACGGCGCGCATGGTCTTGGGGATGACAAACACGAAGGGATTTTAAAGAAAATGCTGAAAAGCGGAAACGCTAAAACGCTGAAAAAGTGAAACGCGAAGGCCAAATCAACCACGGATGGTCTGCAGTCTGTTTCCGGATAACTTTACGCTTTCTCCGTTTTGTGCTTAAATCGCAACGATGAGAGCCGGCGCAAAAAATCTACAGACCGTGCGCGTAGCGCAGCCGTCCCGGTCTCGAGTTTTCGCAGCGTCCCGGCCTGAAAACTTGAAACTGAAAACTTATCCCTGCTCTTTGCGCATATTTGCGCGAATTTGCGTGAATTTGCGCGAATTTGCGTGTATGGACGCGAAGCGAATTAACGCGGATTAACGTTAATTAACGCGAATTACCACGTCACCCTGTGAACTGAGTGAACCAGGGTTCGGGCGGGCAGGAAAATTCAACCGGGTTGCCGCGCCAATTGAATTTAAGGCTGCGGGCGTGAAGGGCGTGGTTGGCGAAAATCAACCTGCCGCGCTGGACGTCGGTCAGGCGATTCTGCGACAGCGCGAGATAACAATCCTCGTCGCCGCCGTAAAGTTTGTCGCCGACAATGGGATGGCCAAGATGCGCCAGATGGATGCGGATTTGATGTTTGCGTCCGGTGCGGGGAATGAGACGCAGGAGCGAAAAAGAGGCCGGGGACGAGGGAACAGCGAATCTGCGCTCGACGAAAAATTCCGTTTGGGCGGGCGAGCCGTCCGGGCGGACACAGTCTTTCACCGCCACCATGCTGCGCTCGTCCTTGCCCAATGGGACATCGATGAGGCCGTGATTGTTGGGGACGTGACCGTGGACGATGGCGAGGTATTCTTTATGAACCAGGCGGTCTTCCAGCGCCTTGCCCAGTTCGCCGGCGGTCCGGGCATTTTTGGCGATCAAAACCACTCCGCTGGTTTCGCGGTCGAGGCGGTTGATCAGATAGGGGCGGGCCGGTGGTGAAGAGTTTTGAATTTGAGATTCTGAATTTTCCGAATTGTCGCGGAACAAATACAGCCGTGCGCGGCCGATGAGGCTGGACATCTCGCCATTCTTCGTGGGATGGCAGACCAGGCCGGCCGGCTTGTTGACGACGAGCAGGTCCGCGTCTTCAAAGATGATTTCAAAAAGTTTTTCCACAACTTGTCTTTGAATAAAGCTGGCGTATCATACGCGCTGGTGAAAGAAAAACTGCACAAGGTGCTGCCGGTCCTGTTCATCGCGGTCCTGGCGCTGTCGCGGATACCACATTTATTGCCGCCGAATTTCAGCGTGGTTTATGCCTTCATGTTCTGCGCGGGCGTTTATTTTCCAAAACGGCTCGCGTGGTGGCTGCCGCTGGGGACAATGCTCGCCACCGACCTGGCGCTGAACATTTTTTACTACCACGTGCCGCCTCTCAGCGTTTATCTGCTCGTGAATTACGCTGTTTACGCCTTGCTGATTGCCTTGGGCAAGTGGTTCGGCGCCCGCTCCAGCACGGTAAAGCTATTGATGGGCAGCCTGCTGGGCGCGCTGGTGTTTTATGTCATCACCAACACGCTCGCGTGGTTCCAGGACGCCGATTATGCCAAAAGCATTGCCGGATGGATCCAGGCGCTGACCACGGGACATCCCAACATTCACCCGACCACCTGGGAGTTTTTCCGCAATACCCTCTTGAGCACCGGCATTTTCACGGCGCTGTTTGTGGCCTCGGAGAAATTGACCTCCGCCGAATCGCCCGCCGACAAAATGGCCGGGGCGAAAAGCGAACCTGAAACGGAAACTGAACCGGAGGAAGCGGAAGCGTGAAAATCGGGGTGATTTCGGACACGCACGGGTTTCTGGACCCGGCCATCTTTCAATTGTTCGCCGGCGTGGACCATATTTTGCACGCGGGCGACATCGGGTATTCCTCCCTCATCCTGGAGTTGGAAGGCATCGCGCCGGCAACGGCCGTTTATGGAAACACGGATGCGGGACTGCCGTTTCGGGAGACGGAAGTGGTGGAACTGGCCGCGCGAAAATTCCTGGTGCATCACATCGTCAATCCGCATTCGGTGTCGGACGGGGTGCGGCAGCGAATCGCGCGGGACAAGCCGGACGTGGTCGTCTTTGGCCACACGCATAAGGCATTTAACGAAACCATTGGCGGTATTTTATTTTTCAATCCCGGCTACTCCGGCAAGCCCAAGTTGGGCGCGGAACGCAGCGTGGCGCTGTTGCATTGCGATGAAAAGGAAATCCGCACGGAATTTTTGGAACTGTGAGACTTCTGAGAAACTCATGGCATGGAGGGAAAAGATTTTAAGGTAAAACCACGAAACACTCGAAATGACACGAAATGAAAAAGCAGCCTCACACCAAGGTCGCAATGAACGCGAAGGAATTAAATTTTCTCGCAAACCCTTTGCGGCCTTTGCGCTCTTGGCGTGAGGCTTTTTTGTGTTTTGCGGTCGGGCAGTTGGAGTGAACTGCCTTTGGCGAGAACGGCAAGTTCGCGATTGGACTCGTCGGTAATGCCGAAATCGTAATCCGGCGGGAACGGCTCTTGGGTGGCGGCTCTCACTTCTGTGAGGGTAAACGAGCCATTGCCGTGGTTTTCGTAGGCGAAAACCTGACGAGGCCGGGCGTCGGGTATCCGAATTCGTTTATGGGCATCCACCGTCAATGTTTTCATCAGTGGCAATTTCCCACTATCTCGCCAAGGGTCAAGCAGGATTAAAAATGTAATTGTGAAAGTGCCGGCTTTCGCTGGATTATTATCCAACTTAACCGGTGTTATCCCCGGAGAGGAGACGTTCCACCGCGCCACGCACTTCTTCGGGCGTGGCGGTGGCGGGGAGGTTTTTGCCGAAGCGAACGGTGACGTGATACGGAAATTTTTTCGGCCATTTCCAGAAAAACCTCCCGTTTTCGAAGCTGAAAATGCTGCCCCAGACGCCAACGAGCGCGACGGGCACGATGGGCGCGTCGTTTCCATTCATGATGCGCTCGAAGCCACGCTGAAACTCATCCAATTCGCCCGTGCGGGTGATCTTGCCTTCGGCAAAAATGCAGACCACCTGACCGTCCCGCACCGCGTCACGGGCCGTGCGCAAGGATTCAATCAATTCGCGCGGACCCCGGTCGGCGGCAATGGGAATCAGACCGAGCATTTTGGTAAACGGCTTGATCCACCATAGATTATAATACTCGCGGTGCATGAGAAACCGGACCTTACGGTCAGTGGCCGCCATCAACAGCGGCGCATCCACAAAGGAGACGTGGTTGCACACAAAGAGAGCGCCGCTTTTCTCGGGAATGTTATCCCGGCCTTCGACGCGGATGCGATAAACACTCTTGGTCATCAGCCAGAGGAGGAACCGGACGAGCGAATCGGGCACGAGTTGCAGGCAATAAATCGTCCCGATGAGCGAAAGGACGGCGCCGGCCAGGAACATTTGCGGGGAGGTCAGATGGCACGTGACCTTGAGCAAATAATAAAGCCCCGAGGCGAGCAAAACGCCTATCCACGTCAATAATGACGAGGTGGCAATGACCGCGCCTTTATTGCGCGGGTCGGGCCGGTACTGGATGATGGCATTGAGAGGCACACTGTAGAAGCCGCCAAAGAAACCGAGGGCGCAAAGATTTCCAGCCACCCCGGTGAATGACAATTTCAGCCACCCGATCAGCCCGGCGAAAATCGTCAGTCCGGCCATGCCCAGGGGCACCAGGCCATATTCAATTTTTCCGCCCGACAAAAATCCGGCGGCAAGGCTCCCGAGGCCGATCCCGAGGGCCAGCGCGGCCTGCATCCAACTGATATGCGTGTCGTCCAAATGCAGAATATCCTTGCCATAAAAAATAATCGTGGGTTGTAGCAGCGCGCCAAGAAACCAGAGGAA
>JBKQUF010000168.1:0-62106 GCA_052140285.1 Limisphaerales bacterium | reverse complement strand
CTTGCCAAAATCAGTCACGTCAATCCAATCCCCGGCATGCAGCAAGTAGATTTTCGCACAGCGCCGATGGATGGCGATGCCATCCACTTCCACGGGGAAGTTTTTATGGAACACAGAGATTATGCTCTGGCCGCTCAACTGGATCAGCCTCTCCACGTCAAACGGAACGCCGCCATAAACATTCACGCCGTAAGGCAAGTCGGCCAGATTATTGTCGTCATCGCCAGCCGGAGACGCGGGCGAATCCGTCAGCGCGGCGTTGACATAGGGTCTCAAGTTTATGGTGGTTGCGTTGACGGTGTCGTTCGCCTGTTGGCGCGCCGCAATTTTTGCCTCGGCCAATTTTCTTTCCTTTGGCCAGACGTTTGCCCGCAGTTTTTCCAGCACCGCTTGATACGCTGGACTGGACACATGCTCGCGTGTGTAAGCGTGGGCCAATAGCGCGTGATATTTCTCGGACCGTGCCCCCCAAACCATAAAAGTTGCGCCACACACCAGAATAACACCGACCGCAACAGCGGTCGTAATTTTTGCTTTGGTCAAAGCCATAATTTCAATGCATCTCTCCCTCCGGTTCGATCCGATTCATTTGCCCCACCGTCCATCTTAGGTCAAGAACATTGTCTTGTGAAGCTAATCCGGGAAATCCGGGTCTAAAACAACCCCCATTGGCGCAACAGAAAATACTCGTTGAGAGGGTCATCGTCGGTGATTTGGAGGTCCGGATCCGGATTCATGACTTGGGCCACGGGAACTTCATGGGCGATGACGGTTCCGAGGTACGCGGCGGGGCTTTCGGGGGACCATTCGACCAAATCTTTCCCGGCGCTTGGCGGCATCCGTGCAGCCAATTGCGCCGGGTCCAGCATTTCCAAGGGTTCCTCCGAGGCCAAAATGTGAATTCCCGGACCCAGCAGCGCGTGAAAACATCGGACATGTGGAAAGGTCACGGACGCCGAGCGAAGAATGGCTTGAGCGGTCAACCCATCGCCACCGGGAAACCAGATTTGCATAATGCCGTGAGGGTTCAAATGCTGTTTTACCAGGGAAAAAAAGTCTGTGGAAAAAAGAAGACTGGAGCCTGCGGATTCGACCGGCGGCGGCGGATCAATCACGATAACATCGTATTTTTCCCGGGTGCGGCGGAGAAAGCGTCTTCCATCATCGATGACGATCCGGCCTTGAGGATTCTTCAGCACATTTGAGGCATCGGAATGATAAAATCCAAAAGCCCGGGGAACGTCCGGCACCAATTCCACCCCCGTCGTCTTAATGTTCCAGCTTAGAGCCGAGCGGTAGGTTGTGCCCATGCCAAAACAAATAATCAACGCCGATTTTGGAGCGCCATCATGAAAAGCCAGCGGCAGGTCAACCATGAATTTGGTGACCGGCGTGAGCGTAGTCATGCCGATGTTGTTGACATAAAGCATCAATAAACCGTTGGTATCCAGAACAGAAACCACTGAGGCCGCATAGTCGCGCCGGACCTCGATCCGTTGCGCGGAACGGGAAAGTTGATTTTCAAAATCCTGGGAGAAGAACATCGTGTAAATTGCCAGCGCGCCCGCCGCCGCCGCGGAAACCGTTCTTTGCAGAACGGACAATTGTTTCCAGGCGAACAAATAAAACACAAAAAAGGGCAGGCTGAGGACGGCCATGGCGGCGCGTTCGCTCATCCGCGGCAAGAGCAAATACGATGCGAACAAGGGTCCAATAATGCATCCGAAGACATTAATGGCATAAGCCTTGCCGGCCACGGCGGGATTCCCCGCGGCATATTCGTCAATGAGGCGGGGAGTAAGGTATCCCAGAACGGCGCAAAGGGCGCAGATGCTCGCGAGGGTAAGAATGACACTGAACGGATAAATGTGGGGAGACGGGTCCATTTTCACCAACCGCGGATCGCAGGCTAGCACCGGAAAAAAAACAGCCGGCACCAGGAAACCCACCAACACTGCCGCCGGCAACACGGCATTTTTTGCGAGATGAAACCGGTAGATCAGCGAGCCGGCAAAGGTCGCTCCCAAGTAAGCAAAAACGATCAAAGCAAACGAGTAAACCTGCGTTTTCAGCACTGGAGTAAAGGCGCGGGTCCAGACGACTTCCAGGGCCATCGCGCCAAAGCCCGTTGAAAACAGGATCCATTTGACCAACCGTTCCCGCGGCCAAAGCGGCCCGGAAGGGAGGTACGGGACAACAGTGACTGGCCCGCCATTTTTCACCTCCCCGGCAGACGCGGGTAGTCCGACATGGAAAGCGAGATATACGCCGACCAGCGCGATCAAAAAGTTGCCGACGGCGGCGACCTGGAGCGTGTGGTGAAAGCCAAAAATCTCGATGAAGACGATCGCCGTTAAAAACGTGCCGCACATTGCGCCCAGAACGTTTGCCGTGTAAAGAAAACTGAAGCTGGTGGCCTCGCCGTTATCCCGCTCCCGGAGGTAGGCCATCATGAACGGAAAGGTCGTCCCCATGAGCAGGCAGAACGGCAGAATGGAAACTGCAAGGACCAACGCCGAAAGAAACAGGTAGCCGGCGGAATTCGTTTCGCCGGCCGATAACAGAACGGATTCGCCGACCCGGAATAATTCCGGGACGACAAACGCGCCGATGCCGATTAAAAATTCGGCCAACGCGTAAAACAAGATCGCGGAAACCCCCGCCCTTTTGGCCGGCGATGAAATCAACCAACCGCCGGCAGCCGCCCCCACGGACAGGCCCAACATGAACACTGACAATACCACCGAAAGGACCGGGGTGATGATGCCGAAAGACGCAAATGCCAACCGGGTCCAAACGACCTGGTAAACCAGCCCACTGAACCCCGAAATAAAGAAAAGGGAAAAGAGGACAAGCTGCCTGGACCGGTCATACTGAATCATGCTCATTTCGCTGGAGGGTCATCTCGCCGAAATCATTTAATTCATTAAACATTCAAAATGTCGAACCAGCAACGAATTTCCCCCGTTCAAAAACCGATCCAGTTTAAACGGTCATGATCTCTTTCTCCTTCGCCACAAGCTGTTCGTCAATTTTGGCGATGTATTGGTCGGTCAGTTTCTGGATTTCCTTTTCCGCGCTCTCAAGTTCTTCCTCACCGACCCCCCCCGAAGTCTTCGTTTTTTTCAACAGTTCCAGCGCGTCGCGCCGGACATGGCGAACAGCGATGCGGCCATCCTCGGCCATTTTTTTGACGATTTTGACAAATTCCTGGCGCCGTTCCTGGCTCAACTCGGGAAAAGAAAGCCGGATGATTTTGCCCTGCACCGCCGGGGACAAACCCAGGTTCGCCTTTTGAATGGCCTTCTCAATCGGGTGCAGCGAAGTGATGTCCCAGGGTTGGATCAGGAGTTGGCGCGGCTCCGGGGTGGTGATCCCCGCCAGTTCCCGCACGCGCATTTGGGAGCCATAGACCTCGACCACGATATTCTCCACCAGTGAGGGGGAGGCCTTTCCGGTGCGCACCCCGGCAAATTCGTTTTCGACCACCTGGCCGGTCTTGATCATTCTCTCTTCCGTTTCCAGCAAAATATCGTCGGGTGACATAATCACAAAAATTAGACAAAATTTGCCGTTCTGTAAAAGTGTTTCCGCAGTTTCATTCGAACAACCCCGCCGGGCGCGGAGCACCGCCAGGCCGACCACCGGCGGATAAGCCCGGTCGGATTTCATTCTCGGTTCAATATACTCGATGACTTCAAAAAGCAATTCGTTGGCGCGGTCATACGGCCAGCCGGTCAAGCGGCTGAGATAGCGGGTGGCGCGGTCGATCAATTTCAGATTGGTGGGCACCACGTAAATCATCATGTTGCCCATGACCCGTCCCAACCGGACCATGCCGCACGTGGAAATCGCGTTCATCACCATTTTCACCGCCACCCGCGAAATGCCATCGAACAAAAGATCCGTCCGCGGAACCACCACCGGCGCCCAGGCGTCAACCTCCGCCGGCGGCTTTCCTTCCTGCTGCCGCTCGCTGCAAAAGCATATGGTTCCGGTCTTTGCGCCCGCTTGGCGAGCGGTTCGCAGTTGAGCTGAAAAATCATTTTCAGAGAACCGATCCTCCGTTTCCTGAATGATCGCAATCGCCGCATCGCCCCCTTTGAGAAGGCGATGCGGCAGGCCGTCCAGGCCGATTTTGAACCGCATTAATTCGGCGCACCCGATTTTTCGGATGGTTTCCGCGGTCTTTGGAAAATTTGCCTCTCCGACGAGGCGGCGGATATCGTCGTCCGACCATTCGAGGCAACGCGGTTCGCGCTGGAGTATCTGCCGCCAGGCTTGCGCCGTCCCGGGCTGTGACAAAAACAAAAAGGCCCAGGATTCCGAGGACGCCGGGTCGTCGAATTTGCGAAAGGGCGGCGTGCAAAAGGTTGGCGAGCGCTCTGTCGTATCCGTCAAAACATCAATTCCGAATCGGTTGGCGAAATAATTGATTCTGCCGCCGGCGCGGTACACCGACTCTTCCAAGGCAACAATCTGCGCCAATCGCCCGAGCAATTTTGGCGACTTCAAATGACCGTGCAACTCTTCCAAGGCCTTCAGAAAGCCACCCGGGACAGATTCGGATTCCCCGCCCAATAATTTTCGCGCGACCATTTCCAGAATCATCAGCATGACGCAAAGCTGGATCGTCGTCGCCTGCATGCGGGTGGACCCGGCAATGGCCATTGGTCCGGTGGTGAGATTGATTTTTTCGATGCGGGGGTCCTCGATTACTTCGCGACTGCGCTCCACGTGGCCGCACAGAAGCTGGTCCGGATTATTGTAAACAAAGAAAACCCTGGCACCCGCTTCGACGCCGGCCCAGGCCGTGCCGATGACAAAAGACGTTTCGCCGCCTTCCGTGATGGCAAACACCACATCGCGGGACGAAACCCCGAGGTCGGAGATTTGCTTCCTTCCAAATGCGGTAAAATCTTCAAAGCCCTCCACTGATTTAATCAGCGCAAAATCCCCGCCGGACATGACACTGTAGGTCCGGTTTTCCAGATTGAATTTCTTCCGCCCGCGCCAAAAATCACGCCAGACCGAATCCAGTAAAATACTCAAGCGTCCCGTCGCGCCGCAGCCCGTGAAGAAAATCCGTCCCTCATTGCTTAAAGCCGCGAAAAGTGTTTTCGCGATTTCCTCCACCCGTCCGGAGGCGGCAAGTTCCCGCAATTTCTGAACGACGTCATCGTCCACGTCGAACAGCAATTTCAACGCGGTGGCGATGTCCTGTTGCGCAACATCACTCAGCGCCGCGGTGACGGGATGAAAGGACTCGGTGACCAGCGCGCCGAGTTTGAATTGGCCGGCGACCTTCAGGAATTCAGCAGAACGTTTTTTGGAATCGGCACTCACAAATCATCCGTAAAGGTCAGCCAACGCCTCGCGCAACGTTGTGAATCGAAACTGATATCCTGCTTCCAATAATCGTATGGGTATGGCGTGACACCCAGCGAGCGCCAGGGATGGTTCGCTATTCATCCAGCGGGCTCCAAGTTTCAGGGCAAATTCCGGCACCGGCGGGCTCCAGGGACGATGCAACGCGCGCCGCAATTCACGCATGAACTCGTTGTTCGTCCCCGGCGCCAGCCCCACGGCGTTATAAACTCCCATCCAATTTTCGTGTTCAATCGCTCCCCCCAGCATCTTTACCAGGTCATCGATATGGATCCAACTGATACATTGTTGGCCGCGGCCGGCCCGGCCACCCAGAAACCAGCGGGTCAGCCGCTCCAAAACCGGCAGCGCGCCGCCCTCACGACCCAGAACGAACCCGATTCGCATCAATACCTTTCGTGTCTTCGGCGCTTTCACGCCACCGAAGGCACTTTCCCATTGCCGGCAAATCTCCGCCAGCGAGTCGGTTCCCGCCGGCGAACGTTCATCACAAGGCGCATCGCCCGAATCGCCGTAAAAACCGATTGCGCTGGCCTGCACCCAGACCCGAGGCGGTTCACTGATATGTTCCAACGCGTCCGCAATGGCGCGAACGGAATCAACGCGCGAGGCGGTTAATTCACGCAGATTTTCAGGCGTATGACGGCAGTTGACATTTTTGCCCGTCAGATTTACGACCGCTTCCGCGCCATCCAAAGTCGCAATCCATTCACCAATGTGCAAGCCATCCCATTCAACCTCCCTGACAGCATCGCTCCGCTCCTTTGGCGTGCGGGAAAGCACTACCAGATCGTATTTGTTGGCCAAATCCTTTGCCAAAGCGTTGCCAATGAACCCGCTGCCGCCGGCCAGGACGATTCGCTTTCGATTTTCGCTCACGATTGCAAATGCAATTCAGGAGCGCGACGAAGCGCCAGCGGATTGCGCTCAAATTCGGAAGTCTCCAAATCGCCGTGCCATTGGGCAATCAACTCCAGCGTCAGCGCCAGATTCAAACGCTCGTGCTCGGCGGGATATTTTTCCAGATTCGTTCGAGCCAGCTTGAACAACGCCGCGGCCGGCTTCAGGCGGTCTTTCTGCAAATGGACAAAGGCGGCGGCCAACTGGATTAATCCCTTGTAAAACGGACCGTTCGCGCCGTATCGATCCTTGAGCCAGATATGTTCCAGCACTTCATGCGCTTCATAAAATTTCTGGAGGTTGAACAATTCAAAATAGCCGGTGTAATGAGGGTCGAGCGCGCCGGCACGAAACGGTTCGGCCATGGCGGAGATGCGTTTGCCCTTGGTGCTCACGCGCCTAGAGTAATCACGCCAACCGAAACTCTAAAGTCCAAAGTCGCAGCACGGCCTCTCGAGGTAGGCACGGGACATTGGACTTGAGGAATTCCCAATGATTTGAGACTCTGCCCGCATGTCAAAACCAGCTTTGGGACGTGGTCTTGGGGCTTTGCTGGGCGGAAATGCGCTCGCCAAACCCACACCGCCGCCGGCACCCCAGCCGTCATCCGCCCTGTTGCCCGTTCCGAATAATGAGGAGCGCGTGCAGCGCGTGCCGCTGGGGAGAATCCGGCCTTCGGCCCTGCAACCGCGCAAGGAATTCTCCGAGGAATCACTCCGCGAACTCGCCGACTCGATCCGCGAACAAGGAATCGTCCAGCCGCTGATCGTGCGGGAACGCGGCGGTTTTTTTGAATTGATTGCCGGTGAACGCCGCTGGCGGGCCGCCCAATTGCTGAACCTTCCCGAAGTCCCGGTGATCGCCCGCGAAGCCGATGATCGCTCCGTCCTTGAATTGGCGCTCATCGAAAATTTACAGCGCGAAAACCTCAATCCCATCGAGGAAGCCCACGGTTATTCCCAATTGGCCGAACAATTTCGGCTCACCCAGGAGGAAATATCCGCCAAGGTTGGCAAAAGCCGCGCGGTGGTCGCCAATGCGTTGCGGCTGCTGAAGCTGCCAACGGCAGTCCAGGGTTTTCTGCGGGATGGACGCATCTCCGTCGGCCACGCCAAGGTCATCCTGGGAATCGACGATGAGAAAAATCAAAACATCGCTGCTGAACGCGTCATCAAGGAAGGCCTGAACGTCCGGCAAACCGAGGGACTGGTGGCCAAGCTGTCCAACCGCGGCGTCCGCAAGGCCGTTCTGCCTGTCTCCGCCCCTGCCGGTGATCCCCACGTGGCGGATCTCGAAGCCAAACTGCGCGACGTATTCGCCACGAAAGTTCAATTGAATTACAACCAGGGCAAAGGCACGCTGGAAATCTCGTTTTTCAGCGACGCGGAATTGGAAAGAATTTTGCAAATCGTGGGAGTGAGTGAGACGTGACAGGTGACAAGCGACAGGAAAGTTAGAATTCGATAGCCGATATGAAAACAAACGTGACTTCGCCGGATAAATTGGAATCGTTTGATATTTACCAATTGTCCCGCCAATTATTTGAAGATTTTTGGAAGGACTCGGAGATTTTATCGAATGATTGTCACCCGCGACTTGCCACTGGAACATGATTTTAGAAGTCACCAAATATGGAAACCCGGTGCTGCGCCGAAAAGGGGCGCGGATTGAGCGCATCACGCCGGAAATCAAAAAGCTCATCGCCGACATGTTTGAAACGATGCACGCCAACCATGGCGTGGGGCTGGCTGCCCAGCAAGTCGGCCACGCCCTGCAACTGACCGTCATCGACGTTCGCGAGGCCACGGACCGCCCCTCCACCCTCGAACTCGACGGGAAACCCGCCGAGGCGGCGGAAATCATGCCGTTGGTTCTGATCAACCCGGAAATCACGATGTCCGGCGACCCGGTCGTCACCGGCGAAGGATGCCTGAGTTTCCCGCAAATTTACTCCGAAATTTCCCGCCCCGCGTTCGTGGAAGTAAAGGCGCTGGACGCGGAAGGCAAACCGATTAGGTTTCTCGCCGGGGGATTGCTCTCCCGGGCGGTGCAACATGAGGTGGATCATTTGAATGGGATACTGTTCATCGACCGGATGACCGCCGCGAAAAAGAAGGAACTCAAACCGGAGTTGGAAGAACTACAGGAGCAAACCAAGGCGGAGTTGCAGGGAAAAAATTAAACCAATTGCGATTCCTTGATTTCTTTCGCCGGCTGGCTGACGGGGGTGCCGTCTTCCGCTTCCGGATACTCGAATATCCTGCCCTCATAATTGCGGATCAGCACCCGGCCCGCGTTCCGGCAAAGGACGTACTCCGGCGAAATCGGCACCTTGCCGCCGCCGCCCGGGGCGTCAATCACATAAGTCGGCACCGCATAGCCGGAGGTGTGGCCGCGCAACTCCTCCATGATCTCCAATCCCTTGCTCACGCTGGTCCGTAAATGCGCCGAGCCGGAAATCAAATCGCACTGGTAGATGTAATAGGGCTTCACCCGACACATCAACAATTTCTGCATGAGCGCTTTCATCACCGTCACGCTGTCGTTGACGTGCTTGAGCAGCACGCTTTGGTTCCCCAGCGGAATGCCCGCGTCGGCAAGCCGGCCCAGCGCCTCGCGCACCTCGGTGGTCAGTTCGCGCGGATGGTTGGAATGAACGCTCATGAAGAGCGGATGAAATTTTTTGAGCATCGCGCACAACTCCGGCGTGACGCGCTGGGGCAAAAAGGTGGGGATGCGCGAGCCGATCCGCAAAAATTCCACGTGGGGAATCGCGCGCAGCCGGCCCAGCAGAGCCTCCAGTTTGTCGTCGCTCAACAACAACGGATCACCGCCGCTCAACAGCACGTCGCGGATTTCGGGATGTTGCCGGATGTATTCGATCGGCTGGTCAAATTCCGGATGAAAATCATACCCGCTGGCATTGCTCACCAATCGCGACCGGGTGCAGTACCGGCAATAAGCGGCGCAACGGTCCGTGACCAGGAACAACACGCGGTCCGGATAGCGATGCACCAGTCCCGGGACCGGCGAATGCGAGTCCTCGCCGCAGGGGTCGCTCATCTCCCACGGCGCCGTGATCGTCTCGGCGATTTTGGGGATGACCTGGAGCCGCACCGGGCAATTCTCATCCGTCGGGTCGATCAAGTTGAAAAAGTAGGGGGTGATGGCGAGGGCCAGCTTGTTGTTGGCGAGCTTGGCCCCGGCAAATTCCTCCGGCGTGAGCGTCGGCAAAAACTTTTGCAATTGCTCCGCCGTGGTGATGCGGTTCTTCAATTGCCAACGCCAGTCATTCCAATCAGTATCGGAAACATTGCGCCAGTATCCTCTTCCCGCGGAGCGGAACTCCTTTAATGCCTGGAGCCGAAGGCCTGATGGCGGCTCCTCGCCGCCCTCAGATACATTATCAGTCTGCATCTTTTGTAAGGTTACTATAAACGGGGACTGCGTTCTGTCAAGGCGGGCTGCGAGGCGCCGTCCAGGGCGGTTTCCAGCACGCGGCGCCGCGCGTCCAGCGCATCCAACCGACTCACGATCTTGCGCGGGCTGGGCCGAGTGGGCGGCCGCTTGATCCAGCGGGTCGCGCTGGCCGTCGGCTGCTCATCCAGGTAATCGGCCAGCGTCTGGCGGTAGGCACGGTTCAACCCGGCAAATGCCGGCGCCATCTGGAGTTGGGACAGGTCCAGGTCCCGTACTTTTTGGCGCAGAATTTCCGTCTCTTGTTGCGAATCAAAATTGCCGATCAGCATTTGCAGTGAAATGTCCCCGTGAACCGGAAAACTATTCGAGGCCGACCGGAAATTGATCGGCACGCTCAAAATCCCGTCCAACTTGGCGCGGCTCACCTCTGGCGTCCATTGCGGCCCGACGTCCCGGGACACAAAGTCCACGGATTCGAGCGCCCACCATTTTTCCATGTCCACCGGCGTGGGAAAATCATTTTGGAAAGCCGCGCGGAACGCCATCTGCCAGTTGTAGTAATGCGGAAGAATTTGCAACATCCGGCGCAGGCTGGCTTTTCCATCCGGCAACTGCATCAAATCATTGAGGAGGACTTGCGCGCTGGCGCCGTACGCTCCGCCGTCCGCGCCGTTCAATTCGGCGGGGGTCGGCCAGCTTAATTGGTCAAACGTGAGCGGCGTGGCGTTTTGCAGGATTTTTCGCGCCGGTTCCAAATCGTTCAACGCCACATCATTGAGAACCAGGCGGCCTTCCTGGTAGCCATTCACAGTATCATCCGGCGACAAGGACACGATTTCCGGTTCAATGTTTTCGCGAAGTTGCTGGGACAATCCCTCCAACAGCCAGACGGGGACCTCCGCGGAATGCCCGCCCGAGTTCCGATTGGCGTACTCCAACAGGACGACGCCGGTCAAGGCCTTGATCAGTCGCGCGCGCGAAACGATGTCCGGCAATTCCACCCGGTACATCCAGGCGTGGTTAAAGGGCTGTGAATATACGGTAACGGTTTCATCCAGGGAACTGGCCGGGTGCAGCGCCAAAAAAATCTGTCCGCCCGGGATCATTCCGTCAATGCCCAGGGTCCGCCAGAGAGAGTTCCTGATGCGCTCGGCGGAGACTGCCAGCAACGCTGGTTCCAGGTGAACCAGTGAGGTATTGGTCCTGACCTCCGGCAAATTTGCCAGCGGCGATACTTGTTGCGCCTTAATCACCGCAAATTGCCCGGAGATGCTCCGCGCGGAAATCAGGTCCGGCAATTGAAAATCGGCCCGCGCCGGCGGCGGCAGGAAGAGGGCCGCCATAAGAAAAACGGCCGCGGCGCGCGGCGCGCGCCGCCAACCGGTCAAAGATTCGGGACGACTTTTCATTTGGCCCGGGGAGCGGCGGGCTTGCCCGCCGGTTTGGCGGGAGCGCCCTTCGAATCCGTTTTGGCCGCGGCCGGGGCGGGAGCGGAATCTTTTTTGGCCGCTTCGGAATAATTTTTACTGCGATGATCGGTGATATAAAAGCCGGTCCCCTTGAAGATCAGGCCGGCGCCGGCGCCGATTTTCTTTTTTACGCGTCCCCTGCCCCATTTCTTCCGGGCACACAATTCCTTCGGACAAACGGCCAGAGGCTTGGCGGAGATCGATTGAATCGCCTCAAATTCGTGTCCGCATTTTGCGCAAATATATTCGTAGGTAGGCATGAAAAATCGCGAAGCCGGTTCTCGCGGCGGAAATTCTACTGCGCGGGGCCGTTGAGAGGAGGCGGGGCGTTAGTCAACACATGGACCGTGCCGTCCGCGCCCACTTCGACATTCAAATTAAAATTCGGATGCGCCGCGGGACCATTGGTCGGAGCCGGAGCATGGTTCATCAGGACCTGCCCGCCTTTCTCGGGTTTGGTCGGGTCCACGCCTTCGCGAATCCATTCCAGTCGCCGCTCGACCATGGCGTCGGTTTTCAATTTCTTCACTTGAATTCGCACGACGTTCAAATCGTTGAATTGGCGCTGTAATTCGTCCTTTTCCGCGACCTGTTTTTTCAGTTCGCCTTCGAGATAATCATTATTGGTTTGCGACACGGCCAGTCTCATCTGCGTATCGGTGATTTGGGTCGTCAACTGGGAGATGGTGTTCGACAACGAGTTGGCCTGCTGGTCGAGCGCCTGATTCTGCGATTCCAGATCCGAGATGTGTTGATCCAGGTTGGTAATCTGTTGTTGTGCGGTTTGGAGCGTGGATTGCGCGCCGGCCAGTTGCTGGGAAGTCTGGTCCAATTGGTTGGAAAGCCCCGCCACCAAAGCCCGATTGGTCTCCAAATCATTGTTCAACTCGATGTTCACCTGGTTCACGTCGTCAATCTTGGCCTTGGCGGTGTCCAGTTCATTGGAAAATTGCAGGATGGTGCTATTATCGCTGTCGCGCTGTCTGGTCGATTGGTTGTAGAGAATAACCAAGGTGACGGCCAGCCCCACGCACGCAACAATTAGAATGGCTATCGCTGTCTTTTTATTCATAACTCGCTCAAGATGGAGGTGAATTTATCATTTGACAAGCGCCCATTCCAAGGGTTCGGTCAGGGTGACGGGGGGGCCGCCGCCAGGCTCGGGTCCAGGATTCGCACGTTGGCTGCCTGCCAAAGACCTTGCAAATACGGGCCGGCGAGTTGGGCAAATTTCTGGCGTGTCAATGACTGCTTGATTTGCGCCGCCGCCGTCAGATAGCTCGTCTTTTTCGCCGGCACCAGATCGAGCAGCTTGATGATCTGATAGCCCACGCTCGTGGTAATCACGTCACTGACCTGGTTGTTGGTCATTGAAAAAACCGCCGAGTCAATTTCCGGGGCCATTTGACCGCGCGGAAACGGCGGCAATTCTCCACCGACGGCCGCAGTCCCGGGATCCTCGGAAACCTGCTTCGCCAAGGCCTCAAAATCAGCCCCGGAACTGGCGGCTTTCACAACATTCTGCGCTAATCGTCGCCGCGCCAGCAGTTCGCTGTCGGGCAAAGCCGCCTGGGTGACCGGATCCACCGTGAAAATCAAAATGTGGCTGACGTGCGCCATCTCCGGCTGCTCAAATTCCGCGGTATGGGCATCGTAATACTTTTGCACTTCGTCATCCGTCACGGAGACCTGCAAAACGCGTTGCAAAGTGGCGTTCTCGGTCTCCTCATCGGCCAGGCGGGCGAGCACGGTTGCTTCGGAAAGGCCGTTTGTTTTCAAATACTGGTCAAAGGCCGCCTGCGAGCCAATATTTTCGATGTCGGCCCTGATGTGCAAGTCAGCCGCCTTCCTGCCGGCGGCCCTGTCCGCATCACTCGCCTTGGACAAGATGAGCTTGGCATCCACCAGATTCGTCAGAATCTCCTTTTGCACCAGCAATTGCCGGGAGGGTGATAACGACTGCCACCGGTTCCGATAACCGGTCAACGCGTCATCCATGTCCCCGCGGGTAACGGACACTCCCGTTCCGCTGGCGATGACCGGATTGCTTGCCGAAGCTACCGTGGGCGGGTTGACCTGCGCCAAGGCGACACCCGCCGCCATTAACGCGCCCAGACCAACGCTCGCTTTAATCAATCTCATTTTAAATCAGGGTCACTGAGCAGAAGCCGGCGGCTGGTTCGTCGCCGTTGCCGCGGCTGCTGCCGCCGCATCTGCCGCGGCCACGGCCGCCTGCAGGTTGGTATCGAGAATTTGCACGCCGCTGCTGCTCTTCAATTTCAGAAGATAAGCCGGGGCAATCGGCTGGAGTTTTTGCCGGGTCAAAAACGCCTTGATGCGGTCGGAGACCTCCGCCAGTTGAATTTTGTGCGCGGGCGTTTTGCTGATCAACTGGATGATATGATAACCGTATTGGGAGGTGACGATGTCGCTGATTTGGTTGTTCGTCAACGCGAACGCCGCGGTGTCGAATTCCGGCACCATTTCGCCATGAGTGAACGCGGGAAGTTCGCCGCCGTTCACTTTGCTGCCCGGGTCGTCGGAATATTGCTGGGCCAATTTGGCAAAATCGCCGCCCGCGCGCAGTTGTTTCAACACATCCTGCGCCTGTTTGAGTTTGGCGGCTTTCTGGTCGTCAGACAAGGGGGTCTGCGCGGGCGAGGTCAAATCGACGGTGGCGAACAAAATATGCCGGGCTTTAACCTGTTCCGGTTGCTCAAAATCCGTCGGATGATCGTCGTAATAGCTCTTGATGTCGGCGTCCGAAACCGTAACGCCGACTTCCCGGATCAGCGCGTCACTGGCCGTCAACTCCGTCACCAGGTTTGACCGCTCCTCGTCCAGCGTTCTACCGGAGGCCTTCAACTGCATATCAACGGCTTCCCGGCCATTGCGTTTGACGAGGTCGGCGACCGCCTCGTCGGCCTCTTTTACCGCCTGGGCGCGGTCCGCATCGTTCGCTTTCTGGGTCAGCAAATTGCGGTTGATGATGCTGTTCAATGCGTCGCCCTCAAATCGGGACAGTTGGTCATCCGAAAGCGTCATGCCCCGGGCGGCCGCGGCGGCTTTTTCCTCCGAGACCATCTCGTCCAATTCGCTTTGTTTGATCACAAAGCCCTTGCCCTTGACAATGACCGGATCTTCGAACAGCGACGCCATCGCCGCTTCGGGATTATTGGTGGCTCCAGCCATGGATGCGGCATCGGACGCGGGGGCCTGGTTGGTGGGCATTGAAACACCCGCCGTTTCTGCGTGGGCGGCGCCTGCCGTCAGAAGTGCCGCGCCCAGCGCGACGGAAATGATTAACTTGGTATTATTTTTCATGTTGTTGTTAGATTGAAATTCAGGGAAACCGTTCACAATTTTATCACTTTTACGTTGCTGATGTCATGGTCTTTCTGGAGTTCATCCAGAACACCCTGTGGCGGGACACTATCGACGTGCAGCACCGTCAACGCCAACCCGCCCGCCGTATCGCGGGACAAACTCATATTGCCGATGTTTACTCCGTGCTTCGCCAGCAACGTTCCGAGATAGCCGACAATTCCCGGGCGGTCCTTGTTGTTCAGCAGCAGCAAGGTTCCGGAAACCGGGATTTCCACGGGCTGGCTGTACAAGCGGACGATGCGGGGATTATTCGGGGAACCGAAGAAGGTGCCGCCAGCCGAAATAAGCTTCTTGTCTCCGTTGAAAATCTGGACATGAACCCATTCATTGAACGTGACCGGTTCGTCGGATTTCTTTTCCTCGACCGTGATGCCCAGGCTTTGGGCAACCGTTCGCACGTTCACGTTGTTCACATCCTGCATCTTTTCGCCGGCAATAAACCCGAGCAGGATGGCGCGGGTCACCGGATCGGTGTTCGGCAATTGTTTCGCCTGGCCGCCGTAAGTAATATAAATCCGGTCGGCGCCCGGGGGCGAGAGTTGCGCCAATAATTTGCCCAGGGCCGAGCCGAGGGGCAGGTAAGGTTTGACGATTTCGTAAGTCTTCGCATCCAGAAACGGGAGGTTCACCCCGTTGCGCACTTCGCCGGTGAGCAGATAGCCGGCAATGATTTCCGCCACTTCAATGCCGCATTTTTCCTGCGCTTCATTCGTGCTCGCGCCCAGATGCGGGGTAAGGATGAGGTTCGGCTGCTTGCGATAGGGATGTTCCGCCGGCAATGGCTCCACGGAAAACACGTCCAGTGCCGCCCCGCCCACCTTGCCCGATTCCAGCGCCGCAATCAGGTCGTTTTCTTCGATGATCTCGCCGCGCGCGCAATTGACAATGCGAACGCCCGGCTTCATTTTTGCAAACGCGGCGGCGTTCAACATTCCCTTGGTTTCCTTGGTGACCGGCATGTGTACGGTGATGAAATCCGACGAAAAATAAACTTGGTCCACCCGGTCGGCAAATCCCGCGCCAATCGACTGCGCGCGTTCTTCCGTCAAGTAAGGATCATAGGCCAGGACGCGCATGCCAAAGGCGATGGCGCGTTTGGCCACTTCCGTGCCGATGCGGCCCATGCCCAAAACGCCAAGCGTCTTGCCCGCCAATTCGACACCCTGGAAAGCTTTACGGTCCCATTTGCCGGCGACCATCGTGGCGTGCGCCTGGGGAACCTTGCGGGCGAGCGAAAGCAGCATGGCGAAACTCAATTCCGCGGTCGTCACGGTATTGCCGCCGGGCGTGTTCATCACCACCGTGCCGTTTTTGGTGGCGGCTTCGATATCGACATTGTCCACCCCGACGCCGGCGCGGCCCACCACGCGTAATTTGGGCGCGGCGGCAATCACCTTGGCGGTCACCTTCGTTTCGGAGCGGACCACCAGGGCCACGGCATCCGCAACCACCGGCAACAGTTCAGCCTCCGGCAACCGTTTTTGCAGGACGACGATGTTGAATTCAGGGCGTTCTTGCAATAAAGCAATTCCCTTGGGCGAGATTGGGTCACAAACGACAATTTTCATGATTAAAAGAAAAAAGTGAGTGTAGGCGGCAAACTGCCGCAGGTCAAACATAATGAGGTTCCCAATCCGCAAGTCCGAAAATAGCCTGTGGCATAGGAGTTTCGGAACGCGGGCAGTTGGTCCCGCAAAGCAAGAACGATCCAGCCGGTTGGGAAACCAGCGTTACCGCAGCAGCTCGAGGAGCGCGATGAATGTGATCAGCCGTTTCCGCTAATCACTCAGCGCCAATGCCCGCGGTCATGGTACCAGCCATGCGGGCCGCGATACCATCCACCGACAACCCATACGGCTTGTGGATGCGGTGGATAAACCCAATGTCCGCCAACCCACACCCAGGAAACTCCGTCCCAGTTCCATTCGCCATCCACCCACACGTAATCGGGCCCGGGCGATGCCACGACCACATCTGTTTGCGGCGGGGGCGGCGCCGACGCCACCACCGTCGTGTTCGCATCCGGCGAATTGACCGTGTTGATCATGAAATTGACCACTTTGTCGTCCACACCGTTGTTGTGCAGGTCGATGATGTCCGCGGCGCTTAAATGATAAATCGTATGGGAATTCTGAATTTGGGCGATGATCACGTCGTCGCTCACGCCGGCTTTGGCCAGCGCTTTGACATCCGCGGTGGCGAGTGGCTGGCCCTGCTGGACGCGAACATAGGTTGTGGGCGCCTGGGCCTGCAACCGCTCCGCCTGTTGCTGATCCATTGAATTGCCGATCAGGCTGCCGGTGATTGCGCCGAGCGCACCGCCCAGGAGCGCGCCCCCCAGGGCATTACGTCCACCGAGCGCCGCGCCCGCGGCCGCGCCTACCCCGCCGCCCACCAGCGCCCCCGTTCCGGTATTGTTCTGTTCACCGTTTGGATACTGACAACCGGTCAAAACAACCGATGAAACTGCGGCTGCAACTGTTAAAACGTACAATTTTTTCATATCAAAATGTTAGACACCAAAATCAGTTTTTGGTTTGAAAAAAATATAGCCTCGAAACGCACAAATTTCGAGCCGTTTTTTGCGTCAGGCCCGCGGATGGGCCGCATCGTAGGCTTTCTTGAGGCGTTCTGTGGTGACGTGGGTGTAGATTTGCGTGGTGGTCAAATGCGCGTGGCCCAGCAATTCCTGCACACTCCGCAAATCGGCCCCCGCGTCGAGCAGGTGGGTGGCGTAGCTGTGGCGGAGTTTGTGCGGCGTCAAATGCGGGTCCAACCCCGCGATCGCCAAATACTGCTTCAATCGTCGTGACAGTTGCACCGCGTGCAGCGGCGCGCGCCGGGTCGTCTCCGAGAAAAATACCGGCGACGCGCCCGCGAGCGTCTGGCCCAGGGCGTCCCAATAATTTTGGATTGCCTTCAATGCCGGCTCGCCAATTGGCACCAACCGCTCCTTTTTGCCCTTGCCGCGAACGCGCACGATCTGTTCGCTCCAATCAATGTCCTCGGCGCGCAGGCCGCAAAGCTCGCTGATCCGCAGGCCGCAGGAATAAATCGTCTCCAGGACGGCCACGTCCCGCAACGCCGCGTTGCGCGAGAGGGGCCGTCCGATTTTTTTTTCGCCCCGGGACAGGATCAGTTTCTGCGGCGCTTGCAATAAATCGGCCATTTGCTGGATGGTCAGGAATTTGGGCAACCGCTTTTCCAATTTGGGGAGGGAGAGATTCTTGATGGGAGAAACTTCCGCCGCGCCGTTGCGGATCAAAAATTTGTAAAACGTGCGCAGAGCGGAGAACCGGAGCTGGATGGCCGCGCGGCTGAGGTTGTTGCGACCCAGAAACCGCAGGTAGGCGCGGAAATCGTCGCGTTGCAGTTTATCCCAGACCGGGCTTGATTTTAATTCGCCGGCGTGCCAGCGATAAAACTCCTCCACTGCCTGGCGGTAATTTTTTTGCGTGTAAACCGAAGCCCCGCGGTCCGTGGCCAGGTGCGCGAGGAATTTCTGGATCCATTTGTCGGAAACATCGGGGACGTTACTCTTCATCGTCACCACAAGTTACGCTCCTCTCCATGAACCGGCAAAAACATTCAACGCTCAACATTCAACGCCCAACTCCAATGGCTCTCGTATCGGACGTCTTGAGCGTTGAAGGTTGGGGTCGTCTTGGAAATGGCTGGAGGGAAACAGGGCTGACACCGCTTTTTCCCCATTCGATGTTGGATGTTGAATGTTGGATGTTCGATGTTTTCCATCTTCCCCAAAGCGGCGTGTGCCCATCCCTCACCTGCCATCTCAAAAAACCTCGTGCAGATTTTCCTGCGCCTGATCAACCTCTTCCAGCGCCTTCGGCGCGGCGCATTCTGCCACTGCCGCCTAACGTTCCAGCGCGGTGATATGCGTTTTGTTGAGTGCCTTCGATAGAATGACGCTCCTGTAATTCGTCTCATCCCATGATATAAACTGCACAAACCGGAAACCAAGATGCTCATACCAGCGCCGAAGATGAAGTGCGCCCTCAGCCGTGTCGAGTGCCAACTCCGCGACATCAAGAGAACGAGCAAAGGCCTCGACATGCTCATAAATCCGCGAGCCGATACCGCGCTGTTGCAGGTCTGGGCGGACGGCGAACTGGCCGAAATGATAGACAGTCGGCTGCCGATACCACTCACACAATGAGGTGGACGACGGCCTATAAACCGTAACCGTACCAATAATGTCACCTCGACTCTCGGCAATAAATGGAATGCCGCTCTGAAGACGACGCAGGGTAATGGTTTCGTCTTGGTGTGATGCGAGATAACGAAATCCGCTCGCAGCCAGAGAAGCATAGGCGGCGCGCAGCAATGCGGTAATCGCACTCACGGAATCACCGCTGGCAAATTCTCGGATGCAAAAATCACCGCTCATCGAGAAGCTCGTGAAAACGCCAACGCTCCCAAGTTGATTCACCGTCTCATGAAATCAAGGTAATAAACCAACAATTTCCTCAATCTTTACGGCGCTTACCCGGAGGAGTCATCCCACGTCGCTCGCGCTCAAATATTCCGAGACGCAGCGGACAAACTCCTCCGGCGCATCGGCATGGAGCCAATGGCCGGCGTTCGTTATCACCTCAAATTTAGCCCTCGGAAATAATTTCAAGATTTGGGGACGGTCGGTTTCGGTCACGTAATTCGACTTGCCGCCGCTCAGAAACAAGGTCGGTTGCTCGAATTGTTTGTCCGAAATGATGGCTGCACACAAAGCCGGATAGTTTTGGTGGATGCCGTCCAGATTGATCCGCCAAAAATAGGAGCCATCGGGATGATGTCCGAGGTTCTTCAACAGGAACCGGCGGATGACCAGATTGGGGATTGCCGGGGCCAGCGCTTCCTCAATCTGCCGGCGCGACGGATAGGCTTTCAGGTCCAACGCCAACAGCGCCGCGAAGTAACCCTCATATTCCGGCGCATAAAGGCGCGGGGCCATGTCCGCCACAATCAATTTTTCGAGACGCGACGGAAAATCCAGCGCCAATCGCATGGCCACCTTTCCACCCATCGAATGTCCCAGCACGCTGGCGCGTTCCAATGTTTGCGCATCCAAAAATTCCACCACGTCCCCGGCCATCACGGAATAGTTCATCTCGTCGCTGTGCGGTGATTGCCCATGGTTTCGGAGGTCCAAAATGAACACCCGGAATTGGTCCGCCAGCCGGGGCGCGATGCCCAGCCAATTGTCCGAGGAGCCGAACAACCCGTGCAGGATGACCAGCGGTGTACCGGCGCCAAATTCTCTAAAATGAAGTTGCATGGAAATGCTAAAACCGCAACAGGATGATGTTAATTCGCGTTAATTAACGTTAAAACGCGTGAAAAAGAACCACGGCGTCGGTGGCAAAACGGCGAAAACAAAGGGGAAAATGGGGAAATTGGAGGAAAGCACGCGCGCCCCCCGCGTTGTTCGCGATGCCTCGTCGCGAATGTACACCTTTACTTCACTTCGTTGCGACACGTCCGGAAGGGTTCGATGGGCGAACGCCTCGAACAGCGACTGGGACGGTCGCGCTCCCCGCCGAATTTGAAATTTCATCTGCACGAGGCGAGTTAAGCACAGAATGCCCAAAGTGTAATGTTATAAAAATGCAGATAATTTTCTCGCAAACACTCCAAGGCCTTTGCGCTCCTGGGGCGAGGCTTTGGGGATGTTTTATTCGTGGTTGAATTATTCACGCGGCGGAAAATCAAAGGTGATCTTCCCCTTCTCGTCCATCACGAGGTACGCCGGGAACGGTCGGCCGGCCTTGGAAATAAATTTATCGAGCAAATCGGATTTGCCGTCCGTGAGGATTTTTTGGGCCTGGGCCGGTTCAATCGGCTGGCCGAGGATTTCCTTGTTGACCTTGAACCGGCACGGCTTGGAATCGGCCTGGGATTTCTCGCAAAGATAGCCCGCCGGGGTGTCAAACACCTTGCCCCCGCACTTCGGGCACTTGCCGATGGATTCCCTGCCCGTGAAATCAATTTTTGGCAGCGGTTCCGTGGAGGCCGATTTTTTGCTCCCCGCCTTCCTTACCCGGGGAGCAAATTCGAACGCCGTGCCGCCGTCCTTCAAAACCAAAAACGCCTCGAACTTGCGTCCGGTCTTCTTGGAGACAAATCCCTTGAGCAGCTCTGTCTTGCCTTCATTGAGTAATTTCCTGACCTGCTCCGGCGCCATTTCCTGCTGCAAAATAATTTTGCCGGTTTTAAAGGCGCATTTCTTGTCGGGGCCGGTCGCCTTTTCGCAGACATAATTCATCCCGGCGTCGAAAACATTCGCGCCGCACTTCGGGCATTTGCCCAGCGGCACTTTGCCGGTGAAATCCACCGGCGCGGAATCCTCCCCATTTTCCTTTTTGTCATTGCCAAAATCAAATTCGGGCTTGAAGCCCGCCCCCATTTTGATGATGGCGGCAAAGGGAAATCCCTTGGCACTGCGAAATCCCTGCAATGGCCCCACCTGCCCCTTGGAGATCAATTCCTCGACTTCGGGAATTTCCAGTTGCCGCCCGGCCACAATCTTCCAAAGTGCGAAGTCGCATTTCTGGCACTGAAATTTCTTGTAGTTTTCGTCGATTTCTCCGCCGCATTTGGGGCAGGGAGTCTTCAGCGTCCCAAAATCCCCGGGTACGGTGTCGCTCTCGTACCGTTTTGCCTTGCCGACGATTTCGCGCGTGGCGTCGGTGATTTCGCGCATGAAATCGGCGCGCTTTAATTTTCCGCGCGCCATCTGGTTCAATTTGAATTCCCATTCGCCGGTCAATTCCGGCGAAGTCAATTCGGGCACGCCCAGGCCGTTCAACAGGGTGATCAGGGAAAAGGCCTTCGCCGTGGGCTGCAATTCGCGTTGGTTGCGCAAAACATATTTCTCCCAGATCAACCCTTCGATGATCTGCGCGCGCGTCGCGGGCGTGCCGAGACCTTTCTCGCTCATCGCCTCGCGCAATTCCTCGTCGTCCACCAATTTCCCCGCGCCTTCCATGGCCGAGAGGAGCGTGGCCTCGGAATAACGCGGCGGCGGTTTGGTGACGTTCGCCTGCACTTCCACATTCACCGTTTTAACCTGCTCGTTCGGCTGCACCGGGACGAGCGTCGGCGAATCTTCCGATTGCGCTTCCTTGCCATAGACTTCCAGCCAGCCGGCCTTGACCATCACCTTGCCCTCGCTCTTGAACGGCTCGCCTTCCACGCGCGTAATCCGCGTGGTGACCATGAATTCCGCCGCCGGATAAAAAATGGCGAGGAACCGTTTGGTGACGAGGTCGTACAGTTTGTGTTCCGGCTCGGACAAATGTTTGGGCGCAACCAGCGTGGGAATGATGGCGAAGTGGTCCGAGACCTTGGCATTATTGAAGATGCGTTTGTTTGGGTGTACCCAGCCGTTCTTCAAGATGGCATCGGCAAACGTCCGGTAATTCGTTCCGGCCAGGGTTTCCATGGTCTGCTTCACCGTGGCGACGTAATCCTCCGGCAACGCCCGCGAATCCGTGCGGGGATAGGTCAGCACCTTGTGCTTCTCGTACAACGCCTGCGCCAGTCCCAGAGTGTTCTTGGCGGAAAAGCCGAACCGCCCGTTCGCCTCGCGCTGCAGGCTCGTCAAATCATAAAGCAACGGCGACATCGAGGTCGTCGGCTTGCTTTCCTCGGTGACAATGCCGGGTTTGCCGAGGCATTTATTGCGGATTTCCTCCGCGCGCGCGACTTCCCAAAGCCGCTCGGCCCTAAGCTGTTCGTCGCCGTCCTTCCTCGCAAAATTTTCGTCGAACCATCGTCCGGCGTATTCTCCGGCCTGCGCCCCAAAGGTCCCGTGGATTTCCCAAAAATCGCGCGGAACGAATTTTTTTATCTTTGCCTCGCGCTCAACCAAAATGGCCAGCGTGGGCGTTTGCACGCGCCCGACCGTGGTCAGGTGAAATCCGCCGGTTTTGGAATTGAAGGCCGTCATCGCGCGCGTGCCGTTGATGCCCACCAGCCAATCGCTTTCGCTGCGGCAAACCGCCGCGTCCGCCAGTGGAATCATTTCATCATTCGCGCGCAATTTCGCGAACCCTTCGCGGATGGCCGCCGCCGTCATGCTTTGCAGCCAGAGCCGCTGGATCGGCTTGTCGGTTTTGGCGTATTGAATAATGTAACGAAAAATCAGTTCGCCCTCGCGTCCGGCGTCGCAGGCGTTGATCAGGCGGTCCACGTCCTTGCGTTTGATGAGCCGGAGCAGGACCTTGAGGCGGTTCTCGTTTTTCTCGATGGGCTTTAAATCGAAGTGCGAAGGAATGACGGGCAGATGGGCGAACGTCCATTTGCCGCGCGCGGCCTCCACGCCTTCGGGCAGGACCAGCTCCAGCAGATGGCCGACGGCCGACGAAACGACGTAATCGGCGCTTTCGAAAAATTCGCCGCTTTTATCTTTGGTGAAACCGCCGAGCGCCTTGGCGATGTCGCCGGCGACTGACGGTTTTTCCGCTATGATCAATGCTTTACCCATTTAAATGCCGGGCAACGTTGCGGAGAAAGTTTTAATTGTCAATAGCGGGTTCAAATTCAAAAACAGGACACGGGCATAAATTCCCGCAATCCACGCGCTCAAGATGAGTGTTTCCGGCGGCGGTTTTTTGGTTCGGAAGATTATTGGGCAGAGCGCAAATGAATGGCTCTTGACAAGGAGCAATTCAAAAAAACATGAAAATCGCCTTCATGAAGAAGGACGGTGAAAGCACCTCTAAAAGTATTAATGTTTGTTCTGGCGGCATGGCTGCCGGCATCGCCCCACGCCAAGGCCCAAACCTTTTCCAACCGCGCAGGCGCGACAGTTGTCATCGGCATTTGAAAATTAACTTTTAAGAAGGCTGAGAATGTTCAAAATGATTGTCTGTGAGAGCGTTGTTCCTGGTTGATTTTTTTCAAAGACTGCCGCGGCAGACCCGCGCCATCGTGCAGGCCTGCCTTTATGGTTTGGCGGCCGGCGGCGTGGCGGTGGTGTTTCAATTGGGGATGAACTGGCTTTACCAACTGGGCTTGGTGCAGCTTTCCCATCAATCGCAGACGACGTTTCTTGTTGGCAGTTTCGTGATTGTCGTCGTTTCTTCACTGCTGGTGGGATGGCTGCTGAACTCCTACTGCCCGGAGGCGGCTGGCAGCGGCATCCCGCAACTCAAGCTCGCCTTTTGGAAAGATTTTGGCCAAATCCCGTTGCGCGTGGTTTGGGTAAAATTCCTCGCCGGCATATTGAGCATCGGCGGTGGCTCCAGTTTGGGGCGTGAAGGTCCAAGCGTGCAGTTGGCTGGAGCCGTCAGTTCCAATCTGGCCGGTCTCACCGGCGAGGCAAAACAAAGCCGGCGGGCCTCGGCGGCGGCCGGAGCTTCAGCGGGGCTTGCCGCCGCTTTCAACACGCCGCTGGCGGCCACGACTTTTGTGCTGGAGGAGATCATCGGCGACCTGAACAGCCGGTTGTTGGGCGGGGTGTTGCTGGCCGCGGTGCTGGGCGCGTTGGTCGTGCATGGCATCATCGGCAAACAGCCCGCCTTCGCCCTGTCGGGCGCCGACACACCATCGGTGGCAGGCTACGCGCTCACGCCGCTCGTCGCCGCGATGGCGGCCCTGGTGGGGGTGTATTTCCAAAACGCGTCCATGGGTTTGCGGGCCCGGATGAAAAACATTCGCCGCGTTCCACGCTGGTTGACGCCGGTTTTTGGCGGGTTGACAACCTGGGCCTTGGGCACGGCCATTTTCTGGCGCACGGGGCACCTTGGAGTTTTCAGCCTGGGTTACGGTGACCTGTCCAACGCGCTGGCCGGCGACCTCGGCTGGAAACTGGCAGCGGCTCTGCTGGTGGCAAAATTCATTGCCACGTTTACCAGCTACGGTTTCGGCGGCTGTGGCGGAATTTTCTCACCCACGCTGTTTTTCGGCGGCATGGTAGGCGCCGTGACCTCGGGCGTGGTGGGCCTGGAGTGGCCGATGTCTCACGCCGACAGCCTGACGCTCACCGTGGTGGGTATGAGTGCCTGCCTTGGTTCGGTGGTTGGCGCTCCGGTCACGGGCATCCTCATTGTTTTTGAAATGACGCACGAGTTTGCGCTGGTGCCGGCCTTGATGATCGGCGCGCTGGCAAGCCAGGCCATCAGCCGCAAGATGAACCGGCAGAATTTTTATGATGCGCTGCTAACCCAGGACGGCCATCAGATTGAACATGTCCGTCCGCCGCGCGACTTGCAAAGCTGGCAGCAATTGCCCATCTATGCCATCGCGAATTTCCAGCCAGTCATCCTTCACAAGCTTGACCGCGCTGAAATTCAGTCCGCTTTGAAGGCGCATCCGTATCAACGCTTCCCGGTAGAACTGGACGGCAAACCCGCAGGCATTTTGACGCGCAGGGAGGCTGAGGCCGCCGTGACGGAAAATCGACAGCCCAAACTGGAGCGGCTGGTCATCTGCCTGCGCGGACAGACAATTCGCGATTTACAAATGGCTCTGATTGATTCCACCAGCCAATTTGTCGTCGTGCTCGACCGTCCGGACGGCACAATTGTTGGTCTCGTGACACTCCACGACCTTCTTCGTGCCCAAACGGAAAAAACAGGGAACAGCGACGATCTGGCCATGCCGGGCTGATTGCCAATCTGCCTGCGATAAAACAAATTTTGCGCCGGTTTATTTTTTTCATGGCTTCCGGCCACAGCCGGAAATTGCATGGTACACAATGCAATGGGGCGGAGGTATTAAAAAAACACGAGGCGCGAATTCCTCACCCGTTATAGTGCTTGAACATGTCGGCGAGAAGGATGACTTCGGGATGCGCCGCAGCCACTTTGGGCAGCACCAGGCGAATGCGGGAACGATAAACCGCCAGCTTCTCCCAAAGCGGCCGCAAGTCGCCCGCCTTGTCCCAATGCAGTTTTTTCAGGTCCAGCACCAGCCGGCTCCGGCTGCCCGCCAGGGAATCGCGGATGCGCCGGCCCAAACCCTCGGCGTCCTTGGACGAAGGGGCGCCTTCAATCCGCATCCAGACCTGTTTCCGGGCGTGTTGCAATTCCACTTTGACGGAGAAGTTCGGGACGGGATGTCTTTTCTGGAACTCTTCCCAAATCTCGAAGGCGCTCCAGCGTTTCTCCGGCAGGCGATAGGTCGTGCGCTGCAATTTGGGATGCTGGAAAAGGTCGAGCTTCAACGTGAGTCCCGTCCACAACGCCGCGCCCACTCCCATGACAGACTTGCACCGTTGCGCGAAGGCGGGGCGGCCCAGTTCCGCGTGAATGCGCGATTCCAAATCGCCAATCCATTGGCGGATTTTCGCGTTGGGACCGAGCAATTTTCCGGCGAGAAAGACGGGGTAAGCGTAGCGCAATTCGTGCGCGAAGTATTCGGCTTTCTGGCGCAAAACCGGGTTCGGCGAATTCCTGAGCTTGAGGTAGCCAAGGAAGCGCGTTTCGAGGACGCGATAAATACTGGGGCCGAGCCGTTGGAAATCCTGCTCGAAACACCAGCGCTGGAGGTCCTCAATCTGCTCCGGCGAAAGCGTCGGATGTTTCATCATCGTCTTGAATCCGTCCGCGCGCCGGTAAAACAAATCCTTGTCGGTGGTGTAAACGTCCTGCAAAAGATTCTCCTTGATGACCCGTTCATGGAACGGCGTGCCGGGGACGGGGCCGTAAATGAGATATTGGCCGAGCGCGGGCTTGAGTTGCATCAGGCCGTCCAATTCCTGCGCCACGATCTCGGGGGTCTGATAATCGAACCCGACAATCATCGAGGTGAGCACGGTGATGCCGTGCTCGCGAAATTCGTTGAGGATGTCGGCCACGGGCCGTCCCTGTTGCTTGGCGTAATTCGAGCGCGTGCCCTCATAGCCGATCCAGAAACCGTCAATCCCCATTTCCAGGATTTCCTCGACGGTGTATTGGCTGATGGCTTTGATGCTGGAGAACGCAAAGATGGAAGGCCGTTTGCCGTCCGCCAGAACGCACTCGCGGAATTCCATCGCGCGCTTTTTGTTCAGGAGAAAATCTTCGTCAATAATGAGGAACACCAGGCTCGGGTCGAGGTCGAAGTAACGTTCCACGACATTGTAAATGTCGCGCCCGCTGGGCAATAATTTGATGTGTTTGCGCGAGAAGAAATGCGAGGTGCAGCAAAAATCGCAGCCGTTGGGGCAGCCGAGGCCGGCAAAAATTTTACCCGTCCCGGAAACTTTCCAGCCGAACACCTTGAGCCAGCTCACGATGAGCGGATGCTTGTAGGGCATGGGAATTTCCGGCTCGCCCAACAGGCGGCGAAAATAACCCACGCCTTCTTCGCGACAGAAGTAGTCGCCGTAAGGCTTGAGCACTTCGTCCTTCAACACCGTGCCGTAACCGCCGAGCACGATTTTGCTGTTCGGCGCGTATTTGCGAATGAGCGCGACGGATTCTTTCATCTTGTGCATCAGCGCCATGATGAACGAGATGCCCACGTAATCGTATCCTTTCTTGAGTTCCTTGATGAGTTCGCGCTTCGACGGGTATTGCAGCACCACGGTCGGCGCGTCGAGATTTTCGGCGATGTAATCCAGTCCGAATTGCACGTTCACGGTGCGCGGGCTGAAGATGCCCTGCGCCCGCGTGACCTGACGGTAAAGGAGTTCATATCCGACGGAGGGGGCATCACCGTACTTCGGTCCCATGGGACGGCAAACACTGGTTAAAAGAACTTTTTTACTCATAAAAATATGCGCTGCATTGATTCATCAAAGTGGTCCATTTGGCGTTGGCTAAAATGGGCATCATCGAACAAAAACGACTTCACCACACTGGCAGGAACTGGATCTAAGGATGGCTTCTTTGAACGGTCACGAAGACATTCGATTCATTCCGACTGATGCGCCAATATAAATCATCTGGTGTTTGTCGGCGAGAAAAAAATGCGACCGGGCACCGCAGCACGCAGCCTGATCATTTATTACTTCGCAGGAACCGGATACGCCTTGGCCAGGGACGCCTCGATGGCCGCCCAGGTTTGGTGTGTGGTGTCGGCGGCGCCGGCGGCGAGACCCGTCATGCAGGCCGTCGAAACCGACGTGCCCTCGACCTCCCAAGCCTGGCTGCCCAAATAGGCTACGCTCGAACCTGGAGCGGCCAACATCACCCATGAACCGAAATTGGCATACGATGCAATCTGCCCCTGGCTTTCCGCCGTTACGGAAATCACTCCCGTATCCGCCGCCGGATATTCCGGCGTTGACGACGAATCGTTTCCCGCCGCCCCAAAAATCAGAACACCGTCCTTCGCGGCCGATTGAGTCAAAGAAGCTAAAAATGAACTGTCACCAGAACCGCCAAGGCTCAGGTTGATGACATTCGCGCCGTTGTTCACCGCCAGCGCCAGGCCATTCGCCACGTCCCAACTGGTGGTGGTGGCGCTGGAACCATAGACATCCACCGGCAGGATTTGCACCGAGGAACTCCCCTGCTCGGCCGCCTCCAGGCTGCGCAGAATGGTCTCCGCCATGGCTGTTCCATGCGTCAACGTGCTGCCATCGGCTTGCGTGCCGTCGGCCACGGAAAGCTGGCTGAGAATAAAGCTTTCCAAAGAACTGTCGAGGGGCTGGACGGCGGTGTCCACGAGGCCGACGATGATTTTTCCCGACGCGTTGGGTGGATTGAGCCGCAAGGAAACCGGCGGGAGCGATGACGCGGCCAGCGGCTGGACGGCGGGCGGCGGGTCGTACACGTAATTGTAATCCACTCCCTCCACGTCGCTGTTCGTCTGCAATTGCGCCAGCGCGGCATCCGTGGCCGCCGCGTCCGCGAACTGGAGCCGGTAAAAGCCCATTTTGTCGTTTCGTCCGGTGATTTTGGCGCCCAACATTTTTGCCAGCGCCTCAATGTCCGCGCCCGGTTTGAGTTTGACGAGCAGTTCATTCGGCACGTGGTGAGCGACTATTTTGGCTGGGGGGACCAACTGCGTTGCGTTTTGGACGACGGTGCTGAAGACGTAAAGTTGTGACGGCCCATTGGTTTCGGGCGACAACGTGAAGTTGAGATTGCCGAGCAACATGCGCAGGGCCTCGCCCGACGGCTGGCCCTGGAATTTGGCCGCGATTGTTCTCGTGGTACCCGGCTCGACGTAAACACGCCAGCCGGTATCGCTGGCGATCCGGCCGAGTACGGGCATCAACGGCTCGTCATGTACATTGGCATCCACGACGCCGGAAGCCCGGTGCCAGACAATCGAATTGGTGACCGCGGCGCCGGCACTGAAGCCGCAGGCCGCCAAAAAACAAAATAGCAATTGTCGGATGCCAAACATGATAGCATTGATTTGAAAAACCCGCCCGCCAAACGTTCATTTTTCGGCAACCACTTTGACCCAGGCCTGGTTATCAAGGTACCAGCGGATGGTCTCGCGGATGCCGTCCTCGAACTGGTGCGCCGGCGTCCACCCAAGTTCGCGCTGAATCTTGCCCGCGTCAATGGCATACCGGCGGTCGTGCCCCAGCCGGTCTTTGACAAAAGAAATCAACTGGCGCGAATTGCCGCCCAACTGCGGAGCGAATTCATCAACCGTATCGCAAATGAGCCGCACAATATCGATGTTCGCCCATTCGTTGTGGCCGCCGATGTTGTAGGTCTCACCGTTTTTGCCGCGCATCAAGACCGTCCAGAGCGCTTCGGCATGGTCGCGGACGTACAGCCAATCGCGGACGTTTTTCCCATCGCCATAGACCGGGATCGATTTGCGGGCGAGCACGCTCTGGATGACGACGGGGATCAATTTCTCGGGAAATTGAAACGGCCCGTAGTTATTGGAGCAATTCGTGATGACGGTCGGCAAACCGTAGGTATGATGATACGCGCGCACCAGCATGTCGGAGGACGCTTTGCTGGCGGAATAGGGGGAGTTCGGCGCATAAGGAGTTGTCTCGGTGAACAGCCCGGTGGGACCGAGCGAACCATACACCTCGTCGGTCGAGACATGGTGAAAGCGGTTGGGACCCGGCGCATTCGCCGCCGCCCAACAGGCGCGGCAGGCTTCGAGCAGGTTAAAGGTGCCGACCACGTTGGTATGAATGAAATCGCCCGGGCCGGTGATGGAACGGTCCACGTGCGATTCCGCCGCCAGGTGCATGACATGGGTGATGGCGTGTTGTTGGACGACCCGTAAAACTTCAGCCTTGTCCCGGAGATCAACCTTCTCGAACACGTATTTGGGGTGGCCGGAAACCTTTTCGAGATTGGCCAGGTGCCCGGCATAGGTCAGGGAATCCAGGTTGATGAGGCGGGCGATTTCAGGGCGGTCAATCACGTGATGAATCACGTTCGAGCCGATAAATCCCGCGCCGCCGGTGATAAGCAGGTTCATTTTTTTAACAACAAAGCAACAAAGGAACTAAGTTATGACTTCATTCTCCGAACGAGGCACATTCAAGATTCGATGAATGCCGTTTTTGATCAATGCTTCATTGAAATTGATTAGCAACCCCATCGGATATTTCTTTAGCCGCAAACAGGTGATTACCTGCGCAGTATGAACGGGCAAGAGCGCGTCCACCGTCTTAAGTTCGAGCAAAAGTTTATCCTCAATAATAAAACCTGCGCGATAACCAACTTCCATTTCAATATCTTTATATTTCAATGGCACTGGTGTCTGGCGTTGATGTTTTGCTCCGCGTAGTGTCAATTCATGGCCCAGGCATATTTCATAAGCGCTTTCCAGCAGGCCCGGCCCAATGTGCTATGGACAGTAAACACAGAGTCCACAACCTTTTTGGCGAGCGCTTCCACTTCTGGACTGATTCGTACTTGCTTCCAGTTCGGCCATTTTAGTTCAGAACTTTGTTCCTTGGTTTCTTTGTTGTTCATGATTTCTTTATTTTTGGTTTTCCGGCTGCCAATTCTTGAGCGAATCTTCGAGCGCTTCCCCGACCGTTCTTATCGTCACCCCGGCGGCGAGCAGTTTGGAGACGTCCATCACGCAGTTGGACCGCGGGGTTTTGGCCGCCACTTTGTAAAACTCCTCGTCACTCGACCAAAACTCAAATTTCCTGGCCGGCTTCAAGTATTTCCCGACGAGGCCAACCACCTGCCGCGTGGTGATGAAGCCCGGGTTGGTGACGTTGTAAATGCCATTGGGCGCCCGTTTTTCCCAAAGGTCCAGCGCGGCGCGCACAAAGTCGGCGCGATGCGAGATGGAATTCACGTTGTCATAGACCTTCGGATATCGCTGGACCTTGCTCAGATAATTCCGCGCATTATCAAATTCGTCGAAGGGAATCCGCAACCGCCAGAGGTAACTGTGACCGACCCCGGCAATGGCTTCTTCCCCGAGGGCCTTGCTGCCGCTGTAAAAACTGCAGGGCAAATCACGGAAGGAAAAATTCGGCGTGTCGCTTTCAGTGAAACCGTGGATTTTTTCCGGCGCCCGCTCAATCAATGCGCGCAACTCCGGTTTCGTCATGTCTTTTTCCACGCGGGTCCGGCCATTTTCAAGGATTTTGGCCCCGCTAAAAATACATCCGCTGGAAACATGCCCCCAGGGGATGTTCAGCGCGGCGCAGGCGTGGGCAATGGTTTGGGGCAGCAACGAATTGCCGGCGAGGGTGTCGGCCTTGGCCAATTCGCAGGCATCCACGTTGGGTTTGCCGGTGTAGCCCGCGGAATTAATGACAAACTCCGGTTTTTTTGCCTTCAAAAATTCCAGCAGCGGCGTGAATTGGGTGTAATTCACCTGCCGGCGCGAAAGCGGAATGAATTCCCGGTTTCGCCGCCGCAATTCCGTGGCAAACGCTTCGCCGATATATCCCGATGCGCCGAGGAGGATAATCATATCATTTTTTGAATCGTTTCGCTTCCGCCAGGACCTCATCGACGAGATAGGCACGGTATTCGCAGTTGGGCATTTTCGCGACCTGCGCTTCCAACTGGTCCAGCGTGAGAAATCCGTTGCGGAAGGCCGCCTCTTCCGGACAACCGATCTTGATTCCCTGCCGGGTCTCAATCGTCTGCACGTACGCGCTGGCGTTATGCAAGCTGCTGCTCGTGCCGGCGTCCAGCCACGCAAAGCCACGCGCCAACTGCCGCACCCGCAATTCCTTGCGATGCATATAAGCAACGTTCACGTCGGTGATTTCCAATTCGCCGCGGGCGGACGGTTTCAGATTTTTCGCAATCTCGACCACCTGGTTGTCGTACATGTACAAACCCGGAACCGCGTAGTTGCTTTTGGGCGATTTCGGTTTCTCCTCGATGGAGATCGCGCAGCCCTCCTCGTCGAATTCCACCACGCCGTATCGTTCCGGGTCGTGGACGTGATAGCCAAAAATCGTCGCGCCAGACTTGAACTCCCGGAACGACCGCAAAAAACTTTCGCCGCCGTAAAAAATGTTGTCCCCCAGGATGAGCGTCACCTGGTCCTGGCCGATAAAAGTATCGGCAATCAAAAATGCCTGGGCGATGCCCGCGGGCCTGGGCTGCTCGCGATATTCAATTTTCACCCCAAAGCGCGAGCCGTCGCCCAACATTTGGCGGAAACGGGGCAAATCCTGGGGCGTGGAAATGAGGCAAAGCTCGCCGATGCCGCCCTCGATCAGCGTCGTGAGCGGATAATACACCATCGGCTTGTCGTAAACCGGCTGGAGCTGCTTGCTGGCGACCAGCGTGAGCGGATACAACCGCGAACCGGCGCCACCGGCAAGGATAATGCCTTTCATTTTGCCACAGCGTAAAAGGTTTTCAGACGCAAGAAAAGAAGAAGTTCCGTGACAATTAGGTCAAGCAACACGAACGATTTTGAATCCGCCTCTTGTTTCAAACTTGTAAAATAACAAGCTTTGACTAATATACTTCCTCGTGTGTTCCAACATTAACAAGCACCAAATCCTCTGCCTCGCTTTTGGGGCGCCTTTGCCTGGCAAATACGATGCGACAATCATAAGCCACAGAACAGGCATACAATCCGGCAAGTTGACCGCTTAAATGGTGAGTTTTCAGCCGCGGGTCTTCGAGGTTTTCGCCCATTCGGCGCAATGCCATTTCGATCAAAGGCTGTAACGCGGGATTTTTCCTGACAACGCGCCGGAACGCCCGTTCGAAACGAGGCGTAAGGACAAGTTCACGCATGGCTTATTTGCCGTGGCGCAACCGGGTGATGACAGCCTCGGCAGATTGGCTTTTGAGTTTGCCCGCGCGAAGCGCTTTGACCGCGCTTTTAGCCTCCGACGCCGTTTCTTCCCGCCATGCTTGAATGCGGCGTTGGCGCAAAAGACCCTCCAACATCTCCTGTTCTTCGACAGGCAATGCCTCCGCTTCGGTCAAGACACGGTCCAATGTCATGGGCATAACTTATCGCAATTCAATGACAGCAAGTCAACTCGCCGCCGTCGCGCCCGCGGCGGGGGCGGTTTGCTTGAAGATGAGCTTGTCGCCTTCGCGAGTGACCTCCACGGGATCGCCTTCGTGGATGGCGCCCTTGAGGATTTCCTCGGCCAACGGGTCTTCGAGAAAGCGCTCCACCGCGCGGCGCATCGGGCGGGCGCCGAAGTCCGGGCTGTAGCCCTTTTCCACCAGGAACTCGTAGGATTTTTCGTCCAGCTTGAGCGCGAAGCGCTTATTCCGCAGCCGTTCCAAAACCTTTTTGACTTCCAAATCCAAAATATGGATGAGGTCGGGCTTGGTGAACGAACGGAACACAATCACGTCGTCAAGGCGGTTCAAAAATTCGGGACGGAAGGTCCGCTTGGATTCGTCCAAAATCCGCTCGCGCATTTTCTCATAGCTGGCTTCGTCGCTGATCGGGGAAAAGCCCATCGAGCTTTGGCGTTTGATGGTGTCGGAGCCGACGTTCGAGGTCATCAGGATGATGGTATTGCGGAAATTGACGACGCGGCCGACGTTGTCGGTCAATTTCCCATCCTCGAGAATCTGCAAGAGGATGTTCCAAACATCGGGATGCGCCTTTTCGATTTCATCGAACAGGACCACGGAGTACGGATTACGCCGGACTTTTTCGGTCAATTGGCCGCCTTCCTCATAACCGACATAGCCGGGCGGAGAACCGATGAGGCGCGAAACATTGAATTTCTCCATGTACTCGCTCATGTCCAAATGAATGAGGGCTTTGGTGTCGCCGAACATCTGTTCGGCGAGGGTCTTGGCCAGGAGCGTCTTGCCGACGCCGGTGGGGCCGAGCAAGAGGAAGCTGCCAATCGGGCGCCGCGGGTCTTTCAAATCCGCGCGCGACCGGCGAAGGGCCTTGCAAATGGCGGAAACCGCTTCGCGCTGGCCGACCACCACCTTTTCCATTTCGCTCTCCACGTTGAGCAGCCGCGCCATTTCATCCTGGCCCATCCGCTTGAGGGGGACGCCGGTCCATTTGGAAACGACGTGCAAAATGTCCTCTTCGCCGACGACCACGCGTTTTTCTTCGCGGTGGGTGCGCCATTCTTTCAAAAGATTTTCGAGCTTTTCCTTCGCCTGCTTTTCCTTGTCGCGCATCGCGGCGGCACCTTCGAAATCCTGGTTCTTAATGGCGCGCTCTTTCTGGGTTTTGATTTCTTCAATCTCCGCCTCGATGGTCTTGGACTCCGGCGGGCGGGTCATGGTGCCGATGCGCGCGCGTGAACCGGCTTCATCCAGGACATCAATCGCCTTGTCGGGCAGAAAACGGTCGGTGATGTAACGGTCGGAAAACTTCACCGCCGCCTCGACCGCATCATCGGTAAATTCAGCCTTGTGGTGCTGCTCGTATTTGTGACGCAGCCCCTTGAGAATCTCGATGGCATCATCAACGGACGGAGCTTCAACCTTGACCGACTGGAAACGGCGTTCGAGGGCGGCGTCCTTCTCGATGTACTTGCGATACTCATTGAGCGTGGTAGCGCCGATGCATTGCATTTCGCCGCGCGAGAGAGCGGGCTTGATGATATTACTGGCGTCCATGGTCCCCTCAGCGCTCCCGGCGCCGACGATGGTGTGCAGTTCGTCGATGAAAAGTATGACATTCTTGGCGCGGCGGATTTCATCCATGACAGCCTTGATGCGCTCTTCAAACTGGCCGCGATATTTTGTGCCGGCCACCATCAACGCCAAATCAAGGGTGATGACGCGTTTGGCCAGGAGAATTTCCGGGACGTTGCCCTTGGCAATTTCCTGGGCCAGACCTTCGACAATGGCGGTCTTGCCCACCCCCGCTTCGCCCAGCAGCACGGGATTGTTTTTGGTACGACGGCACAGGATTTGGATGACGCGCTCGATCTCGTTTTTCCGTCCAATGACCGGGTCCATTTCGCCCTTGCGGGCGATTTCGGTCAGGTCACGGCCAAACGCCTTCAAGGCGGGCGTCTTGACTTCGCCTTTTTTCTCGCCGCCGCCGGCGGGTGCCTTTTCGCCCGGCTCCGGCAGGGAGGCCTCTTCGGCGGTAAAATTGGGGTCCAACTCCTTTAAAATCTCCTGACGCGTCTGCTCGATGTCCACGTCCAGATCGCGCAACACCTGCGCGGCAATGCCATCGCCCTCGCGCAAGAGGCCGAGCAAAATATGTTCGGTGCCCACGTAAGTATGGTTCAGCCCCTTGGCTTCCTTGGCCGCCAGCGCCAGCACCTTCTTGACGCGCGGAGTATAGGGGATGTTGCCCATCATCTTTTGGTCGGGACCGCTGCCGGTCTTTTTTTCCACGGCCATGCGGACGGTCTCGAGATCCAGCCCCATTTTCTGAAGCACATTGACGGCGACCCCCTGCCCCAGCTTGATCAATCCGAGCAAGAGATGCTCTGTGCCAAGATAGTTGTGGTTGAAGCGATCAGCTTCCTTCCGCGCCAGCGCCAGCACCTGCTGCGCCCGCGGAGTAAAATTGCTCATGGACTCTTCACTCATACCTGTGAAATATAATGCAACGACTTCTCCGATTTGTCCAACGGAGTTTGAATGGTTTCGGAAAATTATTCAAAGAAAAACGATTTTCTATGTTTTTTAATCCGCACCGGTCCGTTACCCGGACAATCGGACCATCGGCAAAAACAGGACCGACTTAAGCAAATTGACCCGCGGAGAGGCCGGACTCAATTCGCCGAAGCGGGCGGCGCCGGTTTGACTATCGGCCGGCTCACATTCTTGAGCCGCTCACGAATCATGTCGGCACGGATAAGATCGCGCTCTTCGGCGGTCAATTTATCGGAATATTGCCGCTGCAAATGGGCGGGCTGGGTGGTGAGAAACAACTCGTCCACCAAGGCGCGATCCACTCCCGGGAAGAGTCCCAAGTCCAGGCCCAACCGGAGGAGGGATAGCAGGTTCATGGCTTCCTTGGAGGTGATGCTGTGGGCATTGGCCAGGATTCCATAGGCGCGGCCGATATGGTTGTAAACCGTCTTCGGTTTTTTCTCGATCAACGCCTGGCGGGCATTTTCCTCATGCTCGATGATTTGAAGGAGCACTTTCTCCAAACGTTCGACAATCATCGGCTCATTTTCGCCGAGGGTCATCTGGTTGGAGACCTGAAACACATTTCCAAGCGCTTCGGTGCCTTCGCCGTAAAGTCCCCGCACCGCCAGCCCCAGCCGGTTGACCGATTGGATGATGGGATTGATTTGTTCCGCCAACACCAATCCCGGCAGATGCAACATGGCGCTGACCCGAATGCCGGTGCCAAGGTTCGTCGGGCAGGCGGTCAAATAACCCAGGTCGCTGTCAAAGGCATAATCCAGCTTCTTTTCCAATTCGGAATCGAACTCATCGATGGCGGCCCAGGCTTGTTTCAATTGCAACCCCGGGCGCAACGCCTGCATCCGCAGATGATCTTCCTCATTGATCATCACCGAAAAGGTTTCGTCGCGGTTCAACACCAGGCCGCTGCCCGCGCTCTTGGCCGCATGTTCGCGGCTGATCAGATGCCGCTCCACCAAAATTTGTTTGTCCAAGGCGCCCAGATTATCCATCGCCTCGGAAAATGAATCCTTCATTTCCGGCAGACTCTCCACCGCCGGCCGCACCGTTTCCAGGATTTTCACGCGCTCGGGTTTTTTGGCCCAGCCCGGAAAAGCGGCATCCCTCAGGTTTCGGGCGAGCCGCACGCGGCTGGACATGACGATGCGGTCATGGGGGCCATGGCGTCGCGCGGTTTCGGCGGGGGACGAAAGAAAAGTGTGCAGGTCTTTCATCGGGTCAGGTTCTTTGGGGTGGGCGAACGTTCGGTGATCTGGTTGATTTCGTCCCGCAAGTGCGCGGCGTCTTCAAAGTGCTCCGATTCGATGGCCTTCATCAGTTTTTTCTGCAAGGTCTTCAATCTATCGGCATTATCGCGGGTAGCGCGCAAAGCCTCCGGGGTCTTGCCCACGTGCCGGGTGCCCTTGTGCATCGTCTTCAGCAAACCGGCCAGGCCATCGGCAAACGTCTTGTAACAATCGGGACAGCCGAGCCGTCCGGATTTCTTGAAATCCGCCTGGGTAAAACCGCAACGCGGGCATTTTAATTCCACGCCGCCCGCCGCCTGCTCGATTTCCTGCGAGGCCCCGAGGCCCAACATCAAGTCGGCGAGGGCAAAGCCCGCCGGGTCATTGACGCCTTTAGCCTTGGCGCAGTCCTCACATAAATCCAGTTTCTGCATTTTGTCGCCTACAATCTGGGTCAGGTGGACTGTCGCCGGTTTTTCTTTGCAAATGGAACACTGCATTTTGTTTCGTTAAATTAAAGAGTTGAATGACTCTATCGTATTGTCAGACAAATGAATTTTACAGTGTGAAGCGGGAAAATGCGAACTAAATCCCATTAACCAATCAACGACGGAAGGTCCCGGGCGCCATGCAACGCACGAACAATTTCAACTCCATTTTCCATCGGACGATAAAAAATAACATAGCGACTAACAGGAAAACTCCGCAACCGCGGAGACAACTCCTCGCGTTGCCTCCCCATCAATGGCATGACCGCCAATTTTGAAAACCGGGAAACGATGACCCCGATGAATTTATCAGCAGCACTTGCCGTCCTGCGCGATGTAAAGCCAGATTTCGTCCAAATCCGAGCGGGCCGCGTCGGAAAGACAAAATTGTTTCATGTGCCCCGCTTTTTAAGATGTTCGCGTCCGGAACGGCCAATATCCTCGGCCAATTGCATCACCGTCGAATCGTTATAGGTTTGATCGTGACCGCCTTCCAACTGCTCAATTCCGACGGCCAAATCACGCTTCAGTGCCGCCAGTTGTCGCGCTTTGAATTTGTCCGACTCAATCCACCAGCGGAAAAACTCCATCTGGGCATCCGGATCGAGTTCGGCTGCGGCCGCCTTGATTTTTTCAATGGCACTCATGTTTAAAATTCCTTAGCCACAAGGAAATTCCATTTCTTTTATATCGGCTTGCCGGACACTATCGTCAAGGAATGATAATCCGCCACGAGTTTTTGCGTGATATTTCCAGGTTTGCCGCCACCGATGACTCGCCCGTCAATCTTGATGACCGGCATGATTTCCGCCCCGGTGCCCGTGAGAAAACACTCATCCGCATTAAACAAATCATACCGCGTCAGGTTCGGTTCGGAAACTTTTAAACCGGCCTCGATCGCCAATTCAATCACCGTCTGCCGGGTAATGCCATAAAGCGCGCCCGCTGACAGCGGCGGCGTGAACAATCCGCCCTTTTTGACAATAAACAAATTGTCCGCCGTGCATTCCGAAACAAATCCTTCGGCGTTCAACATCACCGCTTCCTCTACACCGGCGTTGTTGGCCTCAATCTTGGCGAGAATGTTGTTCAAATAATTCAAGGACTTCACGGCCGGGTTCACGGCGCTGTGGAGGTTGCGCACCGTGGGCACGGTCACAATTTCCATTCCTCGCGAGTATAATTCCGCCGGATAAACCTGGATTTTGCCGGCAATCACAATCACCGACGGTTTTTGGCAGTTGCGCGGATTGAGTCCCAGGTTTCCCACGCCGCGAGTGACCACGAGACGGATATAAGCGTCGCGAAGTTTGTTCACGCGGCACGATTCGAGGACCGCTTCGGCAATTTTCTCCGGGGACATCGGAATTTGCAGTAGGATGGCCTTGGCCGAATAGAAGAGCCGCTCCACGTGCTCCTTGAGTTTGAACACGCGACCGTTATACGCGCGGATTCCTTCAAACACGCCGTCGCCATAAAGCAGACCATGGTCAAACACGGAAATCTTCGCATCGCGCTCGCTGCAGAACTTGCCATCAATGAAAACTTTCATGAATCGACACAGCGTAGGCCAAAGGGGAGGCGGACGCAAAATAATTTCCCTGGCCGGGACTCGTCCCCTAAGACTGGACAACCGCCATTTCCCGCTCCAGGCGCCGGATAAAACGTCCGTTCCAACCGCAGGCCGCATAAGGCTCGTGTCGGAAAATCTGCAGGTAACGGTTCGGCATTTGGCGCAACACAGTTTCAGACTCGTTCTCATATTGTTCCGCCAGCGCGGCCGAATAGCCAATGCTCTTGTTTTTGCGTCCGCCAAAAACAATTTCCGTTCCCTTCATGCCGACTCCGAAGAAATCAAACATTTCGCGGATTTTTCCCGCGTCGTTTAATTCCCGCGGGCAATTCAAAGTAAAGCAACGGTCCTCCAGGGCATTTTCCAGGAGGAAATTCATCGCCCGGTTCTCAATCTCAATCCATTGCACCAGGTACCATTGGAACAATGAAAATTCCGCGCCGGAGAAAGGCTTGAAAATCTCCTCATTACCGGTCAGCGCCCAGGCGAAATGACGCTTGCCATCGTCACCCTTGTAAAAATGAAAGGGCGCGCGGACCCGCCGTCGCCACATTTCCCGGTAAGCTTCACTGGCGGCGACCTTGATGGGATCGCGTATGAGATGGACCAGCCGCAACTCGGGGAAAACCTCCAGCGCCCCGAGATGCGCCGACTTCAAAAACGCGTGGCTGGATTCCAAATAAACCGCGCCCGGCCGTTTCTCGATGTAATTCCGTTTTTTTTCCAGGCGCGCGCGGATTTTTTCGATGCGTCCGGCATAGGCATCGTAAATCGCCGGGCCGAACATCGTGGGATTCCCAAAATCAAAAAAAGTTTCGTGACGGCAAATGCAATCGCGGGCGTTGAGTTGAAAAAGATTACGCAGATAAAGGGTGCCCGATCGCGCCGCCGTGAGCGTGAAAATCACCTTTTTCATTCCCGGAGTTTCTTCTGCACGCAAACAACTTCGACCGGCTCGGAAATTTCCGGCTGGAAAATCGTGGTCAATTTCCGGTCAAAAACCGAAAAACCGAAACGCGAGTATCCGTTCTCGGGACGCCGATTCTGCCACGAGAAGAACGCGCCATAACAGTATTCGACGCCCGACTGTTCCAACTGTTTTTCATAGATCCGCCACATCCGGCAGGCCAGCCCGTGGCCGCGGTATTTCTTTTCAATATCCAGATGCAGATGCGCCGCCCGATCGGGATGCCGCGGCTGCTCGCGATAACCGCTGGTCAACAGCCAGCGGATGAAATTTTTTGTGCGGGGATGCGTTGCATAACGGCCCGTGGCCGCCCGGGCGATCATTTTCATCGTCGTTTGGAAGCCGGAGTACAGGAGCGTGTAATCAAATGTTGGCGAGACGGAGCCCAACAGGTAACCCACGACGCGCCCGTTGGCATCGGCCACCCAGGCGTATTTCGATTCGTAATTCAAATACGGTCCGGTGAAAAGGTCCGCAAAAATCTCGCGGTCGCTGAAGATGGTTTCGATGGGATTGCCGAGGAAACCGGTGTCGCAACAAATCCGGCGGATGGCGGAGCGGTCCGCCGGTTGATAGGGCCGAATGACAACATCGTCCGCAAGGTGGTGGTTCGCACCATTGCTGTGGCCATTTCCATTCAAATAATGCGTGGAGGTTTTGCCGTTTGCTCCTTCTCCAACGTGCAGGTCGGTCATCATGTCTCCGTTATGTTCCGGCATTGTTTGCGCCGTGGTCGGCTGTGTGGTTTTGCGCCGTGGTCGGCTGCGTGGCCTAAACATGGCTTATTTTTGGATTTATTCCAGTAACATTGCTGTAACATTTTTTCGGTGCAAGCCATAATTTGCGTGACACCCGCCTTTTAGTGAATATATTTGCTGGCTTTCGACGACCCTATGGTCTAGCGGTTAGGACACCACCCTTTCACGGTGGTAGCCCGGGTTCGATTCCCGGTAGGGTCGCCAAACTTCCCTGGGGGTGGAATTTCATTGTCGCGATTTGCCCGAACCAATGCCTCGAAATGAATTTGGCGGAAGATGCGCTAAAATAGCTGGTAGCTGGTTAATTTAACGAAGGCAAAATTTATGGAAAGTGTCACCGCCTTGGAAGCCAAGACCCGGTTTGGTCAACTCCTTGAACAGGTTGCCCAAGGCGAGGAAGTCGTCATCACCCGCCACGACAAACCAGTGGCGCGGCTGGTGCCGGAAGACGGGCGCAATCTGAAATCCGTCCGGGCAGCGGTGGCGGGCCTGTTTAAATTGCGCGGGAAAATTTCCGGTCGCAACCAGGGGAAATCCAAACTCACCGCTTCGGAAGTCAAATCCTGGATCAGGGAGGGACGGCGTTGAGCGGCCAGTTTCGTTGTGGATGCCTCCGTGGATTTCGCGTGGGTTTATCAGGGTCAGGCGCACTCTAACTTTTATTTACGGGGGGGTTAGATCGGGACATTGCCGGGCATTCCCCGCGCTTGCGCGTGACTCCCTTTCTGTTGAAACTGGTCGCCCATGGATTGGCTTGAAAAAATCTCGCGATTCTGGCCGCACCTCGCCGCCGGTTTCGATTTTCTCGCCGCCCTGTTCGCCTCGGTCCACGCCCTGCTCCACAAACGCGATTCCCGCGCCGCGACGCTCTGGCTCGGCCTCATCTGGTTCCTCCCATTGTTCGGTTCGCTGCTATATCTGACTCTGGGCTTCAACCGCATCCGCCGCCGCGCCGTCTCGCTGGGCGTGATGAGGCCGTTGAACACCGAAGTTGAAATCCAGGACCTGCCCCAACTCCAGGCCGACCATCTCAAAACGCTCGCCTCGACCGTGCAACGCATCGCCAAACGTCCCCTCACCACCGGAAACAGCATCCGTCCCCTCGTCAACGGAGATGAAACTTTTCCCGCCATGCTCGAAGCCATTGACTCGGCGAAGGAATCCGTTTCATTTTGCACCTACATTTTCGACAACGATGAGGCCGGCCAAAAATTTCTCGCGGCCCTCGCGCGGGCCGTCCAGCGCGGCATCGAAGTGCGTCTCCTGATTGACGCCGCCGGCGCCCGCTATTCGTGGCCGCCGATCACATCGAAATTGCGCCACGCGAAGATTCCCCACGCGCGGTTCCTGCCCGCCACTTTGCTCACCCCCTGGCGCGCGGCCACCATCAACCTGCGCAACCACCGCAAACTGCTCATCATTGACGGGAAAACCGCCTTCACCGGCGGCATCAACATCCGCCAGGGAAATGTGCTGGCGGAAAAGCCAAAACGCCCCACCCAGGACCTCCACTTTTTGCTGACCGGCCCGGTCGTGGAGCAGTTGCAGGAGGCCTTTGCGAGCGATTGGTACTTTTGCGCCGGGGAAATTCTCAAAGACGAAAAATGGTTTCCGGCGCTGGCCGAAACCGGCGAGGTCATCGCCCGCGCGATCACCGACGGTCCGGACGCTGACTTTGAGAAGCTGCGCCTCACCCTGTTGGCGGCCCTGGCGGACGCCCAATCATCCGTCCAGATTCTCACTCCGTATTTTTTACCCGACTTGACCCTCGTCAGCGCCTTGAAACTGGCGGCCTTGCGCGGGGTGCGCGTGGACATTATTTTGCCGGGCAAGAACAACCTGCCTTTCGTTCATTGGGCTTCGCGGGCGATGTGGTGGCAGGTGCTCGAGCGCGGTTGCCACCTCTGGCTCACCCCACCCCCGTTCGACCACTCCAAGCTGATGATTGTCGATGGCCATTGGGTTTTTCTCGGCTCGGCCAACTGGGACACGCGAAGCTTGCGATTGAATTTTGAGCTGAACGTGGAATGCTACGGCCATGAATTCGCGGGGATGATGGAAAAATTCATCCAGAAAAAGATCGCTTCCGCCCGGGAGATCACCCTGTCGGAAGCCGACGGCCGTCCCCTGCCGGCCAGGTTGCGCGACGCCGTTGCGCGCTTATTCTCACCCTATTTATGAAAACATTCGACAGCCTCACGGAACAGGAAATTCTCGCCCTGGCCATCTCGCTGGAAGAGGAGGACGCGCGCGTTTACGAGGATTTTGCCGCCGGCCTTGATTCCAATTATCCCCATCAGGCGGACAAATTCCGCAAGATGCGCCACGACGAAGACCGGCACCGCCACCGTTTGCTGGAGTTGTACAAGGCGCGGTTCGGGGACCACGTGCCGCTCATCCGCCGGCAGGATGTCCGGGGCTTTGTGAACCGCCGGCCGGTCTGGCTGGTCCGTCCATTGGGACTGAAAATCGTCCAAAAAACCGCCGAGACCATGGAAGTGGAGACGTGCCGGTTCTATGAAGCCGCGGCGCGCCGCACGACCGACGCCGGCATTCGGCAGTTGCTGGGCGACTTGACGGAAGAAGAACGCGGCCACGCGCACACGGCCGAAGAGATCGCCAAAACCAAATTGAGCGAGGATGAAAAATCCCGCGCCAACCGGCTTTTTCTGCTGCAAGTGATTCAACCCGGATTGGCCGGACTGATGGACGGCTCGGTTTCCACGCTAGCGCCGCTGTTTGCGGCCGCCTTTGCCACCCACAGCAGCGGAGAGACTTTTCTGGTGGGCATCGCCGCGAGCGTGGGCGCGGGGATCAGCATGGGATTCGCCGAAGCGCTTTCGGACGACGGGAGCCTCACCGGCCGCGGGCATCCCTGGGCGCGGGGATTTGTCTGCGGCGGCATGACCGGCCTGGGTGGCCTCGGCCACACCCTGCCCTATCTCATCCCCAGCGTGACCACCGCCACTTCCATCGCCGTGGGCGTGGTCATTGTGGAACTGAGCGTCATTTCCTGGATCCGACACAAGTTCATGGACACGCCGCTGGTATCGGCGCTATTGCAGGTATTGCTCGGAGGCGCGCTGGTCTTTCTGGCGGGCATAATAATTGGGAAATCTTGAATCCTTCCAGGAACCGCAAGGTTTGATTTTAACGAATTGTTTGATAGATTGGGCCGCAATCAAAAGCGAAACTTTTTTCGCCACGATTGTTTAATGACTGTAATGACCAACTTTGACGCCGCGCGCGAAACCTACCGCAAGATCGCGGCGAACATTTCCCGGATCATGCGCGGCCAGGCGGCCTCGACGCGCAACCTCCTGGCCGCCCTCGCCGCCGGCGGACATGTCCTCCTCGAGGATTTTCCCGGCACGGGCAAGACCACCCTCGCCAAGGCCCTGGCCCGATCCATCGACGCCCGCTTCAAACGCATCCAGTTCACGCCCGACCTGTTGCCCTCGGACATTCTGGGCGTGTCGATCTTCAACCAGCGCGACCAGCAGTTTCATTTCCATGAGGGGCCGATCTTCACGGACATTTTGCTGGCGGATGAAATCAACCGGGCCTCGCCGCGCGCGCAGTCGGCCCTGCTCGAAGCAATGGGGGAAAGCCAGGTGAGTGTCGAAGGCGAGCATCGTGATCTTTCGAAAATGTTCTTCGTCATTGCCACCCAGAACCCGGTCGAATTTCGCGGGACCTATCCGCTGCCCGAGGCGCAGATGGACCGTTTTGCGCTCCAATTTACCCTCGGCTATGTGCCGCCGGATGAGGAAGTCGCCATCCTCACGCAGCAGCAGCACAACCACCCCCTGGAACTGCTGCAACCCTGCGCGACACTCGACGATGTCGTGGCTCTCAAACGCGCGGCGGAGGACGTCCTCATCAGCAATGAACTGAAGCATTACGCGGTGGAGATTGTCGCCGCCACCCGCAAGGCGCCCGGCGTTCAATTGGGCGCCAGCGCCCGCGCTTCAATCGCGCTCATGAAAGTCGCCCAGGCGGCCGCGCTGTTTGACGGGTTCAATTTCGTTGCGCCGGAGCAAATCCAGTCGCTGGCCGTGCCGGTCATCGCTCATCGGCTGGTGCTGGAACCCCAGGCGCGCTTTTCCGGAACCACCGCGCGCGGCGTGGTTGGGGAAATTGTGAAAAAATTGAAAGTCCCGGCATAATCCCAACCCCGGCGGGCGATGCGAAATTTGTGAGGCCGATATATAAAATCGTTTATGACTCTTACCGCCGCGTTTCGTCGCTGATGCACTGGATGCGGCGGCGGTTCACGTTCGCGGGGTTGTGTGTTGCGGGCAGCGCGTTCGTCGCTTTCTGGGTCGGGGCCGATGCCGAGAACACCGTCACCTACCAGATGTTTACGCTGTTGTCCGTGCTCCTGATGGTGGCGGTGGCGTGCAGTTGGTTTTTTGGCGGCAAATTCTCCGCCACGCGTATCATCCCGCGCTTTGGCACCGCCGGACAACCGTTGACTTATCGCGTGGTGGTCAGAAATTTGACCGCCCAACCTCAAAAGGGATTGGTCCTGCTCGAAGACGCCGCCGACCCGCGCCCGCCCTTCGATGAATGGCTGGCGTATAAACTGGCCGAGAACCGAAAGCTGACCCCGTTCAGCCTCAGCAATCGCCATCTCAATCCGTTCAAGTTCGCCGAATTCAAGGAAGCCGAGTTGGCCCCGATCGAGCCTCGTGGCGAGGCCGAGGCCAGCGTCGAAATTATGCCGTTGCGGCGTGGCGTCCTCCGGCTTTCGGGCGTTACCCTGGCGCGTAGCGATCCTTTCGGCTTGTTTCGCTCCTATGCCAGAGCCCCGGCTGTAGATGCCGTTTTGATCCTGCCGCGACGTTACCGCCTCTCCCCCGCGCCTTTGCCGGGCATCATGAAGTACCAGGAGAACGGCGTCTCCCTGGCCTCCAACATCGGGCGCAGCGAGGAATTCGTGTCGCTTCGCGACTATCGCCGCGGTGATCCCTTGCGCCATATTCATTGGCGAAGCTGGGCCAAGGCCGGCAAGCCCATCGTCAAGGAATTCGAAGACGAATTCTTTGTGCGCCACGCCCTCGTCCTCGATACTTTTACCGACGAACCGTACAGCCAGCTTCTCGAAGAGGCCATATCCGTGGCCGCCTCCTTTGCCTGCACCTTGATCACCCAGGAGTCGCTGCTGGACCTTCTCTTCGTCGGCGCGCAAACCTATTGCTTTACCGCCGGCCGGGGACTGGCCCACGCCGACCAGATGTTGGAAATCCTCGCGTCGGCCAATGCTTGTGCCGACAAGCCGTTTTCCGTCCTGGAAAGTCTGGTCTTGAACCATGTCTCCGCCGTGAGTGGCGTGATTTGCGTGCTGCAATCCTGGGACGGCCCCCGGAAGGACTTCGTCAAAAAATTGCGCGCCCTCAATTTACCCTTGATCGTGCTGGTCGTTGTTCCCCCCTCCGCAAAGGAATTGGACGCCGGCCCCATGCGCGACCTGCCGGAACATTTCCATGTCCTCAAAATCGGAAAAATCCAGGAGGAACTCTTGAAACTCTCCCAAGAGCGTGTCTGAAAAATGCAGGGGCAGGCTTCCCATTCGCGATGGGTTCGTTTGCGGCTCAGATGGGTTCGGATTGAGTTCAACCAGCGACTGGATGGAGGGTACACGACAAAATAAAAAATTGATGAGTAAACATGAGTAAACATGAGTAAAATAAGGGGAATAATGATGAATTGGGGAAAAGCGTTGGAAACTGCAACGAGTGGGCGCTCTCCCAAGTGGTTTTCGGCGTCGGGTTCATTGAAAAAAAATGCTTGGATTAGGTTGGATTAGCCTGGATTGGGTTGGATTGAGGGCAAAAGCTGAAACGCTGAAACGCTGAAACGCTGACAATCTGGGGCGCGGAAATGGTGTCATAAAAAGTAAAATCATGTCCGATTTGGGTTCGTTTGATAAAAATGATGTTTTTGAAGGACAAGGACTGAAGGGACGGAAATAGTTGAAGGTTGTTCGCGACGATTGGTTGCGAATGTCCGTCGGCGCTTTGTTTCGGCGCGACCAGTGCGGAAGGGTTCGACGCTGGGGCGCGTCGAACAGCAGCCGGGGCGGCTGCGCTCCCCATCTGAAATTTCGGTTGCATCGAGACGAGTTAAGCATAAAAGGAAGAAAGCGTAATGTTCCTGGGGAACATGAAATGCAAAGCAGAAAACAGAAAGCAGAAAGTAGAAAACGGAAGGCAAAAGGGGGAATGCAGAAGGAAGAATGGAGGGTGAAGAGCGAAGAAGAATATCCCAATTTTGCCCTGAGCAACGCAAGTTTTGCATTGCCGGGACCTTGAAAATTGTCTTGTAAATTTTTGACAAAAAGCGTAAGAACGAAACTGTCAGTTGAAAAAGGCCAACATTACCATGAAGCGCGCGACTTGCGGGGAAAAAACGACGATGCCGCCAGCTTGGATTGCGGAGCGGCTGAACATGGGCAGCCAGCAGGTATCTTGTCTGACTGCCGGGACAGGGCGCAAAAAAACAAACATCCGCAATCTAATATGACAATATCTAGAACTGACTTTATAATTTCATCGCTTGATTCGCCGTTCTTTCTTCTGCTCTCCTTTTCCACCACTGTAGGGAGAGCATCCCATAGCTGCCGATAATCAGATAGATAACTAAGGCCTCGGATAGCCACTCTGAAAACCACGCAGGCATATGAAATCCTTCTGCCAAATACCCCATGCATATGCACGGTTTATGCCAATGCAAAAGATATTCTCCCACATGATACAACAAATAATTAAGCGCCATCCACGCGGTCAGCCCCAACGCCCGATTTTGGTTTTTCTTTTGAAAGCAAAGCAATGCCAAAATGATTTCAGCCAAACCGGCTGACAACATCAACTTTCTAAATTGAATGTCAAAAATCGGGTCTGTTAACGTCAAGTCCGGCGTTTTCCCAAAGGCACTTATTATTTTAGCGACTCCGGTTGCAGAAAACACTACTCCAGCCGTTATGTTAAACCACCGAAAGTTTTGCATGGCCAACGGTAATTTAGAATTTCTCCGTGTATGACCTTTTGGCATGCGGCTTGACCCTCACCTATTTAGCCGCCAACGGAACACTGATTGCCGCTCGGGTATGCTGCCGTCTCCGGAGAACCATAAACATAAAATGATAGAATTGCGCCACACGGGTTGAATATCCCACAGCATGTGCTCGGCAGTATAACATAGTAGTTACCGGCCCATACAGAACACTGCATTGAATATTCTGTATAGCTGTCTAAGCCATCCGAATCTTGCCATTGCGCAAACGGTTTGGTAGGAACTGAGTTTACACACAATCCAGTTTTTGTGATTGTGTCCCCGCAACGATCAGTCGCTTGGCCCGTCTGCCCGCAGCCCAACGGTGGGTTGGCGCAGTTAACGGTTATTGAAACCGTGCAAGCTGCATAGGCTATCGCCATAGACACGAGCATCATTCCGCCCGCCACTAATATATGTGTTTTCATATGTTTGCTGTCCTTTCTATTGGTTCAACTGTTAACCAGACCGTTGTTTCTTTCTGTGGTAGCTCAACCTGAGTATAAACACCAGAGACAACACAGAAAATCCAATCATGATGGCAAGAACATACTTCCTTGGTATTGTCGCATCGGCATCTTCACTCATCCCGATGCCCGAATTCAACGCATTTTCGGCCATCTGCGAAAATTTGGCGCGGTCGGCTTGAGCATCGCCATGGTGATATACAAGGCGTCCATGCTGGTAATAATACTCTGCGTTATTCGAGTGAACGACCTCTTGAAGATTGCGCATGGCAAGCAACTCGAGAGGGGGCGCAAATAACTCTTTTCCCATTGGCTCATTTGTCTGCCCGAACGAAAGCCTCATAACCTCAATTGATTCACCGCCATTATCCTCTATATAGGCAGGGATGCGTCCGTTGGCGATGCCTGGTTTATAGCGATACAGCACTCTTCCATTCAGAACCTTGCCGTCAGCCATTATCATTTTGATATCAGATCGCGCCGGAAGGGAATTTGAGTAGTCAAGTGCCGCAGTTATCGTAATTCCCTGCCTCAATACCTCATACACGATTCTCTTATTTTCTGGATCCGTTAACAAAATGCCCGGCGCACTATCTCCTGCAATTCCCAAACTGGTAAAAAGACGGAGCCGTGTTAGCAGATATCTATCTACGGATTGATATGCGATTGAATACAAATCATTTGAATCGTACCGATACTTATTTAGCACCGGAGGCGGGGGTTGCAAACCCGCTCTGGGCGGTGGCGCATAGGTGTAGCACCAATAATCATCGCCCCAGCGGGCGCATTCTGTATCCTGCAATGAAAACTCTTTGTTAAACGAGTCACCCATCGTGATGCGGACAAAAAATGCATTCGACTGGTGCCTGAATTCATACAGTTCTGCCGGCTCCACGCCGAAATGATATTTGAAGACAAGATCAGTGATCGGCGGACAATTTGTGATTAGCTGGAAAATGCTTGGGGTTTCGGCTGGCTGTCCGGAGGTCTGTGCAGAAACCAAATTCAGAGATAAGAAGCAAAATGTCGCCACACACTCAAATGTCTTATGAATGGAGTCTTTCATGATTGGCAGCAATAATTTCACCCCTTGCCCGAATTTGTAACTTTGATCTCGCAATAGGCCATGGCGAAGGCGCGGCGTGTCGGTTCGGAAACTCGGACGGGAACTTTGGAGACAGGAATTCCGCCCGCTATTGGCGCATTGGCGCATTGGAAAAACAGCGTGTAACGAATTGTTTCATAAGCTGCGCCCGCCAGTTTCCAAGATGACGCGAGGTTGTCAAACTCTTTTTCTCGGCTTTGACGCAACCTATTGGTAATCAGTGGAATTTAATTGTTTGTGTTTGTTGTAAAGGGGGCACCCATTAAGGCGGATGTAAACGACAAAAACGTGTCCGTTCCCGCTTTTTCTTCGGGTCCGTCGGGCCATTTGAGCTTGGGCTTCAAAGACTTTGATCCGAGCCTGTTATTTCATCGCTCGATTTCGGATGCCTCACGAGAGGCGATCCGTTCAGTCACCCATCTGGTTCTAGCGACTGCAATTTGGAGTTCAACGCAAATAAAAACATGATCAAAAACCTTGGAGAATTTGAAGGCATTAACACGCCTTGAACCTGAAAATGGAAAAAAGCCATTTTTTAGCCGTGTCGCAACGGCGGGAGGGTTTGGCTTCAGCCCTGTTCACTTCCCCCTCCCATTCAATGTTTGGGCAGCAAACCGATCAGGATTTTGGCGGCTTCCTGCATTTCATACGGTTTCGCCAGAACTTCGGCCTTTAAACCCTTGAGCCGGTCAACGATCGGATCTTCCAGATAACCCGAGGCGAGCACGGGCCGGATCGCCGGCCAGCGAACCGACACCTGTTCGATCAGGTCGGACCCGTTCATGCCAGGCATGCTGTAATCCGTGAACAAAATGTCCACCGCGCCTTTTTTCTTCTCCAGAACCAGGAGCGCTTCCTTGCCGGAGGCCGCCACCAGCACCGTCAGCCCGGCCGCTTCCAGAAAGGTCTTCGCAAAATCGCGGAGCAGGTCGAGATCGTCCACCACCAAAACCGTTCCCTTGCCATGCGGTAGCGACGGCTCGGATGGCCTCGCCGTGGCGGCGACATTCTCGCGCGAAATCGGAAAATAAAGGTAAAACGTCGTGCCGCGGCCCACGGTGCTTTCCACTTCCACATATCCTCCGGCTTCGCGCAGGATGCGGTCCACAATCGACAGTCCCAGCCCCGTGCCATGCCCTTTTTCCTTGGTGGAGAAGAACGCCTCAAAAATCCGCGGCAACGTGTTGGCGGGAATCCCACAGCCGGTATCGGCGACGCTGCATCGCGCAAACTCGCCGCCCGCGGCCAGCTTATGCCGTCGGGCGAGTTCATCCGGCACCACGACGATTGAATTGCTGATGGTCAGCGTGCCGCCCTGCGGCATGGCGTCCTGGGCGTTGACACAGAGATTCAACAGGGTTTGCGTGGCGCGGCTCAGTTCGATCTTTACCGGAATGGCTTCCGGCGCGGGGACCAGTTCCAGATTGATGTTGGCCCGCAGGGTGCGGCGGGCCAATTGGCCCGCGTCATGGATGATTTGGTTCAGGTCAAGGACGACGCGTTTCTCCTCGCTCCGCCGGCTGAACGAGAGCAGTTGCTGGGTGATCTCGGCGGCGCGGGTGGCGGCCAGATTGATTTGTTCCCCCCAATGATGAAGATCGGAATTTTGCGGGGCCTGCATGATGACCAGGCTCGTGTTCCCGCGGATGGCCTGCAGCAGATTGTTGAAATCATGGGCCACACCCGCCGCGAGCGTGCCAATGATTTCCATTTTTTGCGATTGGAACAACTGGTTCTGCAAGTCGTGATATTTCGTCTGGTCGGTGACGTTGCAAATCAGCCCGCGCACGTGGCCAATATGTATCCATGGCGTGATTTTCAGCACCCAATGCCGGCCGTCCGGCGCCTGAAAACGATTCTCCACCGCCTGCCCGCTCGACAACACTTCGGTGAACATGCCCGCCAGTTCGGAACGGCGCAGGGTGTCATCGACGTAATCCAATAATGGCCGCCCGATTTGCGGCGGGCCGTCCAATCGGATGCCGGCGTGTTCCTGGGGAAAACGCTGCCAGCCGTCGTTGGCGTGGGTGATGCGAAACTCGCGGTCCAGGCTGTAAATGGCGCCATCCAGCGAATGCAGGATGCTGCGGACAAAATCATGCTGGATGCGCAAATCGGCTTCCAGCTTCTTGCGCGCGGTGATGTCCCGCTCGCAGGCGACATAACCGATGTAGCGGCCCGTAATATCCGTGATCGGCGAGATGGTGGCTTCCACCTGGTAGGGCGTGCCGTCGCTGCGCAGGTTCGTCAATTCGCCGATCCATTCGCGGCCCTCGGCCACATGCTGGAGATAGGCGCGCACCTTTTCCATTTCAGTTGACGATCGTAGAAACTCGTCCGTGCGTTCCAGCACGGTTTCAATGCCGTATCCGGTGACGGTGTGGAAGGCGGGATTGACAAAAGTGATCCGCCCTTCGGCGTCGGTCAGGAAAAAAACGTCGGGCGTGGCGTCGATCGCGGTGACCAGCCGGTTGACATGCGTCTCCAGCCGCATCCGATGCGCCACGTCCTTGAAGGTAACCAGCGTATGGTGCTCGTCCAGTTGCGCCAGTTCGATGTCCGCCATCCCGCTTTCGCGGTTCCCCGCCATCACGGCCACGGAATAGAGCACGTCGCAATGAGTGCATCCATTGAGGAGGGCTTCGCGCATTTTGCCGTTCGCCGGCGGTTGCAGGGCGTCGAGCACGGAGAAATGGCCTTCCATCGCGACGCGATCGAGCCTTAACAGGCGCGCGGCCCGCGGATTCATTTTGACAGTCACGCCATCCGCGCGGCAAACCACTTGGGGGTCTTCGGAGGACTCAAAAAAACTGCGCCACCATTCCTGCGGGAAAAGTGAATCCTGCCTGGGGGTTTCCCGTGGCAGATCTGGAATGACCGCGGAGGATGTCATATCTCAACAATAAACAACCAACGATTGGTTAATCGGTTGGATCCGGTCCTGATTAAGCAGTTTCTCAATGTAGTTGTTGTTTAATGGCTGTCCCTCCGGCGCCAGCAACAAACCGTTCGGCGCGTAAATGCCCCGCGCCAGCACCATTCCCGGACGCAAATCGGAGATGGGCACCTGTTTTTCCTTGCGCGGCGCATGCACCAGCGGCAGCGCGCGCAGAAACACCCGCACGGCATCGGCGTCGAACGCCGCGTTCGCCTGCATCTTGATTTCCTCAATCGCGTCCTCGCGCACTATTTTGCTGGAGGCAAACGCCACCGCCACCGCCAATAATTTCCCCAGCCAGGGAATTTTGTCCCCCGCCAGGCGGTCGGGATACCCTCCCCCATCCACCCGCTCGTGATGCACGCGGATCAGCGTGCCCACTTGTTCCAGCCCATCCCCGAACGCGGATAGTTCCTGCCCCAAAATCGGATGTTGTTCGATCAGGACGCGTTCGGAATGGTTCAACCCCCGGGGATTATCGCGCCAGCGGCGGATGACCGAGCGCGGCGTGCCCACCAGCCCGATGTCATGGAGGAGGGCGGCGCTCTCCAGCACGCGGCAGTCTGCCGCAGACAATCCCTGAAGTTGCGCCATGGGCCGGCAAAGCTGCGCCACAAAGCGGCCCTGTTCGCCCAGAGTGGGATAAAAGGTCTCGACTGCTTGCAGGGAAAGTTCCATGGACCGCATCAGGTTTTGTTCGAGCGTCTGGTTCATTCGCGCCAGTTGCTGGTTCTGCCGCGCCACCAGTTTCACCTGTTCCTCCAGCGAATGGTTCAGTTCCACCAATTGCCCGTTCATCATCATCGTGGCGGTCTGGAGATGGAGATTTTGCTGGACCAATTCGTGCCGTTGCACCGCGTTCTTGATCGTCACCAGCAATTCTTCCCGCAGCCAGGGTTTGACGATAAACCGGTAAATTTCGCCGGTGTTGATCGCGTCAATGACCGTATCCAGGCTGACAACCCCGGCCATGAGGATGCGCGTGGCGTTCGGTTGGATTTGACGGGCGAGGTTGAGCAGCTCCAGCCCGCTCATTACCGGCATCCGCTGGTCGGCGATGATTACCGCAAACGAATCGTCCCGCAACTCCTGCAGCGCCGCCGTGGGGTCTGCCGTGGCGGTAACTTCGTAATTTTGCCGGCGCAGCGTCTCGCGCAACGCGGACAATACGATTTCTTCGTCATCCACCACCATGATGCGGTTGGACACGCTTGGGCGCGAAACGTATGTGCCACTACCTGACATATCCTCTACCAGCGGCGTCCCCGGCTTCCGGACAGGGACGAACTGCACGCCAATTCTACTTGGCGTCATACAACAATCGGCAATGGCGGGGATAACTTAAGTTTTTTTTAATCCGTTCCAAAAAAAACCAATTTTGACGTTAACTTCTGATTCTTTCCTTTTCAAAATTGATGCGCTAAATTCGCTCATGCCGTCGAATATAAAACCGGAAAACAAGGAACTGCGTGAACACCTGCAGCACATCCGCAACGCGATGCTCAAGTTGCACAAGGCCCTCGCCGAATCCGACCGCGCCACTTATGAAAAGACCTTCGGCAAAATCTCATCGCCCAACCAGTTCCTCAAGCTTCTCACCGGCGATTCCTGGTTTGCCTGGCTGCACCCGCTGTCAATGTTGATCGTCTCGATGGATGAAGCGCTCGATGAAAAAGAGCCGCTGACCGCCATCAAGGTGAATGCGTTGCTCAAGGAGAGCGCCCAATTGGTGGTGCCTTCGGAGGCCGGCGAGGAATTCTCCCGCCATTACTTTGAAGCCCTCCAGCGCGACCCCGATGTCGTCTTCGCCCATGCCGACGTGACAAGACTTTTACATCCCAAACCGAAAAACAGTTGAGACTGATTGCCATACTTCCCGTGGGCTGCCCCCTTCACGGCAGTCATGTTCAGATTCCGCCAAATTGCGTCCGGTGGGGCAAACCGTTTTGCAATTGCCTAAAAATTCTCCGGCTTACGATTCCTGCCAACCTGAATGGCAAAATCATCCGGCATCAAAAAACGACCCGTTAAACAATACGAGCATAAGCATGGCCGGGTGGCGGTGAAGATCATGGACGACCGGGGGATTGAGAGTTTGAAGATTTTGGGAATCGCGTGAGTTATGGCGGACACGAACAAACCCGGCGGCGAAATCATCCTGTATCAGACAGAGGACGGGCGGCGGTTCAACAATCCGGGGTTCTCCCATGATGATGGCCATGAGCAAATCAACCTCGGGCTCGTGCGATTGCATGGCGATGATGTTCTGGAACCCGGCGACCAATGCCTGCCGGATGCGTACACCCACCATTTGGTCCAGCGCGAGAAACCCCTGCGTCGCCGCGATAACGAACGCGCCGCGCGAGCGGAGCGTTTGAAGGTTTTCAAGGTCATCCAGGCTGGCCGCCAAGGGGTTTTCGTCCATGATCAGTCCGCACAACGGCCCCGCCAGACGGCGTTGCGCGCACTCGTAGAAATCGTTTTTGACCAACCGGAAGACCAGCCGGGCCAGGGCCGGCTCGGTGAGGGCGTTGATAGAAACGACGACCACGCCACCTTGGTTAACCACCACTTCAGGTAAAAAAGTGGGACGGCCCTGGGCGGCGAACAACAACCCGGCGCGGCTGCTCAAAAGCGGGTTCAAGACGGTCAGCAGGATGGACTGGACGTTGCTGCGGGTCCGCCCATCGAGTTTTCCCCACAACTTTACGGCATCCAAGGACTGCTTGATTCGCCGGGTGATGGGCGCAGGCAGCCGGTTGGCCGCCAACACAGAGCCGGCGTGCTGGACCAAGTCATTGACCGGAGCCGGGTCCTCGCTGTCAAAAAAACAAGTGCGCATGAACTCAATGGCCGAGTCAAAGGCGACCGGGGTGCCCCGCACCACCAGGAGGGATAGGGCGGCTTCCAGCATGGTCGTTCGCATGTTCTCCCAGTAGGCGATGTCCCCGCCCAATGGACCGGCACCCAACACCAATCGCTGGGCCATGACCGCGACATCGTCGAGAGTAAGTAACGAAGAAAACAGATCGTAACCAAGTACCCCGCCGGGGGTCAGCACTTGAACCGAGCGTCCAGCCTCCGCCGCGAGTTTTTCGATACGCAAGACTGTGTGATCCTGTTTGCCGTCTAATATTAACAGTCCGATGGGTTGGCCACCGACGCGCGCCGCAAGCAACTGGCCCAGCATCACATTGAGGACTGAAGTTTTGCCCGCGCCCGTGCCGCCGATCAACAGCAGATGCCGGAACAACGAAGACGCGTTCAGTTCCAGTCGCAATCCCGCCGGTTCATAACATTCCAGCCGCACCAAGGGTGTGCCTTCGTCGAAAAAGAATAAATTCATGTAATTGTGTTTGGCGGAGTATTCCGGCGACACTGTTCCCGGAACAGCGTCGCCGGATTGAACCGTCCATCTGATCAAAACGGCACCGCTTGCTCCACTGCTTCGGGCATCGGCGGGGGGGGGTTGGCACCGTGCCTTTGGGCGCGATGAAAAAGAGGATGTCACAGATCAGGGCCAGTTGGCTCCTGGATTCCCCGTCCTTTTCCCATCGTTCCGTCCGCAACCGTCCGGTCACCACAGCTTGGTCACCCTTCTTGTGCTGGCCGAGAGATTCGGCCCAGCCGCAAAAAACTTTGCATGGCACGAAGGCCGTCTCGGTTTGCAGCTTTCCGGTCTTGTCCTTGTACCGGCAATTGCTGGCAAGGCTAAAGAGGCCCCAGCATACGCCCGAGGGGCTGTGGTTGATAACCGGGTTGGCAGTCAGCCGGCAGGTCAAGGAGATGTTGTTGATGTCTGACATATCAGTTTTTCCTTTCGTTGTTTGCCGATTTGCAACCGGCGTTGTTTCAATTTTTGTGTTTGGCGGAATTTTAAAATGTCCCAGCCAATTGGCCGTCCGAATTTGGCCAGAGCGCTGTCGCCTAATTCCCGGATGCCCGGTGTATGCAATGGAGAATGGTGAATTAAAAAGCATTCAACCCTTTGCCATCTCTGCTGATACGCCCAAACGCGTCCAACTCCATCCAGCCCGGATCCACCCAGAAAGTTTGCGGAGCCAATAGAGCGCTACGAAAGAGAAATGCAATCGCCAAAACCGTTCCGCCCAGCCGATAAGAGTGGAATCAACTACCTGACCGCCGCTTTGCACGTTTGCGAGCCTCCTGTAAAGCATCGATAGTGGTATCTGTTTCCTTTAAAGGAGTAGATTTAGGTGGGCCGCTGGTTGTGGGAGCGGCCAAGGTTGCATCGGCGGGTTTATTTGACGAGACCCGCGAGGAAGGTTTTCGAACCAGCCAAGGAAAGGCGGGTTTTGCAACAGCGGTTAAGTCTCCGCCAATTTCTGTTGCGGCCAGGTCGGCGGCGACGTTTCGGCGGAACAGTCGTGATACCCAGCCTGTACGCCGTTCCAAAATTTCCAAAAGAAACAATATTGCCGCCGCCACCAACAACCATGATGCCAGTTCGACATAACGGGATTTTACAGGGAGTTCATCCCACATGGCCGGGATCTCCACGCGCTCTTTGCCGCCGCTAGTCGTGGCGATTTCCTCCAAGGCCGTCCCACCCCGCCCGGGCTGGTCAGGCGCAAATTCCGGCGAATAAGGCAGGCACACCGGGGGCAAAGTGACGGGTTGCTGGCCAGAAATATCAACGGTGTTTAAAACTGTTTCGCGCCCCGCAACCGTGATGGCTGCTTCGAGAAGGTCAGCATTTTTCCACTGAAAAGGAATTGTTTCCCGTGCCGGTGCAGCGCCGGGTATCCCATGCAAAACCTGGATGCGAGGCAGATCCGAGAAGGGGTCGCCTTGGCGTTCAGGGTCCAGGTGCAGTTGTACAAAGCATACGCCATCGCGGATTTCTTGTGTCAAAAGCATGTTATTTGGCAAAGGCTGGTGTTTGCCGGCGGCCCAGCGTGCGAGCGTGGAATAAAATTCGCCGGCCTGTTTCCAATTGGCAAAATCACCGCTAAATTTTCCATCTGCTTCGCCGAGGAAACATAGCACCCGGCCGCTCCCCACATTCCACGAAGCAACCACAGGCGCTTTATATTCGTCTTTGGTGATGGCGGCGAGATTTGCCGTGGGCCGGATGTAACAAAGATTGTAACCTCCAAGCGACGGCGGCGCGGAATCCAATTGGGAACCGAGCAACGAATAACCGTCCGTCATTGAAAACGCCGTCGGTTGGTCAACAAACGTGCTGCGCGCGATGGTGAAAGTGTCTTGCGCGAAGATGCGCGGAATCTCGTCCGGGTTGTCGCTGAAATAACATTCGCCCCCGCCGCGCCGCGCAAGGTCTTTGAGCATGTCAGCGTCTTTATCATGCTCCGTGCCCAGGCCAACGACACTAACCGTCACATTGGCATCGCGAAGCTTTTGGACGATCTCTTCGTAGTGCGCTGATTGCTCGGCGTCCGCCGCATCGGAAAAGAGGATTATGTGTTTTGTTTGGGCGTGCGCTGCGGAGATCATCCGGGCGGACGCCACAAGCGCTTCGTAGATATAAATCCCACCCCCCTCAGAATCGATCTTCAGGATTTTTGATCGATAGGCCTCATTATGCTCGACAGTGTCTAGCGGGACAATTTCATGCGCGACAGTATCCACGGCAAACACGCCGAACTCATCCATCGGGGAAAGCAAATCCAGGACTTGCACGGTCCCCAAGTCTGCCAAGTCGATTTTCTTGCGACCGCCCCCTGCGGGCATAGCCATGCTACCACTGCGGTCAAGGGCCACCACCACCGCGACGTTGAGCTTGCGGTGCTCGCGGCGCATCTCCATCGAGACGGGCATGATGCGGTCCAACGGTGATTTAAAATACCCCCCCGGTCCGTAGGATTTTTGCCCGCCGGTCATTGCCAATCCGTTGCCGGCATCTTCCACCCATGCGGCGAGTGTTTCCATGCCGCTCATCCCGATCTGGCCGGCGTCAACATTCTCAATGAGGACCGCGGAAAATTGGGAGAGTTCTTCGAGTGACCAATCACATTGCGCCGGAGTTTTGCCGACCGCATCAACCCCGCCGTTGCGTAGCAATCTTACCAAGCCGGAAGCCTCGCCGGCTGAGGAAACGATTAGAATAGGTTTTGCCCCTTCCACTCCCACCAACACCCGCGCCGTATTATTCTCAGGAACGGGATCGTCCGCAGCACCGCGAACGGTCAAGACGTATTCGTTGACGCCCGCCTGGTCTGCACGGTCGCGAAACATTAGACGCGAAAGGCCTGCGGGAACTCTCTTGCTGCCGGATGAAATAATCTCATCCCCGCGCTCAAGCTGGTATTGGATTTCCTGTGCGTCCGGCGATTGTATCCAACCGCTCAAAACAAACGCCTGTCCGGGTAAAACGGATTGCGGCGCGAGAAAACTTTGGATCGCCAGGTCATTGATCTGGGGCCGCGTTAACAAGCGGTAATCAATCGCGACGGATCGTCCGGCGGCGCGCGCGGCGGCGGCCTCGGGGTCTTTTCCAGTCCATTTGCCGTCGGATAACACCAAAATACGTCCGCTGTCTTGGGATGGGATGAGAGCCAGCCCGGTTTCGATGGCGGCATTCAGATCCGAATGGTCCGCACCAATGTCCGCGGTGAACCCGCCGAATCCGCTTCGCTGCGGCGATTGCTCAATGGCCGCCTCGCGTCCGAAGGAAACCACACCGAGTTGGTCGCGTGGCCCCATGGATTTGTAGAGTAAGTCGATGACTTCTCTCTCGGTTGCGTCAAAGCCCATCGGCATGGATTCGCTGCGATCGGCGACGACAATGACCGTGCCCGCGCGATCCGGCAATCGAATGGCCAATTGTGCGAGTGCGAGAATGACGAGCGCGAAAATCATTGCCCGCAATACTTTTAAGCTGCGGTTTGGCAGAGGCCAGGCAAACCAGGTTGCGACGAGCGGGACCAGCAGCAGAAACCAAAAAGGTTGGAAAATGGTCAGCATGGCCATTTCATTTTCCTTTGGACGTGGCGACCAGGTATGAATGGCCAGCCAGCGTTGCCAGCGCGAGCAGGCCAAACAACCAGACTGCGGACACTTGTTCGAGCCGGTGTTCAGTGTCCTCGCTCCATTTGCCAAATTGTCCGCTGGCGCATGCGGACAAATCAGATCCATCGGAATTCAGCGTATTCACCGCGAATTGGTTGGTGACCGCTCCCATGACTACCGAGTAAATTCCCGGCTCGGGAGTTTCCAGCGCCAGATCACCGCCAGTCGTCGGGTAAAATATTCGCGTCCCATCCGGTTGTGCTACCGTCACCGCCTCGCCGGTCGTCTTCAATTCCGTTTCCGCGCCCAGCCGGACATTGCTTTCTTTAAGGCCCGGGGCCTCTTCGATGCGCCACTTCAAGATGTTCCAAAACAGGATGGGCCAGTCAGGCGTGTCCGGCAATGTGGATAGCTGCGGATCGAAATTCAACAGAAGATGTTGCCGCCCGATCGAATCTTCGCGCGCCGAAAGCAAAGGAACATTTCCCGCAAGGATCACCGGAATCTCTCCCGGCGCATTGGTCATTTGCGCCCCCGCCCAGACCGTGCCATTGAGCGCGACACCTTCAGCCAGCGGGTGTGAATCGTCAATGATGAACGGGCCGGTAAAGGCATTCGTCGCCGCCAGGGTTGACCAAACCAGGTTCCAACTGTTGCTGCCCACCGGGGCATCCGTCTCATGGATGACCACCTCCGGATCTTCGGAAAAAGGGGAGCGAAGTCCGGTTGCCTTTAAGGTGCGATCCGCAAGTGCGGATAGGTCTTCGTTGGTCAGCGCGACCTGTACACGAACTTTTTTCCGGACTGGGGGAAGTAATAGGACCTCATTGTCCGCGGCCAGGGCATCAGGTTCCAGCATCGCGCGGAGCTGGCCCACAGAAGATGGCAGGTTAAAGACCAACCGTTGGCTGGCACGCGCACCAAGCGAAAGTGAGGAAGTTTCGAGATTGGTGCCAGTTTGAAGCGATAATCGGGTGGCCCGCGCCTGGCTCGAAAAGTTGGCGATCTCCAGGAGGCAACGATCCTGGTCACCAAACGCAGTGCGTGAAGCGTTGACGATGGCAAAATTGTCAAGGGGAGTGCCGAACGCGTGCCATTCCAAGCGCGGATTGGAGACTTTTTCGTCGGCGGGCGGATGGTCAGTCAGAACAAGGATGTTGGCTTGCGTCCCGGCACTGCTGGCGGCCATCGCGATGGCCGCCCCAATTGCGGCGTCCGGCGCCAAACAGTTCCATTGTGAAAGCAACGTGTCCACTTCACGCCAGTTTCTTGTCGAGGAGCCGAGGAGGTGCGGAGAGGTTCCCGCAAGGATCAGGCGGGCGTACGGCGGGGGCTGGCGGTAAAGATTTTTAAGGAAACTATAGGCGCGGTCCCGCGCGGAGAGGCGGCCATCTATCGCGCGCATGGAAAATGAATCATCCAGGATCACCACCAGTGGGCGGGACGATTGCGGTGCTTTCCAATACGGTCCGGTGGCCGCGGTTACGAGCAACAGCAGGATAAGCAGTTCGAGGAAAAAGAGGAATGGCAACTGCAACTTGTGAATTTTTGTGCCACCGGACTTCGATTGGACATGAAAGCGCCAGAGAACAAGGCTGGAAACCTGCTTGCGGCGAAAACGGTTCCTCAACAGGTAAATCGCAGCGAGCGCGGGCAGTGTTGCCAGAGCAGCAAGCGCGAGCGGATAGGTTAGGAACGGGATCATGCGGGAGCCAGCAATTGGATTGCCTGTAGTTCGCCGAGCGAGCCTTCCAAGTTTTCGGCAACGACCGTCGTCATCTGTGCGCCATACTGGCGGCAGGCGTCGCTCCAGTTTTGTTGTAATTGCGCGAGGTTGTCGCCGTACTGTGTGGCAATGGATGAATCGATATAGATTTCCATTTCCTCGCCGCTCTCGCTGTCAACAACCCGCACATTACCTTGGTCCGGCGGCGTGACGTCGTCACGGGCCAGCAGTTGGATGACAAATAATGCAGCCGCGCCATCCCGTAAATGGCGCAAAACCGGGACCGGGTCTCCCGGCCAGAGCAGATCGCTGATAAAAACACGCACGCCCAGGCGGCGAAACTTTGGCGGCAGGATTTCGAAGGATTGCTGCGGCGTGCGTTTGCTGTCCAAATCCAGCCCATCCCATGCGCCGGGTGTGAGCGTGTCATTCTGTAAGTGTTGAAACCCTTCGCCGGAGAGCCAAACAGCCTGCGTGCATTGGGCGTTGGCGGCAGCGGTGGCAAGCATGGCCGAAATTTTGGCGGTCGCAGCCGCTTTCGCGGTATTTCCCAGATTCATCGAACGGGAGCCATCCACTATTAGGTCCAGGTGCGGGATGACTTCTTCGCGGTACAATTTTACGGTGAGCCGGTCAGTGCGCGCGTAGATTCCCCAGTCGATAAAGCGCAGGTCGTCACCGGGTTGATATTCACGATAATCCTGAAAATCGATGGAACTTCCGGCCCGGCGGCCGCTGCGCAAACCGGTCCAGCCGCTGGCGGCGACTTGCGGAATCTGCAGCGCATAACGGAGGCCCAGTTTTTCACCATCGCGGAGAGATTGTCGCAGGGCTGGGTCCATTTTTCATCCTGCGCGAGGTGGTGATGAAACTTCGCCAATTACCGGCGGCGGCTCGGTTTTGACGTACGGTCGGAAAGAATTTATCTGGCGCCAGAACCAGGGTGCGTTGAACGACATCGCGAATACCAGCCAGCCAAAGGCAAATAAGAAGTGTTTGTACGTCTGGCTGCGATCACGCAGGGCGAACAGATTGAATATATTACCCAGTTGTAATCCTTCGATCGAGTTCCAATTCAATCGGTTGAGAAAAAATAAAATGATGCCCGGAGTGATGGCCCAAAAAGCAGCCAGCAGAACGGCCAGTATGCCGGCGGTTTTGGGAGGGCGGCGCGGCAGGAACTTTCGCTGGATGAACAGCGCGGTCAGCGCGTAATCAAAGACATAAGCAAGCGTCGTCGCCCAATTGAAGAAATAAACATCGTCGCCCGTGCCGGAAACAATCCCGGTTAATATGCCGCTGAAGGGCAAAGCCC
>JBKQUF010000167.1:0-5699 GCA_052140285.1 Limisphaerales bacterium | reverse complement strand
GACGCCGCCGAGCAAGGCCGCCGAGCAGTCCTCGGTCGATGACTCCTAACGCTGTCGGAGATGATTGCCGAGGCTGAAGCGGTTCAACGGCGCACTTCAACCACAAAGTAACCTACCAATCCCAATTTCAAAAATTGTCCTGTCCAGAGACATGATCTGTGCGAGGTCGAAAAACCATTTCGGCTTTTAATTTTGCAATCCAAAAACTTCGCCGGACATGGCATAAAATTGTCCTGACACGCATTACCGACAACCGCACAGGAGATGCTAGTCAATGCTGCTGTGACATGGATGAATGGCAATAATACCTTTGAACAAATTTGAATTTGTTAGCAGTGGGCGTTAGCAGTAGGGTTTTGTTAATCTCTCAAAAACTCACAGAAGCATTGATAATAAAGGATGAAATGAGCATTGGAGGCGAGGGTCGGAATCGCCCTTCACGGCTGGACAGTTTTCACGCCTGCTCGCGTTATCGGCGGCAGCGGTTTGACCATGGCGATCTCGCGCCGGGCGGTTTCAATTTGGATTTTCTTCCGTTTTCGATATTCCCAAAACGCGGCCCACGGAAACAGCAGCGCAATCACCAGAATTCCAATGAAGGTCTGCACCTGATTTGTTAGCGTCAATTCCTGGACGATGACCGTGGCGGTCATCACCAGCGGCAGGTGAAAGCCAAAAACCGACAGGGAATTCCTGCCCGGCAATGCCGTCGGCGCCATCAGCCATTTGGGCGGATGCGGATTCCACGCCAGGAACAGCACCGCCCAGCCGGCGCAATTCAGCAATCGCAGCGGCCCGAGCGTCCACTTGTCCATCCAGAGATAAATGTCCGGATGCCACCACGAAGGGGTCCAAAAACCGAATCGCGTTAAAAAGGCGGTGACGACGATTGCCGCCGCGGGCGCGCCCAACCAAAGCCGCCACGGAGATTGGATGATTTGCCGTCGCAACGAGATTTCCCCCAGCGCCAGGCCGCACGTCCAGAGGAATTGCCACGCCCACAAATCAAAAGACCCCCACCGGAACGGCAGCCATCGGGACGGGTCGCCGATCAGGCGGGCGTCCAGTTTCATTTGGGCCACGAGCCAGACAAGACAGGAAAGCGACACCACAATGCCCCATCCGTATCGTCGCGCGCCCGCCATCAACCACGGCGAGACCGCCATGCAAATGATGTACAGCGGCAGGATGTCGAACAGCGGCGGTTGATGCAGGAGCAGCGGCATCAAGGCGAGGCTGCCCCACGGGTGGTGGAGGAAATCGCTGAAATGCGTGGCCAACGGCGGCAGGCGCACGGCCAGGAGCCAGGCCAGCAACGCAATGGGCAGCAGGATGCCAATGTGAACGACGTAAATCTGCCCGGCGCGCTTCCACATGCGACGGGACAACGCCGTCCAGCCCCCCTGCGAATAGGTCCGTCCGAAGACGATTCCGGCCAGGCACGCGCTCAAGAACATGAATCCTTCCGCCGAGCCGTTGTAACCGACCGGGTCCTGCATCACGCGCGACACCGGCGTAGGCACGTGGACCCCGGCCATCACAATCAAAAACAATCCGCGCAACGCGTCCAGCCGCATATCGCGCGACTTGCGGGCGATTGGCGGCGGCGCGCCGGAATTGTTTTCAGAAATAATTTTCAACAAGCCGCCCATCATAACGGAAAGGGTCGGCAAGGGAATTAATTCTGAATTTGGCGGTGGACATTTATTGTCATCGGCGGCGTAGTAAATGGCGGGAGCAAATAGTTTAACGACCGTCCTCACCCCGGACCTTTCCGCCTTCACGCTTTCCACGTCAGTTTTTAGTTTGAGCCTTCTTACGTCGGCTCCTACGGTTTCTCAGACACACTCTTACCCCGTGGCGTCGGATTCCTCAAAAAAAATTTCCTGTTGACACTTTATCTTTGTGGCATCAATATATCCGTATCCGTTGATATAACGGTCTCATGCAGAGTGGTCGAGGGACTGGCCCGACGACACCACGGCAACCGATTGAGCTGGTTCTCAATGTCAGGTGCCAATTCCAGCTCAAGCGCCATTAGCTTGGGAAAAATGAGGAGTGCGGAACGCTTTGTCGCCCTGTCTCTCCATGAGACCGGGCTTTTTTGTTGCCCGGATGCCGCTGAAAAAAACTATGAGTGACAAATTCGGTTACATGAAGGCGCTGAAATGCCGCGAGTGCGGACGCGAATATCCGCTGACGGCCAACCACGTCTGCGAATTCGATTTCGGCCCGCTCGAAGTTGCCTACGACTACGAACGCATCAAAAAATCCATGACGCGCGAGGCCATCCAATCGCGGCCCCGGACGATGTGGCGTTACCGCGAATTACTGCCCGTGGCCGGCGACCCGACCGTGGGTCTGCAGGCGGGCTTTACGCCGTTGATCAAGGCGGACCGCCTCGCCAAAAAGCTTGGCATCCGCGAATTGTGGATCAAGAACGACGCGGTGAATTATCCCACTTTGTCGTTCAAGGACCGCGTCGTAAGCGTGGCGTTGAGCCGCTCGAAGGAACTCGGCTTCGACACCGTGGCCTGCGCCTCGACCGGCAACCTGGCCAACGCCGTCTCCGCCCAAGCCGCCAGCGCCGGGTTGAAATCGTATGTCTTCATCCCGTCGGACCTGGAGCAGAGCAAGATTTTGAATTCGCTCATCTACGGCGCCAACGTCATCGCCATCAAGGGCCATTACGATGAAGTGAACCGGTTGTGCGCGGAGATCGCCGGGAAATTCGGGTGGGCGTTCGTGAACGTGAACATGAGGCCCTATTACGCCGAGGGTTCCAAGAGCATGGCGTATGAAATCGCCGAACAACTGGGCTGGCGCGCCCCGCAACATACCATCATTCCGATGGCGTCCGGGTCGCTGCTGACCAAGATTTACAAAGGCTACCAGGAATTCGCGAAGGTCGGACTCATCGCCGATACGAAGCCAAAGATTTACGGCGCGCAGGCGACCGGTTGCTCGCCGATTTCCGTGGCGCAAAAAGCGGGCCTCGACTTTTTCAAGCCCGTGAAGCCGGATACCATCGCCAAATCGCTCGCCATCGGGACGCCGGCGGATGGTTTCTACGCCCTCAAAGTGATGCGCGATACCGGCGGCAGCGCCGAAGACGTGACCGACAACGAAATCCGCGAGGCGATCAAATTGCTGGCGGAGACGGAGGGGATTTTTGCCGAGACGGCGGGCGGCGTGACGGTGGGCGTGGCGAAGAAGCTCATCGCCTGCGGTAAAATCCCGCGCGACGAATCGGCGGTGATTTGCGTGACGGGCAACGGGTTGAAAACGCTCGACGCGGTGCAAGGCCATTGCGGCCGCGCGCGTGAAATCAAGCCGAGTCTGCGGGAATTCGAAGCGCTTCTGGCGCAGGATGAGAAGGTGAACGCGTAGTCCAAAATGGTGTTCCCATTTGGCCGAAATTTCGTTATCATAGGGGCCTGAGAAGTCTCCAGCAAGGGCGCTGGGAGCGGCGCCCGAGGCGGGCGCGCCACCCGAATAAAAATAATTGTGTTTCAAATCAGGGTATTGCCGCCGGCTTTGCGGACTTGACGGTTGGTAGCTTATAAACTACACTATGTCTGCGTTCATCACGCCCAAAGAAGTCGTCGTGTTTCGAGCACGCGACGGGCGAGTGCCGTTTGAAGTTTGGTTGAGCGATTTGAATGACAAACGGGCGATGGCAAGGATTCTTGCGAGGTTGGCTCGCGTCCGGCAGGGTAACCTGGGCGATTGCCGAACGGTGGGAGATGGCGTTTCTGAACTGCGAGTGGACTATGGACCTGGATACCGGGTTTATTTTGGCCAGAAAGGACAAACGTTGGTCGTGCTGCTCTGCGGTGGCGACAAACAGTCGCAGGTCCGCGACATCCGTTTGGCAAAACAGTTTTGGCAGGAATATAAAGTGAGCGAAACATGAAAGCAGTCAGTTATAAAAAAATTTTGCACGAGAAACTGAATGACCCCGAACAGGCGGCGGAATACCTTACCGCTTGCTATCAGGAAGGCCCCGAAGTCTTTTTGGTGGGGTTGCGCGACGTGGTGGAAGCCCAAGGGGGCATGAGCCGGGCGGCTGAATTAAGCAAATTGAACCGGGAAAATTTGTACCGTCTGGTTTCGCGCAAGGGAAATCCGCGCCTGGCCAGTTTAAATTCCGTTTTGACCGCGCTCGGGCTTAAAGTTGTTTTTGAAGCAGCTTAGTTTTTAAGTTCGGCGGCGCAGCCTTTCACTTCAACCGGATCCTCGGATCGCTCCAGGCCAGCAACAAATCCGCCACGAAGTTGCCGATGACGAGCAGCCCGGTGGCCATCACCACGCAATCCACCACCAGGTAGGAATCCTTGGCAAAGTATGCTTCAATGGTCAGCCGCCCCAGACCCGGCCAGGCCATGATGTTTTCCACGATGAACGCTCCGCTCAACAGCGACGCCAGCGAGTATCCGAAAATGGTCAGGAGGGGATTGATGGCGTTGCGCAGGGCGTGTTTGTAAACCACCCAGCCTTCCCCCAGGCCGCGCGCGCGCGCGGCGGTCACGTACTCGGCGCGCAAAACATCCAGCAGACATGAGCGCATCCGGCGCATGATGCCGGCGAGGTCGGCGGCGGCCAGGACGATGGCCGGCAAAATCAGATGATGCGCGCGGTCCCAGAACTGTTGCAGCGGCGTCATGAAATCGTAGAGCGCGCTTTCCGCCCCGCCCACCGGGAACCAGCGGGTGACCGCCGCGAACCACAGCGCCAGCAGCGAGAGCAACACGTCGGGAACCGAGAGGCCCACAAAGGCGACCAGCGAACAGGCGTGGTCCACCCACGAACCTTTTCTCACCGCGGCCCAGATGCCCAGCGGAATGGCGATTCCCCAGGCGATGATCAGCGCAAAAAATGACAGCAGGAAGGTGTTCCAAAGCCGGTCAAAAATCAGCGACGTGGCCGGGATATGGTACGCCATGGAATAGCCGAAATTGCCTTCCAGGACGCTCTTGAGCCAGAACACGTATTGCACATACCAGGGCTGGTCCAGATGGAACCGCGCCTTGAGTTGGGCGATGGTGTCCGGCGAAATTTGCGGGTTCTGCAGCAGCGCGGTGTAGTAGTTGCCCGGCGAGAGGGCCATGAGCAAAAAGGTGAGCAACGACACGCCCAGGAGGAGCGGGATCATGTGCAGCAGCCGTTTTAAGATGTATTGCGCCATCGCGAACGACCGTACGTTGGCAAAAACGATTTGAGCAGGCGAGCGAATTTCCGGCCAGCGGCCGGGAGCGCGGCCGTCCCGACCGCCGTTCGAGGCGTCCGCGCCTCGAATAATTCAGGACATTCGCCGTGAGATTTGGTATCGTCCGGTTGTTGCCGCTTGGCGTTTCGAATCGTGAACCCAAAATGATAAGAACAAAATGGCTGAGTCGAATCGGTCGGATGGGTTTGGCCCTTTATCTGATTGCGGTCATTGGCCTGGTGCAGGCGTTGTTTTCTATTTTCTCTTATGTTGCGATGCCCGGGCATCCAGAGTTGGTGCCTCTCTTCAGAAGTTTGTCGGTAGTGTTTCTGTTGGTGGGGCTTCTGGTTCTGGGCTGGCAATGCATCGAACCGACCGCCTCCATCATCGCGCAATTTTTTATGGTCGCTTGCATTGCATTTTCGTCCGCAGAGATAATTTTTGCCCTCAAGGGATTTTTCATGATGATGATCATGTCCCGCTTGAGCCC
>JBKQUF010000166.1:0-7469 GCA_052140285.1 Limisphaerales bacterium | reverse complement strand
CGAATGTCGGTCGAGATTTCGACTGCCCCATTTGCCTGTGCCAGTTCCGGAAAATTACATTCGCGGGTCAACAACACCGGCAAACCGCTGGCGGCGGCTTCAAGAATCGCCATACTGAACCCTTCGCTGAACGACGGCAGCACGAAAACATCCGCTGCCGCGAAAATTTGCGCCTTATCCCTGCCGAATCGAGGTCCCAAAAAAAGCGCGCTCTTGTCGCGGATCAAACCCTCCGCCAAACCCTTTAATTCCTGCTCATACGACAGCTCTCCGCTGCCCGCAATCAACAACTGCCAGCCTTTGAAATCCGGCCCGATGCTTCGCCATGCCGCCAGCAAATTGGACAGTCCTTTTTTTTGATGGAGCCGCGATAAAAAAAGGACCCGGCGGCGGCCTTTGGTATCTGGAAATGTTTGTTCTATCACGCCGGTTGGCGGTCCGGAATATTCATCCAAATCCACACCGTTGGGGATGATTGCAATTGGATTTTTGAGGCCATAACGCCGGAAATGATCCGCCTCCCCGCGACAGAGCGCGTGCAAACAATCGGCTCTCCGCAGATTTTTGTTTTCAAAGAGCAAACCAGCCAGCCGTTTTTTCCATCCCGAATGGTTCAATGCCCACGGTTCCAACATTCCATGGGGCGAGATCAGCAGGCGATAACCGCTTTGAAGCGCCGATTTTCGCGCCGCCAATCCCGGATACATCCAGAGTCCGTGGCTGTGAATTACCCCCGGCGGGGCGAGCCTTTGCAATCGCTGATGCAAATCCGGCGAAAACCCAAAGGCATTCGGCCCGGCGATTTCCGCCGCGGTCACTTCAAATCCTTCGCCCCGGCAATCCTCAGAAGTCCATGGGTCTCTCAAGCCGGCCACGGAAACATTTACCTCTCGCCGATGCATCTCGCGGGCCAGAGCCATAATTACCGGGGGAATCCCGCCGCCATTCCGGGACAACCAGGAAGTGACGTGGACAACATCAAGCGTGGATTGCCTGCCGCGACGCGCCACCGGCGCCGAAATGTCTGTTTGTGTCACTTTCTTGAAAGCAATTGGAGCAGCGCGCGATCGACGGCGTTCAATTCGCGCCGGGGTGTCGCCAGGGCCGCTTCGACCGCCTGGCCAAGACCGCGGGCAAAACGTTCCGCGCTCCAATCGGCAATGATCCGGCGGCTGGCGTCGCCAAAAGCCGAAAGCGGAAAATCAGCGCCGGAAGTTTTGACCATTAGTTGGGCAAGCTCTTCGACATTGTGAGGATTGAAAGTAAAGCCATTGACATTGTCCTGCACCAAATCCCGCGCGCAACCGCAACGATTCGACACCAAAACCGGCAATCCGCAGGCCATCGCCTCGTTCACGACCAGACCCCATTGTTCAACTTTGCTGGCATGAACGAACACCCTGGCCAGCGCATAATACGCGGGAAGTTCATCGTATTGTTTAAATCCAGGCAGCCGGACGAAGTCCTGCAAACGCAGGTCGGAAATCAAACGATCAAGCTCAGACCGGAGCGGACCATCACCGAGCAGGACCAAATGCCAGGGGTTGGAGGCCGGAGGTCTCGCCTCTGATTCATTTCCAGCCAGTTCGCGGTATCGGGCGTAAGCGCGTACAAGGTGGAAAAGATTTTTTTTCTCCACAAACCGCGCGCTCGCCAAAAAATAATTTTCCGGCAAACCATGCTTTGCCCTGACTTCCGGGCGGCGAGTTCCAAACTCCCCCGCTTTGTTTGCAAAATAATCGTTGTCCACCGCGTCGTAACCCAAAAAAATACGGTCGCGATTCATGCCGAGACGTGCCAGATACTCGGCATGGGGCTGCCCCCCGACCAGTCCGGCGGCGCACAATTTCAGGATTCGCCGCTTGACCCATTCCTTCCAGAGCAAGCGCGGTTCGTCCCATTCGGTGGTTTCGGACATGACGATCACGGGAATTTTGTTGGCCGCGCCCCATTGGATGGCGCCAAACGCCACCGCATCAGCCCAGCCGGGAATGGCCACCGCTTCCGGACGGCAGTTGTCCAGGGCATTCCAGATCCCCCGGATTAAGGGGTCGGCGGGCCGTGAATTTTGATCAAACAATGTTACGCGGTCAAAACCATCCGCGCCCGACACAACGTCCCATCCGTAAACGTCGTCATTTTGAAAAACCTCAATCAGCGTCGTATTCATGGACCTGCCTGCGGCGCGCGCCCGGGCAAAATGATATGGCCCGACGCGATGAAAAAGAACGGCGGTCCGGCGTTTTTTTGGCAATCGCGCGCGGTCAGGCTTTGCGATTCGAGTGTTTGACGGAATTTTCCCTGATAAAGCCCGCGCATGCCACTCAGCGATGGGTCCCGGATCGCAAACCGTTTGAAGATGCTTCCTGGCGGCGAGACCGATGATAACAGCCTCATCGGGCTGATTGAGCGACTTCAAAACTCGTTCGGCCAAAGCATCAATATCGTGAGCAGGGAACAAAAAGCCGGATTGATTTGTATCAAGAATTTCACCCAAACCTCCATTCAATAGCGAACATATTACCGGCACTCCAAAACTCATGGCTTCTTGCGGTGTGCATGGCAAGGCGTCCCAATCTGAATTAAATAACAAGACGTCCAGCGATTTGTAAAAATTGTCCATCTCCTCCTGCCAGCCCAGCCAGCGAACATTGGCTGCCATGCCCAATTCGCTTGCGAGCCTCATTAAATCTTTCTTTTCCGGACCGTCACCGCCAATGACAAACAAAACCTCTGGATTCTGGTCGAGAATTTTTCGCCCTGTTCGAAGAAAGACGTCAAACCGCTTGCGGGGGATTAGCCAGCCGGCATTTCCGACGATTGGCCTTTCAGTGGGAAGTTGCAAACTTGTTCTTGCGGCAACTTTTTCGCCTGCGGTGGGGATCGGAGGTATGTCCAATGGATATCTGACCGTATGCGCCAGCCGCGCCACGGGTGGAAAAATGGCCTCCGCTTCTTTCCGGATAAAGTCACAGGGAAAAGTGATGGCATTAAAACGCTGGCAGGCGATTCGATAGATGAACCGCCATTCCCAGCGTGATTTTACTCCCCCATGATGATAGTGAATGGCCAGAATTCGATGGCCTTTGCAAAATTCTCCCAACGCCAGAGAGCCGAGCAAATGGTGGCCGGTCATGATCATCCCGTCTGCCTGGATCGTCTGTAATTTTTCCTTTAATAATCCATAGCTTCGCCACCCACCCTTTCCAAGATAGGGCATCCCTTCATGCGGAATTCCGGCTTTTTCCAGCAGCGGGCCAAGCGCTCCGACGGGATTGAGCGAAAGCAATTGTAAGCTGTCGCCGCGTTCCATCAACCCGCGCATCAACCTTAGCGATGCCTGTTCCATGCCCCCAAGATTGGTGCATTGAATTAAATTAAGGATTTTCACCGGGTCGCTTCGGCCATTTTACATTTTGCGCGGAATTCTTTCGCCTATTGATCTGCATTACAATTCTACGGCGCATTGCGGGCCTCTGAAATAACTGTGGGCGCGTGGAACCGGTTGGCGGCGGCGCCGACAATACGGCTTGATTTGGCTGAATTTGGCTTGATTTAACTTGAGGCCGGCGACGTTCCCACCACCAAAGAATGGCGAGACCAAAAACAAACGGATAGAGTGTAATAAGCGTGATGTCGCGTCCCAGATTAAAGGTCAAAATCATGCCGCAGGCGTAAAGCGGAAGGCGGCCAAGCTCCGAGATGTGTAAATCCTGTCGCGCCAGGATTGCCACCCAAAAACTCATCAAAAAGGCACTCACCACAGGCCCCAAAATCCTCCCAAAATTCACCACTCCTTGTCCAATCATGCCGGTTGAAATGCTCGCATCAATACCCGCATCTCCCTGGGTGGCCTCATTTCCATGCGTTCCCAATCCGCGCGCAATAGCGTAGTCCACTCCAATGAAGGGTTTCCCATGCCAAATCCCGCGCGGAATGGGGTTCACGAGTTCGGCGAAGAATTCCGCGCCCCAGTCGGGTTCAAAAGTTCCATTTTTGAAAAAGGTGTTGATCCAGCACAGTTCCTCAAACATGTTCAATCCCTCATGATGAACATCTGATTCTTCCTTCAGATTAAATCCTTTTTGTTTGAGGGCGGATGCAATATTCGCCGTTGTCCGGTTTTGGATGACGAAGGCCATCCAGCCGTTGACCAAAACAAAGAGTGCGACCAGGACGAAGATTTTTTTAAAAATGCTCCCACGCAGCCGCAAAAACACCCAACTCAACATTGCCGGAATTGCGATAGCCAGCATGACATTGCGGGTGCGGCCAAAAATGTAATACGGCCAGGAAACGAAACATAGAATCACTGACAAAAACCGGATGCGCCGGTTGTTTAAAACAGCGGCCAACACACCGAAAACCGTTGCCACCATCAAATCAATGTAATACGCCAACGTCAACAGTGCGGAGATACCCCCGCCGACTCTTTCGCGACCCCAAGGATCCGGGCCTGTCCCCAAATAGGGGCAAATGAAATAAAGGATCTGTCCTTGCAGCCGGATGGCCGCCACCAGCACCAGAACGGCGTAAACGGCAGCGCAACCGCCAAATAAAATATCCAATTGTCGTTGGAGCGACGGATAGCCAACCCCGAACCGGGCCAGATGCAACACACCGCTCTGGCGTCCAAGATGCCGCGCGTTAAACCACCGATGCACGTAAGGCACGGCCACCAGGAAAACGATTAGAAACCAAGCCACCTGCCACCACGCGTTCTGAAGCATGTCCGAATCAAAAATCAGGGCGTAACTATGGGCATAATCATTATAAAATGCGTCGCCGACATACCAGACGGCCACGGTGACAAGGACGGCCATCATTGGAATGCCCGTGCCATCTTTAATCCGTCGAATCGCCAAGACCGATCCGGCGATAAAAATGCCGATCACGACCCAGAAGGAGCCAGGCATTACAGACAATGTTTCTGACATAAAATGCGCTTTATCAAGTCGGACATGAGCAAAGTTCGAGATCTGATGTAGTTCGGATTGGTTCTATACCATATCCTGTCAACCACCCGTTAATTCACGTCTTATTTGCTTCCGGAAACGCTCCCATGTGAACCGCGCCGCGCAGGCGCGGGCCTTTTGCCTGATGGAATCGTTGCCTGGTAAAGTCATGGACGCGGATTCCAACGCATGCACCAAGACGTCAACATTGTCAACCGCCGGCACGATAAAAATCCCGTCGCTTTCATTCCCGAGGTCAGGAAGACATGTATTTGAGGTTCCCAACACCGGGCAACCATGGCTGAGGGCCTCCAAATAAACCTGCCCGAATCCTTCCACCAGAGAGGGCATGGCAAACAACGTTGACGAGCAAAAAAGCGAACTTAGGACACTTCCGCAAACACCGCGCTTTAATTCCACTCCTGGACTGTCTTTCGCCAAGCGCTCGATTCCTTTGTCAATTGTTCGGCATACCAGAATTAGCCGGCTATGCTTGGGCAGCGCAGCATTCTTCCAGGCAATCAGCAGATGGTGCAGTCCCTTGCGCTGAATGCCAGAACCGGCAAATAGGACACAAAACGCATCCGGCGCCTTAATGTACTGGTTTACGGCCGGCGGCTCCACTCCATAGGGCACAACCCGGCACTTTGATCCGTCCGCGCCCGCCGCCAGCAACGACTTTCTGGTAAAGGAACTGGCGCAGAAAATCAAGTCTGCCAGACGCCAGGCGTCCTGATTGCGGCGCTGTAAATTTGCATTCAATCGTTCGCCGGTTTCCTCCGTGTAGGAGTCAATGACGTAAGGATGGCTGGCATAATTTCTTGCTAGTATATCGCGTTCCAAAATTTGGTGGGGGTGAAATTGGAATAAGACCTTCCGCGGATGATGGCGGTAGTCTGTCGCAAATGCCTCCCATGCGTAGGGGCTGTACAAAAAGAGATTCGCGCCCGTTTTGCCAGCCCGGGCAGCGGCGGCACGGGAAAAATGTTGATCGAGCTTGGCAAAGGTCGCCGATGTTGGCCTCCCGAGGAGGTGCCGCAGATGTTCCAGAGCGGTTGTTCTCCAAAGGCATGTGACCTTGTTCTCAGGAATTTCCGGCTCATAACGCGAATTTATTTTTTCCCGCGCTCCGGATGTGAGATGCCGGGATAACGACCTAATGGCAGAAAAGGCATAAAAGTCTGTAATGAAACCATCCAGCAGACCGCCCTCAGCAAGGGCCAACGGCACCTGGTAAGAATCACGGCGACCACGAAACGAGCAAACGTATTTTTCCATGCGTTTTTAGTAAGACAGTCCCCATTTAACGCAATGGGAGCATCCTCTTCGGAAATGAGAGGTCGAGCGAAAGATCCTATTCATTTAAGGGAGAAAGCTGAAACGACCATGAAAGACACATACAAACCGAATTTAGCCGCAAAGCACACCACCAACTCGCCACTCAAAATCGAAGGAAATTTGAAATTCGTCAAGTCTCCTGCAAAACTATTGGCTTAACCGGAAATACATCTGCGGGCCTGCGATGGGTATATTCAGGACGTTCTGGCCGTTGCTCGCCGTCCATGTTGCTGGCACTGCAATCCAGACCGGCGCGGCCAAATTGGTGGCGCAAAGCAACGTGTAGCCGCTCGCGGCAGTCGGCCAGGTCAGTGTTACATTGGCCCCGGATTGAATCATCGCTAGATTTTGAGAAACTGGCAACGTGCTCACATTGATGCCCGGACCCGTAGCCAATTCGGCGATGCCGTTAATATTGGTCACGATGAGGCTCGGCGCAAAGGCGCCGGTGGCGGTGTAAGTGTGCGAGGGATTTTGCGCATTGCTGGTGGCGCCGTCGCCAAAGTTCCAACTCCAGCCCGTAATGGCATATCCAAGGCTGTCCGCCGACGGGCAATTAAAACTGGTGGCAAAAGGCGCCGTCCCGGACGTCCATTGGGCCGTGAACGCGATCGTCCCGGACTGGCTCAACCGATAATACATCTGGCCGCCAACCACGGGAATGCTTAGAACATTCTGGCCATTGGCAACGGCCGGTAAAGGCGTCACCGGAGTCCAAAATTCCGCGTTGAAATTGGTCGAGCTTTGCAATCTGTACCCGGTGGCGTTGGTCGGCCACGACAGGACGACATTGGCTCCAGAACGGACGATTGCCAACCCCTGGGAGATTGGAAGCACACCAACATTGACCGGAGATACGGAAACCATTTCGATAACTCCATTAGCATTGGTGACGGTGAGGGCGACGCTATAGATGCCGGCGGTGGCGTAGGCATGCGATGGATTTTGAGCCGTGCTGGTGGCGCCATCGCCAAAATTCCAACTCCAACCGGTAATCGCAATGCCGGCACTATCCACGGACGGAGCACTGAAATAGGTGGCAAAAGCCTGCGTCCCGGATGTCCACTGGGACCCAAATTGCATTGCATTAGCCCATGCGGAGCCATTCCACTGAAACGTGGCCGTCATTTTGTAACCCAGGGTGGCCGGCGTGCCTGTCATGCCGGCGTTTGGATA
>JBKQUF010000165.1:0-5069 GCA_052140285.1 Limisphaerales bacterium | reverse complement strand
CAACTTCTCGATGTCGTCGAAGCTTTGGCCGTCGACCCCTGGCACGCCACCATTTCTCAGGCAGCGGACAAAGGCCCACTCCAAGACGTCTCGTCGATACACCTTGTCGTACAGGGCGTAAAACCGGTAGTCAGGCGAGTTCTTCGCTTTGGTGTGCAACGCCGTCTCCACCGCCGCCGCCCTGGGCAAGGCCGGGGTGTTGCGCCGCGACCCCTTCGCCATGCTGCCCTTTTGCGGGTACAATATGGCGGATTACTTTGCGCATTGGCTGTCGTTCCCCGAACGCACCGACCGCGCCAAATTGCCGAAGGTCTATTTCGTCAATTGGTTTCGCAAAAACGCGGAGGGAAAATTCATCTGGCCCGGTTACGGCGAAAATTCGCGCGTGCTTGAATGGATCTGTGAGCGGATTGACGGGGCCGGCAAGGCCCACGAGACGCCCATCGGCAATCTGCCCACGGCGGATGCCCTGGACCTTTCGGGCCTTGAATTATCCTCCGCTGACGTCAAAGCGCTGACTTCGGTTGACAAGGAGGGCTGGAAAAAAGAGATTGAAGACGTGGCCGCCAATTACGATAAATTTGGCAGCCGGTTGCCCGTGGCATTGTCCGAACAATTGGACGATTTGCGGGACCGGTTGGGCTTGATGCCGCAATCCGTTGAACCTTGCGAAATAACCAAGTGAAAAAATATCTCGCGCTCCTCACCGCGGCGGCATTCGCCATGGGCGGCATTTCCGCGGACGCCCAGTTGCCCGGCGGTGGAATGCAGATGATGAGCGGAATGGAAAAATTGTTTGGCGATAACCAGACCTTCTCCGCCACGCTCCATATCCAGGCGAATACCGGGAATAATCCCGTGAATATGTCCGGCAAAATGGTCTGCGATAACGGCAATACGCGGTTCGAGATGGACCTGTCCCAACTGCAAGGCGGCAACCTGCCGCCCGAGATGAAAGCCATGGGTTTGGACAAAATCATTGTAATTTCTCAGAAGGATGGCAAGACGGCCTACATGATTTATCCGAACGCGCAGGCATATACGGTGGTTCCCGGCGCGCCGGATAATGCGAATATCAACACGAACTTGCAAATCACCCCCTTGGGCAACGAAACCGTCCAGGGACATCCTTGTGTCAAAAACAGGGCCGTTTTCATCGATAAACAGGGAATCAGCCGCGAATTCACGGTGTGGAACGCCACGGACCTGAACAATTTTCCCGTCCAAATTTCCCCGACCCGGGAGGATAACCCGATCATCATTTCCTTCCAGAACATCAGTTTCGATAAACCGGCAGCCAGCCAATTCAATCCGCCCTCCGGCTACGCCAAATACAACAGCACGCAGGAAATGATGCAGTTCATTATGATGAAAAACATCGGGAACGCCGTGGGAGGATTTGGCCCCCCGCCGCAACAGTAGAACAGCGGTTATCCCACCAACTCTTTCGCCTTTGCGAGCGCCTCGTCCAGCTTGCCCGCGTCTTTGCCGCCGCCCCGCGCGTTGTCCGGCCGGCCGCCGCCTTTTCCACCAATGATCGGCGCAATCTGCTGGATGATTTTGCCGGCCTGGATTTGTTTGGTGAATTCCGGCGAAACCGCCGCCACCAGGGAGACCGCGCCACCCACCGCTCCGCCGAGAACCACCACGCCTTTAAAACGGCCTTTGAGCGATTCGGCTATCGCCTGCAAAAAATCCCCGTCCACCCCGCCCACGTTATGGATGATGGCCGGAATTCCGTTGCTGGTGTGGGCGCGCTCCAGCAATTCGCTGGCGGCGTTCGAGGCCTCGCGTTGTTGCGCGGCCTTGAGCTGTTTCTCCAGCGCCTTTTGATGTTCCAGCAGCGATTCGATTTTCTTTTCCAGCTCATGCACGGGCGAATTGACCTTGCCGGCCAGCGCTTTGATGAGCGCCACTTCCTCCGTCGCCTGGCGATACGCTTCCAGCCCCGCCACCGCCTCGATGCGTCGTACGCCCGCGGCGATGGCGTTTTCGCCCACAATGCGGAACAACCCGATTTCGCCGGTTGCCCGCGTGTGCGTGCCGCCGCAAAGCTCCATCGAATAACCGTCCAATTTGGCCGCCTGGCCGCCAATTTGGACCACCCGCACGATGTCCCCGTATTTGTCGCCAAAAAATTGCATCACGTCCTGGCGCGCTTTCACATCAGCGTAGGGGACCTCTGTCCAGGAAACCCCGGCGTTCTCCACGATCCGCTCGTTGACCAGTTTTTCGATGTCGGCAACCTGGGCGTGTGTCAGTGGCGCGCTGTTGAAATCAAACGTCAACTTGTCCGGCCCTACAAACGAACCTTTCTGCGAAGCGTCCTTGCTGACGACTTCATGCAACGCCCAATGCAGCAAGTGCGTCACCGTGTGATGGCGTTGGATGGCATCGCGACGAGGGCGCTCAACCGAAAGCGTGACGACATTTCCTGGAATGGGGAGCGCGGGCGTCCCGCCCGCTTCGGTCAGCGTCCCGCTGAACGACTGTCCGGCGCGAGACGCGCCGGACTGCGACCGGGACGGTCGCGCTCCCGTTTCAATGAAATGCAACCAGGTGTTGCCGGACTTTTGAGTGTTGCCGATGCGCCAGAGTTGGCCGCCGCCGGTTAATTCACCGGTATCGCCGACTTGGCCGCCCATCTCGGCGTAGCAGGCGCTGGCGTCGAGGATGACAGCGGTTTTGTCTTTAAGCGAGACTACTTCCAAGACCTTGGCCTGAACCGCAAGCTTATCGTAGCCGACGAATTGTGTGGGCGTGGTGGTTTCGATCTGGGAAAACGAAATGACTTCTTTTTTCTGCGCCGCGCGGGCGCGGGCGCGCTGCTCTTCCATCAGCTTTTCAAAACCTTCCGTATCCACCGTCAAACCTCGTTCGCGTGCCATCAGTTCGGTTAGATCGAGGGGGAAGCCATAGGTGTCGTAGAGCTTGAACGCGAATGCGCCGGAGATAACCGCAGTTTGGGGAGCGCGCCCGCCTCGGGCGCTGTTTCCCGCGCCCTCGCGGGAAACGTGAGGCGCGTCACTTGCAAGTGGCGCATCCGGAGTCCACAACCAACGGTAATTCTCCGTCAGGGGGACAACGCCGTTGTCCCAAGGATTGCGGCAAATGTAATGAAATTTTTCTTCCAAATCAGCATCGCCGCGCATTAAACGGTCGAATGATTCTTCTTCCCAAAGATGAACGCCTTTGAGCATTGCTGCTTTATTAATTTTGTGCGCCGTCGTTGATTTGATGCCGTGAAGAATTTCCCCCAACGAATAGAACACTGGACTGCCATCTTTGTCCTGCTCCTTGATTTGCGGTTCAAAAAGCAGGTGAACGTGGTCGGGCATTATACACGCGGCAAAGAGTTGATACTGCCGATGCGTATGGGCATAAAGAACACTCTCCAAGACAATATCTCTTTCTCCAGGCATGAGCTGGCGTTTCTGGTGAGTGGAGAATGTCACCATGTATTTGCCCCATGGACGTTCGAAATGAGGAAGATGTCTCTTGGAATAATTCGCCCCTCGATTATCGGATGCCCCGGCGCCAACCGCGGGGGCGCGGTTGGCTGCGCCCAAGGCGGGCGCGCTCCCCATCATCTGGTCAACTTCTTCATTAAACAACTCAATCCCCCGATCCAACGTCTTGTTAAACGCCTCTTCCTCGCCGTGAATGACCTCCTGCATGTGCTTCTTCTTCACGCGGATTTCGGGAAAAACATCTCCCATCGTATCCGCAAGAACATCCACCAGCTTATAGAAGAACGGCTCCTTGAAACCGAGAGTGCGCCCATACCGCACCGCCCGGCGGAGAATGCGGCGTAAAACATAATTCCGGTCGTTATTGCCCGGTTGAATACCGTCCGCAATCGCGAAGCTCAAAGTGCGGATGTGATCGGCAATGACGCGAAATGCGATGTCAATCTGGATTTGGGGAGCGCGACCGTCCCGGTCGCTCTGCTGCGCGTCCCGCGCGGCAGTTTTCATCGGCGAGGACGCTGCGAGTTGGGAGTCAGATGCTCGCCTTTCTCCTTCAAAATCAGGCGTCCATATCCAAGGGTAATTTTCGGTAATCGGTACAACCCCCGCGTCCCATGGATTACGGCAAATGTAATGAAACTTCTCTTCCAGGTCCGCGTCGCCGCGAATCATTCGGTCAAAAGATTCATTTTCCCAAATCTGCCCCGACGTTTCTTCCGCTTTGTTGATCTCATGCGCAGTGAACGATTTGATGCTGTGGAGAATCTCTTTCAGCGGCCAAAAAACCGGCTTGCCTTCCTGGTCTTGCTCCTTGATCTGCGGTTCAAAGAGCAGGTGAACATGGTCCGGCATGACGCAGGCGGCATAAAGCTGATAACGCCGCTGTTCGTGGCCGAATAAAAGGCTTTTTAAGACCATGTCCCGGGCTTTGGGTGAAAGTTGTTTTCCATCGTGTGTGGAAAAAGTGACCATGTATTTGGCCCAGGGACGCTCGAAGTGCGGGAGGCGGCGTTTGTAATAGAGGGCGCCGTGCGAGTAAGATTCCGTTGGCGGGACGCCAACGGGAGCGACCGGGACGGTCGCGGTCCCCGTCGGAAAAGATTCCGTTGGCGGGACGCCAACGGGTGCGACCGGGACGGTCGCGCTCCCCATCCCAAAAACAGTCGCGCTCCCCGACACGGGCGGGAGCGTGCTGCCATATCTCTTGCCGCTCAACTTCTCCAGCGCATCAAAAATTGGACGAAAAATGTCCGTTTCATAATTGGAGATTCTGGCCTCGGCAAAATTGGTAAGGTTCTTCGTGCCCTGGATGATGCTCGTGACCCGCTCGAAACCCATGCCGGTGTCCACGTGCCTGGCCGGGAGCGGGGAAAATGTGCCGTCCGGATTCGCATTGAACTGGATGAAGACCAGGTTCCAAATCTCGATGCAGCGGGCGTCGCCTCTGTTCACCAAGCTGCCTTTGGTGTCGCCGTTGGGGGTGAGGTCCACGTGAAGCTCGCTGCACGGGCCGCAGGGTCCGGTGTCGCCCATCATCCAGAAGTTGTCTCTCTTGTTGCCGGGGATGATGTGCTCAAAAGGGCTGAGACCCGCTTCTTT
>JBKQUF010000164.1:0-6699 GCA_052140285.1 Limisphaerales bacterium | reverse complement strand
CCGGTCTCCGCCGTCTCAAGGAAGACCAAGCCGCGCGGCTGCCGCAAGCACCCAAGACCCTTGAGGAATTGGAAACGCAGTTGCTCCAAAGCATTGACCGCCTCGACCGAGGCGAAGGCGTTGATGGCGAGAAAGTGTTTCGCCGACTCCGCAAACGGATCAAAGAATCCGGCTTCGATGCCTGAATATATCCTTGATCCTTGCGTCGAGGATGAACTGTGGGGCATTTGGTGTTTCATCGCCCAAGATAATCCCAATGCCGCAACGCACGTCATCGAAGCGGCCTACGAGACGTTCAAAACGCTTGCCGCCAATCCCGGCCTTGGCAAGCTGCGACGATTTCGCAGTCCCAAGCTCCGCGAGGTCCGTTCCTGGCGTATTTCAGGCTATGAAAATTACCTCATTTTTTACCGTGGCATCGCCGACGGCATTCAAGTGAATCACGTCTATCACGGTGCGCGGGACATTGAAGCGTTGTTTGGCGAAAAGTGCACCCAAAAGGACGCAGATCGCCGCCCCTTTCCCCCGACCGAATCCGGTTGAGTAAAGTTTCGTTTGGCCTAATATCAGCAGCCGTCAGCACAATCGGAATGTTTTATGGACTACGCCAAATTTGAAAAGGTGAGCTTGAAAAATCACCCTGTTCTCAATGAAAAATGGGTTCAAGACCGAATTGCAGAAGACCCTTCAATTCTTCGCCTTGGGGACGTGATTTTCAAGGATAAGGAACGAGTTCGGCCAAGAGCAGGCAGACTTGACCTTCTCCTGCAAGAAGCCGATGGAAACCGTCGCTATGAAGTCGAAGTGCAACTTGGCTCGACTGATGAGAGCCACATCATTCGCACGATTGAGTATTGGGATATTGAGAGAAAGCGGTATCCGCAATACGAACACACGGCGGTCATCGTGGCAGAAGATATAACGAGCAGGTTCTTAAACGTCATTGGATTGTTTAATGGAATGATCCCCTTAGTAGCGATTCAGATGAACGCCTTGAAAGATGGCGACCGAGTCGGCCTTGTATTTACAACCGTGCTTGACCACATGCCCCTTGGATTGATTGATGAGGACGAGGAAGTCGAGGAAGCAACAGACCGGGCGTGTTGGGAACAGCGTGGATCGAAAAAGACTGTGGCACTGGCCGACCAGTTATTGGAGATCGCAAAAACCCACGACCCCAAATTGGAATTAAAGTACAATAAATTTTACATCGGGTTGGCGGTGAACGGGCAACCTTCCAACTTTGTAACCTTTAGACCGAAGAAAAATTTCCTTCGCTTCGAGCCTCGATTGGCAAATTCGCCTGAGATGCAAGACCGTTTGGAAACCGCCGGATTGGACTTGATGGATTATGACAAACGTTGGGGGCGTTACCGAATAAGACTCGAGCCGGTCGCTGTTGAGAAAAACAGACAAATTTTGGAGGAAATCATCGCCGAAGCCTATGCCGACACGAAAAAGGAATAAAGCCAAACTGTCACTCTACGCAGGAAATTGTACCGCATCATGCCATTGCGCCACAGTCCTCGACTTTTTACGCCGATAAACATAGGTACGAAGCGGGTTGCTCATACGACCGGTTCGCGACGCCACAGCCATTTGATATTCGGGCCGCCTCCGGATGAAGTAACCCCGGTTTGGCTGACAAAGCGGGACCAGTGTGGCAGGGCGTCCGGAGGGCAAGCCCGTCGTTGCGGCAAATGGCCGAGCAGATACGACCAGGGCGGCGCCCCCGGCGCGAAGCGCTCCGCGATGGCGGCGATATGGAGCAAAACAGGTTCAACCCTTTCCATGACCGCAAGTCTGGCGAGCCGCCGCGCATCGGTCCGGCTTGAGCTCAACAGTTGAGCCGCGGCGCGGATAAATACTGAATTGTATGGATGCTGGCCGAGACATAAAGCCGTGGCCAGTTCTTCATGGCTCAAGTCCGGATTGTCGGGCGGGAGATCGCCGGAAAATTCGCGCCGATAGTGGCTGGCGCCGCGGCCGACGGCGCATTTGAGCAGCCACTCTCCGACTCGATCTTCCGTACAACCGCTCATCCGGCAGACCTTGCGCAGCAAAGGGGAAACATGCGCGGTATCGCCCAACCGCCTGGCCAATGGCGGCCTGCTTAATTGCTCAATCGTTTCCACGCCAAAAATTTACATGGCGGGAATAAAGCTGGCGAATTCCTTTTTTGGCGCCACCGCACGGTGTCATCAGCAATTATTTCCTTGACCCGGGCCGTGCTTAAAGGTATCTAATCTGCGAAAGAAGTTGTTTTTCCTGTTTTCAGAAATACGTGAGCGCCCGTTTTAAACCTGACTTAACCGTGACGTTTAGCCCACCAGTCCAAAGGCTTTAACCCTCAAACCCATTCCATGAGAAATGCCATTGCCCGCGCCCTCCGTTCGTCCGCCAAAGCGTTGATGTTGATTGCCGCCTGTCTCGGTTTTGCGCCGACCGTGCATGCCGGCTTGACGATTGAGATCCACGTGGTTCGGTTTAACGAGGGCCAGCTTTATAAATTCTTCACGCCGCTTTACACGAATTCCATCGGGCCGGCCGCCACCCAGGGCACCTATTTCATCTCTTCGCCCTTCTATTCCGCATTGCAGACCACCAACGGCTCCTGGCGTGAACTGCAGGTGACCACTAACATTGCCAATGGCGTCAACACTTTGAACGGCACGGAAAATTCCTATCCCGACTTCAATTCCGTGATGGCGCAGATCACCAATGGCGCGTGGACCATCGTATTCACCAACGACACCACCACCAACACTTATACGTTTACGGTCAGCGCGCCCGACGTGACCAGCAACATGCTGCCGGCCATGGTCTTTACTTATCCTTATGAAAATGAACTGAATATTCCCAACCAACCGACGTTCACCTGGCAGGGACCAACCAATTGGCCGGTTTACAACAACACTTATGTCTTCAATTGGGATTATTCGTTTTTCCAATATGCCAGCCTGGCCGCCACCCAGGAAACCTGGTCGGTGCCCTTTACGATTCCCAATGGCATGAATTGCAGCCTGGAGTTGCAATATCTCACCAATAACTCACCACTCCTTTTCACCACCACCACCCCGATGACCACCAATTCGGAGTCATTAGACGGATGGGAGACGACGAATGTCCTTGAAACCGGAGACACTTTTTCCTTTGCCGTGACCAATCCTCCCGTTTCCAGCCTCACCCTGGTCGCACATTATGCTTTTGACGACACCAACGACATTGGGTTGGATAGCAGCGGCAACGGTTACAACCTGGATTTCAACGGCGGTGATGCGATTGCTTCAACCAACGATGCTGAAGCCGGGAATGGCGCGGCCTACTTCGATGGCAACGGTTTTTTGACCTATTCGACGCCCCCCGCCAGCATCTTGAATACGTTGGCCGGCGATTTTTCGTTGTCGTTCTGGATCAAGACAACCCAAAACACCGGTGATGAGAATGGTCCGGGATATTTCGGTTCTGGAATCGTTGCCGCCGATATTCCCGGTCTTTATAACGATGTTATTCCCGCTGCGCTGGATGGAGGCGAAATTGGCATTAACACCGGTGGCCCCGGTGGCGATGATACCCTCGATTCAGCCGCCGATATCAATGACGGCAATTATCACCACGTAGTGGTCACCCGCAGCGAGGAGACTGGCGAGAAGGACATTTACATTGATGGGGTTTTGAACAATAGCGATTTCGCCACCATGAACCCGTTGAGTGATATCCGCTCGGTGGCCGTGGGCTGCGCGATTGACGCCTCCCAAACCAACCCGAACAACATGAATCCGAACCAATACTTTCAGGGAGAATTGGATGACCTCCAGCTTTACGCGGGCATTTTGTCTTCCAGCCAGGTAGCCGCGCTGTACGCCAGTCCCGGATCCACCGCCACCGGTTCCAGCAGTGCTTCCGGCGGCCACACCCTGATCGCCCACTATACTTTCGACAATAGCGGCGACCTGGGCGCGGATGCCACAGGCAATGGCAATGACATCTACTGCGGCAGCGGTTGGGGATCCACCGGACACGTATTCAGCACCAATGCCATTGCGGGCGGCGGAGCGGTGGAGTTTTTTGGCGACAGCAGCATGACGCCGTGCGGCCAGGCCTTTACGAGCTGGACGAACACGCTCGCCGGCAGTTTTAGCGTTTCGGCCTGGATCAACACCACCAACGTGGTGGGCAACGATGGGGATAATCTGTATGACTGGAACGGCCAGTCGGTCATCTATGCCGACAACAACAACCTGGGCGCAACTCCGGTGGCCCTGACCGGCGCCAAGGCAGCCTTCCGCACCACCGACCCCGATGGGCACGATGATACCCTCCATTCGATGCAATCTGTCACGACGGGCAATTATGTCCACATCGTCGCCACCCGTGATCAAACCACCGGCGAGAAAAAGATTTACATCAACGGCGTGCTCGACAATTCCGATGTGGCGAGCACTGAAGCGCTCACCGGCGCCCAGTATGTTTCGATTGGCGGGGAAGCCTCCTCCGCCTACAGCGGGCAGGTGGATGACGTGCAAATTTATTCCGGCGTGCTGTCGGCGAGTGATGTGGCCTATCTTTATGACAATCCGGGCTTGTCGGTGGCGAATGTTACGGGAACGAGCGCGGAGTTCAATGTTGCGCTGGGCACGACCAATTTGGCTTGGGCCACCGGTGGCGACACGGATTGGTTCATCGAGACGACCAACACCGCGGATGGAATTTCCGCCGCGCAAAGCGGCAGCGTCACCAGCCAGCAATCTTCCACCATTTCCACCACGGTCACCGGGCCGGGAGAGCTGACCTTTTATTGGTCCAGCATCGCCGATCCCAGCGGAAGTTTCGATCTTGAATTCGCCATCGACGGTGGTGATGACGATGACATTTATCACGACACCAGTTGGTACCAGGACGGGCCTTTTTCCATTCCCGCCGGCCAACACACGGTGAGCTGGACTGCCTACGCCTACGGGGATACGAATTCGACCGAGGCGGGTTTCCTGGATGAAGTCAGTTATGTGCCCGACTCCGCGCCGGTCATCACCCTCAATCCATTTGATCAGACCAACTATCCCGGTTATCCCGTGTGGTTGAATGCCAGCGCCGCCAGCGTTCCCGCCGCCAACTGGCAATGGTATAAAGTCGGTTTCGGAGCGATTCCCGGCGCTACCAGTTCCTGGTTGATTCCCACCAATTCCGGCGCCGCCGGCGCGGCCGGGCAATATTATGCCATCGCCGGCAACGTTGTCAGTTCGGCCATCACCACTACCGCCGCCGTCAGCTTTGTCAGCGCGCCGTATCCGGCGGATTGGTCGCGCGCTTTCAAATCGCCATTTGAAGCGCAAGATCCTGAGGCCTTTACCAAGGATTACTATTACGGGGCCGTGGTGGATGCGAGCAGCAACATTTATACGGCCGCTGAATTTGGCGGCAACATGAGTGTTGGCAGCCAAAACTTTGACTCCGGTTCCGGCGGCGACGCGGCGGCCGTAGTAAAGCAAACGCCTGCCGGCTCGCCGCTTTGGGCCGCGGCCATCACCAACAACGGCAGCGGGAACTCCTACGCGCTCAGCGTCGCTCTGGCGACCAACGGCGGCGTTTATCTCTCCGGAAATTACACGGGCAATAACTGGCTCGGCACCAATGAATTGATGGGAAATGGCGTTTTCCTTGCCAGTTTCGACACGAATGGAAATACGGCCTGGTTGAAAACTTTCGGTGGCCCAGGCGGAGCTTTCACAGTGATCAATTGCCTTGTCTCTGATGCTTCCGGCAATGTCACGATGGCCGCCTTGTTCGGTTCCGGCGCCGTAACGGTTGGCAGCAGTAATTACAACGTCGTCGGCCAGCAGGACATCATCATCCAATTGGACCCCACCGGCGCCGTCCGCTGGTCGCAACTGGTCCCGTCGTCCTTTGTCCAGTACCTTGCTTATAGCGCCGGACGTCTCTACGTCAGCGCCACGACCGCCACAACCGGCGGCACCACCAGTATTGTCATTGGCGGCACTTCGAATCTCACCGACCGCGCGTGGGCGGTTGCCTGCCTTGACGCCAATACCGGGAATGCAATTTGGGTGGGTGGGGTCGGCGCCGCAAGCGGCGGCGGTGGTGGCAACCCCTATTATACAGGGGTGATCGATGATGTGCCGCGCCTCGCCGTTTCCGGAACCAACCTGTTTCTCACCGGCGTGGCCTATGGCCCCAGCGCCTCGTTTGGCCCGATTACGGTCAACTTCCCGCTGCCCCGGGGAGAATACTTCGCGCGCTACGACACCAACGGAAATCCACAGGTCGCCACCACCTACGGCAGCGTCACCACCACGCCGCTCGCCGCCGTCGCCAATTCCGCCGGTGACGTCTATGTCGATGGCGACTATGACGAGACTTCCTTCTTTGGCAACGACATGATCGCCGGGCCGGCCTATCCGCCAGTTTTCGCGGGCGATTTCAACCAAGCCTTCCTCGCCAAGTTTGATTCCAACGGCAACCCCTTGTGGGCACGCGAAGCTCTTGCGTCTTTGGATGCCAGTGTCCGCGGCATTGCACTCGCTCCCGACGGCGTGTGGGCCAGCGGCTGGTGTCTCTCCAGCAACTTCGCGCCCGTTGAGTACATCGAATTTGGAACCAACTATATTTACTCTGACGGCCAATATTTGGTCGGCGGTGAAGGCAGCGGCGTTAATATCATTTGGAATCCAGGCGGGTTCC
>JBKQUF010000163.1:0-14065 GCA_052140285.1 Limisphaerales bacterium | reverse complement strand
CACCACTGACCTCGTCACCGGACCGGACATCATTTTCTTCTGGGTCGCGCGCATGATCATGGCCGGATACGAGTACATGGGGGATCTGCCGTTTCGGAACGTCTATTTCACCGGCATCATCCGGGACAAGCAGGGGCGCAAAATGTCCAAGAGCCTCGGCAATTCGCCCGACCCGCTCGACCTCATCGGCAAATACGGCGCCGACGCCCTCCGCTTCGGCACCATGCGCAGCGCCCCGCTCGGCCAGGACATTTTGTTCGATGAACAGAACGTCGAACTCGGCCGTAATTTCTGCAACAAACTCTGGAACGCCTGCCGTTTCCGCCAGATGCAGGGCGGTGAAGTCCAGGGTGAAATAAATCCTCAACTGCTCACGTCCGATGACAAATGGATCCTGCTCAAACTCGACGCCGCCATCCGCGAGATTGACGCCGCCTTCGCCGAATACAAATTCAGCGACGCCACCGCCGCTCTCTATCGCTTTTTCTGGAACGAATACTGCGACTGGTACATCGAGGCCAGCAAAGCTGTTTTGGGGAGCGCAGCCGCCCCGGCTGCACCGGTCGGCGCCTCGCCGACCGAAAATTCAACGGCAAAAAATGTCGAAGCCGGCGCGACTTCGACTGCACGCGAGGCGCGTGCGCTCCCCGAACAAATCGCGCAACGAGTCAACACCCTCGCCGTGATCGATTTTGCACTCTCGCATCTGCTGCGCTTGTTTCATCCCTTCCTGCCGTTTATTTCGGAGGAACTCTGGCACGGCATGGGTTACAGCCATGACATGCCCGAAAAACAGGGCGGCCAGACCATCATGTTCGCGCCCTGGCCCAAGCCGCTCGATGACGATTTCAAAAATTTCTACCGCCTCGATGAAGCCGATGAAAAATTCGTCGAAACGCGAAATGAATTCATCGCCCGGGGACGCAATCTGCGCCGCAACGCGGGCCTGCCGGCCAACAAAAAAGTGAAATTCATCTTCCAACCCGCGGGGAAAACCACGCCTAACGACATCGAAGTCTTGAAATTATTGCTGAACGCCGAAAGCGTGGAAGTGAACCCCGGATTTCAACCGGCCAAGAACACCCTGGCCGTTCGCGGCGAACCGGGCGAACTCTTCCTGCCGCTCGAAGGCTTGATTGATGTGGAGGCGGAAAAATCCCGTCTTCAAAAAGAAATCGGGAAATGCGAAGCCGAAATTGCCAAGGTTCAATCCAAATTGAGCAATCCAAATTTTACCCGGAAAGTCCCGGCAACTGTTCTCGAAGAGCACAAGCAGCGCTTGGTGGAATGGCAGGATAAATTGGCCCACGCCAAAGCATCGCTGGCTGCCTTGGGCAATTAGCAATTCTCCAAAAAATCTCGACCCTCGGCCATTCCGAAGGCACCATGTCCTTTGTGAAATTGCCAATTGCACTCAATGTAGCCGTCCAAGCCGCCCGCGCCGCCGGAAAAGTCATGCGCGACAACCGGTATCAGCCCAAACGCGTCAAACTCTTCGATGCCCACGACATCAAGCTGGAATTGGATGTCCGTTGCCAGAAGTTGATTGAAAAAATCCTGCGCCAGGCCTTCCCCGAAATTCCCCTTTTGGGCGAAGAAGGCGATTCCGGCGATGTGAATGCCGCGTATCGCTGGGTGGTGGATCCCATCGACGGCACCGTAAATTATTTCTTCGGCCTGCCCCACGCCGCGGTCTCGATTGCGTTGCAAGGCCAGGGTGACAAGTGGCACGTGCCAAGTGACAGGAAAAGCAATCAGCGTCCCTTGCGGAACCATGTCACCAGTCACCTGTCACATGCCACGTTGCTCGGTGTGATTTACGACCCGTTTACCGATGAACTTTGGACCGCCACCCGGGGCGGCAAAACCAAATTGAACGGGCGCGTCGTCCATTGCAGCCAACATTCCCGCGTGGATGAAGCCATCATCGCGCTCGGTTTTTCCAAGAGCAAAGAAAATCTGGAGAAGAGCCTGCCGCACCTTATCCGCCTCGCGCGCCAGGCCAAAAAAATCCGCATCATGGGCTCCGCCGCCCTCGAACTGGCCTACGTCGCCAGCGGCCGCCTCGATGTTTATTTCGAGCGCACCATTAATCTCTGGGATATCGCCGCGGGCGGCCTGATGGTCGAATGTTCCGGCGGTGAAATGTTCCTCAAATCCCTGCCCGACGGCCGTCTGCGCATGATTGCCGACAACGGCCTGCTCCGTAAAAAATTGAAACTGGCCAGTTTGTTTGAGTAGATTCAATCCAGCCATTGTTTCAAACGCCCCAGCGCCTTGGCGCGATGGCTGATTTTGTTTTTCACGTCCTCGCCCAGTTCGGCGAACGTCTTCTCGTATCCGTCCGGCACGAATAGCGGATCGTATCCAAAACCGTTCTTCCCGCGCGGCTCAAACAGAATTTTCCCCGGACACGCGCCGCTGAAAGTTTGCGTGTCAAAGCCGTCCGCATAACAAACCGGCGACGCGCTTTCGATCCCGGTTTCCGGAACCATCGTCAGCGCAATCACGCAACGAAACCGCCCCGTCCGTCTTTCGAGCGGAACTGCTTTCAGCAGCCGCAACAACTTGGCGTTGTTGTCGGCATCCGACGAATTGCCGGGCTTCCCTGTGTCTAACGCGGCAAAACGCGCGGAATGGACGCCGGGCGCTCCGTCCAGCGCATCCACCTCCAGCCCGGAATCGTCTGCCAATACAAAATCCGGTTTGGGGCGTTGGATGTTGAATGTTGGATGTTGAATGTTTGTCTTTTTTTGATCGCAAATCCATTTCGCCAATTCCACGGCCTTTTTTGTGGCATTGCCCTCAAAAGTCGCCGCGTCTTCCTCCACCGTGGGCGCGCCCGGAAAATCATTGAGCGTCAGGCAGCGGAACTCTCCGCCTAGGATCGCGCGGATCTCCTCCACCTTGTGCAGATTGCGCGTCGCTATCAGAATCGTGGTCATGGTTAAACTCCTGTCAATGCCGCCCCAATCACTCCGGCCGAATCGCCCAGTTGATTTTTGACGACCGGCGTTTCCAGTGAATCGCTGAAAATATACTTTGCCACCCGCGCCACGCCCTCGGTGTACAGCGCCTCGAAATTTGAAACACCACCTCCCAGAACAACCACGTCTGGGTCCAAAATATCAATCACGTTCGCCAGCGCCCGTCCGAAATGGTCGAAGAACGTGTCCATAAATTCAACCGCCTTGGGTTCTTTCGCGTAATATTCCTTCTCGATTTCGCGAAATGATTTTTTTATTCCAAACCGCTCCGCATAACGCGCCTCCGCGCCTCCGCCGCTGATGAACGTCTCCACACAACCCCGCTGGCCGCAGTAACATGCCGGTCCCTCCGGCGTGATGCTCGTATGCCCCCACTCCCCCGCGATGGCCTGCCGTCCCACCACCACTTCCCCCCGGTGGACAATCCCGCCGCCGCAGCCCGTCCCCATGATGACGCCGAACACCAGATTTTTTCCCTTCCCCGCGCCATGCAACGCCTCCGCCATCGCAAAACAGTTTGCGTCGTTTTGAATTTCAATTTTCCGGCCGAGAAGTCTTTCCAGGTCCGCCTTCACCGGTTGCCCGATCAAACAGACCGTGTTCGAGTTCTTCATCAGGCCCGTGCGCGGCGAGACGACTCCCGGCGCGCCGATGCCCAGGGTATGCGCCCGGTTTTCCACCCGCGCAGCCAGTTCGCCGTGCAGTTCCCGGATGCGATTGAGGATGTGGCCATAGCCAAGCTCCCGCTGCGTTTCAATCCGCTTGCGGAACAACTCTTTGCCGCCGCCATCCAGGACGATGCCTTCAATCTTTGTGCCACCCAAGTCTATACCAATGCGAAACATATGGGCGAAAAGTTATCCGTTGTTTCTCCAGAATCCAATCACTTCATTCCAAAATTCCGATACAGATCCGGCGATTTGGGTGTGTTCGGCATCCCGAAATTCCCAAAGCTTTTTCGGCCCGTCGTAACCGTCATACAGACGCAGCCCAAACCGCTCCGGCACAATGTCATCGCCGCCATCCACCATCACCCCGACTTTGCCATGATAATTGCGGAGATAATCTTCCGACGGGAACCGATCCATCAGCAACAGCCAAACCGGCAAAATCCGATAATGATATTGCGCCACATCCGTCAGGCGGTTGAATGGCGAAAGCAAAACGACGCCCGCCACCCGGTTGGAAAATATCCCCGCCAAATACGAAGCGGTGCCGGTGCCCAGCGATTCTCCCACCACGTAAATCGGCCGGTTCGTCGGAAGCGCTTGCAATGCCTCCATTCCTGCCCGGAAAATACTCTTCTGACTGGGCGAACCGGCCCGATCTTCGTAGCCGGGATATTCCAAGATATAAACATCCAGCGGCGCAACGTCCTGAATCTCATCCGCGTAATGTGAACTGCCCGTCGCCGTGCTTCCATTGCCGTAAATCACTAATACGCTCCCTTCCACCGGCAGCCTCGACGACTCGCGTTTGAATCCGATGAACTGTCCGTCCGAATTAGTCCAGCGTTGGAGGTTCGCTGATTTCGCCAATTGCTCCACGTCCGATGTGACTGACTTCTTCGGAAAATAAAGAAACGAACGCTGGAAGATGCCCATGCCCGCGCACAAGGCAAAATAAGAGGCAAGCATCAGGAGCAAAAATAGCTTTCCGATTCGGACCACGGATATTTGTTTTGATAATCGGCCCATATTGCAGTGACAGCAAATTAGACCGATTTTTTAAAAAAAGGCGAATGGAAATTTCCATTCGCCTTTTTGGAACCGGATATGGTGGCGGAAAAAGTTGATCCTATGCGCGTCCGAAACCAGTCTTGGCGATCTTAAATCGCCGCCAACCCGTTGCCAATGCCAGGCCAATCCCGAACACGGCCAGTTCCGACGGCTCCGGCGCCGCGGTCAACACTGGCGAAAACTCCCCAGTGCTGTCGCCGGATGCTCCCTGGCTGAAATCAATGCTCCCCACATACGCCACCGATTCGCCGGACGGCGAGGCCGTTATCTGCGCGGGCGTTGATGAACTGAAAAAAGTGAAGGTCGCCATGCTGTTGGGCGTCATCGCTGTGCCACCTTCCCATTCAATGGAGTTGCCATCCAGATCATTGCCCCACCCCAGCGAATTGCCCGCGTTGCTTGGGTCCGACGGCAGGTTATTCCCTCCCTGTGTCCATCCGTACCAGAAACTGTCCAGGTCCGTGCCGCCCGTGTCAGACAGTTCGATTGTATAATCATAGCCCCCGCTCACCGCCACATCCGATATTGTGGCGCTGGCATCCTGGCCCTGGCCGGAAATCGCGGTCACCCCCAAACCGACCGCTGCAACAATTATTAGTTTGAATCCTTTTTTCATTAATTCTCCTCTCTTTTGTGATTAAAACTCTCTGTTCGTAGTCTGAGAGGATTCACCCGTCAAAAAGTTCCCGGCCCCCGAAAAATTCCATTCTCGGCAATTTTCTGTCCCCCCCGGCGCTTTTTTCTCATGAGAAAGCCCGAATTAACAGAGCGCGGCTTGACCCGCAGGCTAAAATCGGGTTTTTTTGTAAAATTGGTATGAGTTCGTCTTCGCTTGATGGTTTGAAAATCGAACGCCGCCCGGAACGGGAACCCCGATCCAATTCCTGGCTGGTCATCGTCGTGCCGATCCTGCTTGCCGTCGGCGCTCTATTTTGGTGGCATTCGCACGCGGGCGCCATCCAGGTCCAGACCGCCGTGGCGCATGACGCCAACAGCGCCGGCGCCCAGCGCACCGTCTTGAACGCCTCCGGTTATGTCACCGCCCGGCGCGAGGCCACCGTTTCCTCCAAGGTCACCGGCAAAGTCATCGAAGTCCTTATCGAGGAAGGCCTGAAAGTCACCAACAATCAGGTCCTCGCCCGCCTGGACGATTCCAATGTCAAAACCAGCCTCGATGTCGCCGTTGCCCAATTGGCCTCCGCCCGCGCGGCCGTCGCCGAGACCCAGGCGCAGCTCGACGACGCGAACCAGGAATACATCCGCGCCCAGGCGCTGTCCGCCCAACATATCGAATCCCAATCCGACCTCGACCTCGCCCAATCAAATGCCAAGGCCTTGCAGGCCCATCTCGTCCAACAGAAACTCGACATCATCACCGCCGAACGCACCGTGGACGAATGGCAGCAGCAGATGGATGACATGATCATTCGCGCCCCCTTCGATGGTGTCATCACCACCAAGGACGCCCAGCCCGGCGAAATGATCTCGCCCATCTCCGCCGGCGGCGGCTTTACCCGCACCGGCATCGGCACCATCGTGGACATGAAATCGCTCGAAATCGAAATTGATGTCAACGAAAGCTATATTAACCGCGTCGAACCCGGCCAGGCCGTTGAAGCCACCCTCGACGCTTATCCCGATTGGACCATCCCTTGCAAAGTCATCGCCATCATCCCCACCGCCGACCGCGATAAATCCACCGTCAAGGTCCGTGTCGGCTTCGACCAGCTCGACCCGCGCATCCTGCCCGACATGTCCGTCAAGGTCGCCTTCCGCGACACCGGCGAAACCTCTCCCGGCCACCTGGTGATCGTCCCCAAAACCGCCGTGCTCAACCGCGACGGGCGTGACATCGTTTTCGTCGTCCGCGACGGCCGCGTCGAGCGCCGTGCTGTCACCGTCCGCGACACCCAAAATGACGATTCCCTCCTCAGCGCCGGCGTTTCCGACGGCGATAAAGTTGTTCTAGCCGCGCCCGACAATTTGCAGGATGGCATGACCGTAAAGGAAAAAAATCTATGAGCGATAATCAATCCGCCAACGGCGCGCTGGTCCGCGTCGAAAACGTCGAAAAAATCTTTCACCGCGGGGCGGAGGACATCCACGTCCTCACCAACGCCAATGTCCGCGTGCCGGCCGGTGAATTCCTCGCCCTCATGGGACCGTCCGGTTCCGGCAAAAGCACCCTTCTTAACCTCATTGGCGGACTTGACCGTCCCACCAGCGGCTCCGTCTTCGTCGGCGGCGAGCGCATCGACCAGATGTCGGACCATCGCCTCGCCGCCTGGCGCGCCCGTCATGTCGGCTTCGTTTTCCAACTCTATAACCTCATGCCCGTCCTGACCACGGAGCGAAACGTCGAATTGCCGCTCCTGCTCACCCATCTCACCCGCGCCGAACGCCAGCAGCACGTCGAAACCGCCCTCGCCGTCGTCGGCATGTCGCACCGCGCCAAACATTATCCGCGCACCCTCTCCGGCGGCGAACAACAGCGCGTCGGCATCGCCCGCGGCATTGTCACCGACCCCACCTTGTTGCTCTGCGATGAGCCGACCGGCGACCTCGACCGCAAGTCCGGCGATGAAATTCTCGACCTGCTCCAGGGACTGAATCGCGAGCACGGCAAGGCCGTCATCATGGTCACTCACGACCCTCACGCCGCCGCCCGCGCCGCCCGCACCATTTATTTGAACAAAGGCCAGTTGGCGGACGAACCCATGAAATGAAATATCTGCACCTTGTCTGGAGCAATTTGCGGCGCAAAAAGCTGCGCACCTCGTTGACCATCCTGTCCATCGTAGTGGCGTTCATGCTCTTTGGCATTTTGGCGGCCATCCAACAGGCCCTCGTCGGCGGCGTCGCCCTCGCCGGCGCCGACCGCCTGATCGTCCGTGAAAAAGTTTCCATCATCAACTTCCTCCCCATCAGTTATGAGGCGGAAATCGAAAAAATTCCCGGCGTCGATTTCGCCACCCACCAGACGTGGTTCGGCGGCATCTATCAGGACCCAAAAAATTTCTTCATGCAAAACCCCGTCGAACCGGAAAAATTCCTCCGCATGCACCCCGAATTCATCCTCTCCCCGGATGAATCCAACGCCTGGGTCGCCGCCCGCACTGGCGCCATCGTCGGACGCCGCACCGCCAATCGCTTCGGTTGGAAAATCGGCGACAAAATCCCCATCCGTTCCACTATCTGGACCCTGCCCGACGGATCCACCACTTGGACCTTCGATATTGTCGGCATCTTCGACGGCAAGGACAAAGGCACCGATACCACCCCATTATTCTTTCACTACGATTATTTCGACGAAGCGCGTCAGGCCGGCGCCAAGGGCAAGATCGGTTGGTACACCATCCGCATTAAAGACCCCACGCAGGCCGCCGAAGTCGCCAAACAGGTGGACGCGGAATTTGAGAACTCGCCCACCGAAACCAAGACCGAGCCGGAAGGCGCCTTTGTCCAGGGCTGGGCCAGCCAGATTGGCAATATCGTCTTCATCATCGCCTCCATTCTGAGCGCCGTCTTCTTCACCATCCTCCTCGTCACCGGCAATACCATGGCCCAGGCCGTGCGCGAGCGCACTGGCGAATTGGGCGTGCTCAAGGCCATCGGTTTTACCAACGGCCAGATCGTCGCTCTCGTCCTCGCGGAATCGTGCCTGATTTCGATCATCGGCGGCGCCGCCGGCCTGCTGTTGGCCCGCGCCATCACTCCGGTGCTCGCCCAAAACCTCGCCGGCCTCCTGCCGTTGTTCTATCTGCCCACCAACGCTCTTTTTATCGGCTTCGGCATCAGCATCGTGCTTGGAATCGTCACCGGCATCATTCCCGCCATCCAGGCTATGCGCCTGCGCACCGCCGACGCCTTGCGACGTATGTAAATCAATTAACCCGTAATTTATCAAACCCATGGCCGGCCCCATTAATTGGCTCTCACAGATTGGCTCGATCACCAAATTCGGGCTGTTGAGTGTCCCCCAACGCCGCGGCTCCGTCGCCGCCACCATCATCGGCATCGCCGGGGTCGTTGCCGTCCTGGTGGGCGTCCTCTCCATCGCCGCCGGTTTTCGCCATGCCATGGTCTCCTCCGCCGACCCCGACGGCGCCATCATTCTGCGTAGCGGCTCGGACAGCGAAATGGTCAGCGGTCTTGACCGCGACGGGACCCGCATCATCGCTGATTCACCCGGCATCGCCCATGGCTCCCAGGGGCCGCTCGCCTCCCCGGAATTGTTCGTCATCATTGATCTGCCCAAACGCACCACCCACACCGATGCCAATGTACCCCTCCGCGGCGTTGAACTCCCCGCCTTCCAAGTCCATGACCAAGTCAAAATCGTCCAGGGCCGCATGTTCGATTGGGGCAAGGACGAAGTCATCGTCGGCAGCGGCGCGGCCCAGGAATTCGCCGGGTTGGAGATTGGCTCGACAATCCAGGTCGGCCGTTATCAATGGCCCGTAGTCGGCATCTTCACCGCCACTGGCGGCGCCGCCGAATCCGAAATCTGGACCGACGCCAAAATCCTTCAGGACGCCTATAACCGCGGCGATACTTTTCAGTCCGTTTCCGTCCGTTTGAATTCCCCCGAATCCTTCCAACAACTCAAGGATTCCCTCACCTCCAACCCGCAAGTCAGTGTGGACGTCACCCGCCAATCCGATTACTACGCCGAGCAATCCCAGACCCTGACGCTACTGATCACCACGCTCGGTTTTCTCATCGCCTTTCTGATGGCCCTCGGCGCGGTGTTTGGCGCGTTGAACACCATGTACAGCGCGGTCGCGGCGCGGACCCGGGAAATTGCCACCTTGCGCGCGCTGGGCTTTGGCGGCGGCGCGGTGGTCGTGTCCCTCTTGCTCGAATCATTGGTCCTCGCGCTCGTCGGCGGCGTCATTGGCGGCGCGCTGGCTTATTTTGCCTTCAACGGCTTTCACACCTCCACCATGAACTTCCAAAGCTTTGGCCAGATCACCTTTGCCTTCCGCGTCACCCCGCAATTGCTGGCGCAGGGAATTATCTGGGCCGCGGCCATCGGCCTCGTCGGCGGCTTGTTCCCCGCCGTGCGCGCCGCCCGCCTCCCCATCGCCTTCGCCCTCCGCGAACTGTGATTTCCGTCCAGCGCCGGACAGTTTAGCGGAACTCCGCCCTCGGAGATTTTCGCGCATTGACCCTCTGAACCTGCCGCATCCTGCCGGGCTTCCGAGCGACCACTGGCATCCGCCCGCTCTTCCCTCTCCGCTCCCATCGGATGGGAGGGGAGAGGGCCAGGGTGAGGTGTGGGTCCGTCGGGTTCATGCGTTAATTCGCGTTAATTAACGTTAAAACACGTTAACTCGCGTCGCGTCAGTTCGCATCCATCCATGCAAATAAGCGCAAAAATGCGTAAAACGAGGAGAACATGGGAAAATCGCAGGTATGGGAAACACGCGCGCCTCGCGCGTTGTTCGCGACGCCTCGTCGCGAATGTCCGGAAGTGTTCGAGGCGGGGACGCCTCGAACGGCAGCCCCGAAAGCTTTCGGGACTGCGATCCCCGCCGAAATCGGAAATTTCAATTGCATCCCTGCGAGTTAAGCATAAAAGGCCCAAAGCGTAATGTTGCTGGGAAACATGAAATGAAGGCGGAAGGCAGAAGGTGGAGGGCGGAAAGCAGAAAAGCGAAAGAAGCGGATTTGGGAATAACAACGAAGACGCAAAGGAACAAAGATGAAAGCGAATCGCCGATGATCAGGCGTTGAAAACGCTGGACAAAAACCGGGGACGGGCGTATTCAGCCAATCAATCTTAAAAATTGGGTTTTCAGAATGCCATCGTTCAAGCCAACAAAATTATGGGAAGCACAGCCGCACACTCTGGCCAAGTTGGAAATTATCGGGCGTTACCTCTACCTGTGGTTCACAATTGTTGGAAGCAATCCCCAAAACCGCAGATTGGTTTATATTGATGGCTTTGCCGGGCCGGGCCGCTATACGAACACCGATAAAAGCTCTCCCCTGGTCGCGCTTCAGGCCGCGAAGGAAGCGCTGATCAAATTCCCGCACAAACTCCGCGAAACGGAATTCTGTTTTTTATTCGTCGAAAAGAATCCGAAATTTGCCGACAATTTGCGTGAAACGATTTCAGCAATCTCCTGGCCATCACAATTCAAATGGAGGGTCGAAAAAGGTTCCTTTGAAGAAAAGGTTGGCGGCATCCTGGAAGATTTCCGGCGCGAGGGCAAACAACTGGCACCAACATTCGCCTTTATTGATCCGTTTGGGGCCACCGGGCTACCGTTCACAGTCATCGCCGAAATTCTCCAACAATCCACTTGTGAGGTTCTCCTTAATTTGGACCCGGATGGCATCAGCAGGCTGGTCACCGCTCAAAACGTTGAAAAGAATCAGGCCCATCTTGACTTGCTGTCTGGCGGCCTGAGCTGGCAAGCGGAATTAGATCCGCATCTGCCGATGCCGCAGCTTTCGGCGCAAATTCTGGCGCTTTACAAACGGCGGTTGCGCTCCATCGCGCCGTATGTTTTCGCCTTTGCCATGAATTCGCGCGAAGGCCAACTGAATTATCATCTGGTGTTTGCCAGCCGGCATTTTTTTGGTTTGGAAAAAATGAAGGAAGCCATGAGAGCAGTTGACCAGACCGGAAATTATTCATTTTCCGACGATATTGTTGGCCAGGAACTGCTGAAATTTGATTTTGACGCGCCGGCGGTTTGGGCGAAGAAAATGCGACGCGCGCTGGGCGGAAAATGGAGGCCGTATTCCCATTTTCGGGATTTTGCGCTGACCGAAACGCCCTTTATCAATCCAAAATCAACGCTGCGGCATTTGGAAGGCGGAAATTTGCTGGAAATTGAAGGCGACGTGGGCAGACGAAAAGGCACATTTCCCGAAGAAAAAATAAGAAGGATTTTCATTCGCGAAAACCTCTTGTGAGGGTATGACCGCATTTGTCCTACCCTTTATGCCAGACTGGATTATTATTTGAACTCGTGAGCGCCAATTCAAAAATCGAGTGGACGGATGCAACGTGGAATCCGGTTCGCGGCTGCACCAAGATCAGCCCTGGCTGCCTGCATTGCTACGCCGAGACCTTTGCCGAGCGCTTTCGCGGCGTGCCCGGCCATCCGTTTGAACAGGGATTTGACTTGCGCCTCGTGCCGGAAAAACTAGGCGACCCGCTGCGCTGGTCAACCCCGCAGCGGATTTTCGTCAACTCCATGAGCGACCTGTTTCATCCCGGCGTGCCGGATGACTACATCGTCAAGGTGGCGCGTGTGATGAAGGCCGCCAACTGGCACACCTATCAGATTCTAACCAAGCGCGCCGAACGGATGCAGAAATTGCTGAAAGGCAAATTGAAGTTCGCGGCGGAACAGCCGCATATCTGGTGGGGCGTGAGCGTGGAAAACCGCCAGCACGGTCTGCCGCGCATTGATTTGCTCCGCGACTCGCCGGCGCAAGTCCGTTTCTTGAGCATCGAACCGCTGCTGGAAAATCTCGGTCCGATCAATCTGAAAGGCATTGATTGGGTGATTGTCGGCGGCGAAAGCGGGCCGGGTGCGCGGCCAATGGCTGCCGACTGGGTGCGGGACATCCGCACGCAATGTCACCGCGCCAAAGTCGCCTTCTTTTTCAAACAATGGGGCGGCGTCCGCAAAAAAGAAACCGGACGCGAGCTGGACGACCGCACCTATGATGAATTTCCCAAACGGCGGCAAAATCCGGTGCCTGAATTGGAATTCAGGCGAAACGCGGCGAAACGATTGGAGGTTGAAGTGATGTAAAAACACTAGATAAAATTCGCCATCAGAAATATCACCTCCATTAGTCATGAAATATGTCCACCTTTTCACGAATTCACGCAAGCAAATGGCATGAAGAAGTTCCTGGAGCGCGTTGGTTTAAAAACGATCTCCATTTACACACATTGGACGACCATCCATGCGCAAATTTAGAACGACCAGATGGCGTAACCGGAATTGCAACTGACCCGGCAGTGCAGACTGCATATGCGCGAGCGTTTCTGCGGTCTGCGATAGCCAAAGGAATTGAGGTTCTTGGGTTGACGCCTCATGCTGTGAAGGCGGGAACAACTGACGACAGTTCCGTCGTTTGGCGCATCGTCGATATGTGGAATAGCGAAAACGACGATGACGGAGTGTCGTTTCGTGAAAAAATATATGCTGTGTTTCCCGGTTTTGAGCCAAATTTCCAAGGCGGTGCCGATGGACTGCACTTGCTCTTTCTATTTGATCCAGAAATCGGTCGCACTAATTATCTTGAAGTTTTTGCGTCGGTAATGGGTGCTATCACACCATGGAGCAACGGAAATCTCCAAATCAGCAGCTTAGATGCGAAGACCGCATTTAATCAATTCCAGCGTCTGCACGAAAAAGCAAATGGGACTTGGGATTATATTTGTTTGGCTCCGCACGCTTTCACGTCACATGGGCTTTTTGCATTGCGGAGTCAAGTTCTTGAAGCTTTTCCACATGATTTCCTTGCGGCTGTAGAACTGAAAGATTCTTGGGTGCCAGAAGATGCCTTTGCCGACAAGCCGTGGCTCAAAACAGGTCTTGCTAAATATCGACATGCACTTTTTCATTCGAGCGATGCATATTCCATCAACAACATTGGGAATCGCTTTACGTTGCTAAAGCTTGCACAACCAAGAATCGCAGCGGTCAAACAAGCTTTTTTGGCGAATGATTCCAGGCTGCGTATTGCCTATTCTAAAGTCAACGGCCAGATGATCCTTAAAACAGATTTACCCGATCCAAAAGCAAGTGATCGGCCTTGGCTGCGTTCGCTCACAATCCAAGGCGGAACATCGTTTTTTGCGGGGACAGACCGGACAACAAATCAACCACGCAGCCAAACATTCAGATTCAAGCCCGATTTCACCTGTGTAATAGGTGGCCGAATGTCTGGCAAATCAACCCTGTTCGATGGAATGCGTGTTTCGGGCAACTATGCGCTTCCCGAGGAACCGAGCGTTAAAGCAGATGTTGAAGATAGGGCTCGTCAAAAGTTTCTGTCGGGAAGTCCGGTTGTTTCAATGGACATCCGTGGCCCTGCGAATCCGACGGCATCTTTCAAGGAGAGATGGCCTGCGCGGTTTTATACTCAACGAGAGTTGCAAAAGGCAGTTCGAGATCAAACGATTCGCCGACAAATACTATTTCGCCTTATCCCAACCGAATCTGCTGGGCTTATTTCCCGCACAGAACAAATTCTTCAACTCGACACGCGATTGCATGGCGTAGCTACAGAATTAGAGTTGCTACGGACGCAATATGCCGAGGCGGCGCAGGCATTTGCCGCGGTAGTCAGCTCAAAAAC
>JBKQUF010000162.1:0-4057 GCA_052140285.1 Limisphaerales bacterium | reverse complement strand
AAAGAGCGCCAGGTCACCAGTAATTCTCAACCATGCTGGAAGGGCAATTGGGGGATAGGTCGTTTTGGTTTTCAAGTCAGCCAGCAAGCTGGAACTGATTCCGGTCCAACCCCTCCCTCGAAATGGATTGTTAGCCAGATAAAAACTGCCCTCGCCAACGGTTTGAAATGGAGAAGTGCTGGCGGTGAACGACGGATAACCAAAGGGGGAGCTGTTATAGAACCCATTGTTGTTGCCTCCCCATGAAGCGACGTTGCCCATATTGGCAAAGATACAGTTAACCGCGTTGCCGTCGTTGTCGTTGGGATTTCGGCCATAGACCAAATAACAAACGTTGTCAATCGTGCAGTTGTTCAAGTTGTAAGTATCGCCGCCATCATTAAGATCCAATATAACAAGCGCATCAGTGCTATTGTAAAGGCAGTTGTTGCAAGTCAATGTCACTGGACCACTGTCTCCATCGCCAAAGCCAAGAACCACCATGTTGCCACTATTAATCACTTGGGAGTCTGACAGAGTGATATTGCAGTTATCTTCCATCAAAACCGCCTGCGCCGCATAATTGATCCGCACATTGCTTAAACTGACGCTTCCGTTCGCAAGGATCGCGGGGTTCGCATAAAAGTTGCCGGTGGGATTGTGCGTTGAAATGCCAACAAGAGTATCTCCCAACGTATCATCGTCGGCGGCAGTGAAGACGGCCGGATGATAGCTGGACGTTTGGCAGGCCAGTGCCCCTTCGACTTCAATAAATGCCGTCGCTTCGTCCCAGGAGCCTATCTGAATGGGAGGCAATGAATTGACGTTGGGATATTTGATCACGGTCCCCCCTTCAAGCGTGACGGAGTCCAAATAACACGGCCCGACACATAATAAGTGGTGTCGCCTTGAAAGGTATAATTGCCGCTGGAGTTCACTGTCTCATAGTCCAACACCAAGGCTCGGGTTTGATCCAAATCCACCCGGCTCAACCGCATGGCCTGCGTCTTGGTTGTCGTGCCGGGTGCCGGGCGGGACAACAGGCGGGCTGGAATGGTGTTCAGAAAGGAGTTCCAAGCCAGGAGATTGGTGCTGCCGGCATTCAGCCGTGCGGTCGTAGGCGGAAGTTGTTTCAATTGTGCCGCCACCCGCTGATACGGTACTTCCTCCGTCAAAAAATTGCGCCCATTCAACTGGAACCACCGTTTGAAGGTGGGCGAGGAGGATGAGGATTGTTGCGCGGCGTTAGTGATCCAATTCAGCCAGGAGGCGGGTGTCACGACGGCGGGAGGGGGGATTTGTCCCGCGTTTCCAATGGAGAAGGCCCGCCCGCGCCCCATGGTCATCACCCCGAACTGCAGCGTCGTGTCGCTCAAGCCATTCGTCGGATCCGTTGGACCGGGTGTGGCGACCGGATTGTTGGTGTCAAAAAACGCGGTCAATACCCCCAGCCGCGTCCGGGCCGGGTTCAGCCCCAGTGTCGCCGGATCAGGCAATTGCCCTTGAACCACCACGTCCTGCTCGAAGCCCGCCTTGGTGTATGTGTAGCGCAGGCTCGCCGCCGCGCCCTCAAAGGCGTTCGGATAGACCACCTCATTGGAACCCGCCAATTCCCCCACACTTTTGGTCAGGGTCGCAATCAGTACACTGTTGGAATTGTCCTCATAGTACAAACCCACGGGCCGGCTTTGCAGTTGCAGGCCATCCGGCGTCATCATCGCGATGGTGCCGTTGTAAATATTAGCCGGGAAATAGACCTGGTGCTGGCCGTTGGTCGCTGCCGCCGTTCCGTCCGGCTGAATATCAATTTCCTCCTTGGATGCGACATATTGTCCATTCACTAAATGGTTTAAACCCGAACTAATTTCCGTGTAGCGATGTTTTGTGGCGACAGTCTCGCCATTGGTGCCTTGCTCATAAACCGTTCGCTCCCAGACGCGCGAATTGGCGTCGCTGGACACAATGGAATACGGTGTCGGCGCCGGAACGGAAGATTGGTTGCCTTGGCTGTTGGTGCTCTGTGCCTGACAAAGGCCAGAACTGATGAGTAAAATGATAATGTTTAAATAGCAGGAAAATATTTTCATAATCATATTCACGCCGAATTTTGATGTCCTCGAAGTATAAACCATCCCCTGAAGGGTATTGCCCTTCTTGACGCACAACCCAAGCTGTCTTTTCCATTCATAACCACTCTGACTCCACGCCTGCCGATGAAGCCTATACGTCTGCTTCATTGGTCAGGATATGCCTCTTCTAAATCATGTTGTCCGTCTGGTCAAGACTTATTATACTTGTTTACTCAAGTACAATATCAGCTAACTACATTATTAAATATACTACTATAATAGGACGATAGCGCACTTGTCGCGCGCTGTCTTTAATCCGAGTTTTTCCACTATCCACGGATTCCTTCCCAGAATCAGAATGAGCCTCTTTACGTCGGCCCCTACGATTCCTCAGACACGCTTTAAATCCAAGGAGCGTGTCCAGCGCGCCCCGTTGGCCCGTTCGCGACCCGGGTCTCGACAAAAATTGTCTTTTCCGCCTTTTCATTCCCCTCATACTTGCGGCGTGAAATTATTCCATGCTCAAATTCGCGCCGCCTGTAAGAAAACGCCGGCCACAGCCACAGCCCTTTTGCACCCGGTGGGCGCCCTCACCCACTCGGCGCGCGCGGTGGACATTGGATTGGATTTTGAATGACCACCGACGCCAAAATCCTGACCACCCTGCGCGGGAACCTCGACGGGGTCTCGGGCGCGGACATCGCCGGTGAGCTGCGGATCAGCCGCGCGGCGGTCTGGTCGCGCATCGAGGCATTGCGCGCGCTCGGCTACGAAATCGAGGCCGGCCCGCATTTCGGCTACCGGCTCGTTGGCGAACCGGACGCGCTTCATGCGGACGATCTGCTGGCGCGCCTGGGAAAAACCAAGGTCATCGGGCGCGACATTCAGGTTTTTGAGCAAACCACTTCGACGAACGACGTGATTGAAAAGCTGGCGCGCGACGGGGTGCGGGAAGGGGCGGTGGTGTTTGCCGAATCGCAGACGCGCGGACGGGGCCGGCTGGGCAGAAAATGGCTTTCGCCCGCGCGCAAGGGGCTGTGGTTCTCCATTTTGCTGCGGCCCAATTTGCGCCCGCAGGAAACCACGCGGTTGACGGTCGCTTCCGCCGTGGCCTTGCGCCGGGCGATTGTCGCCGAGACCAAATTATTTCCAGAAATCAAGTGGCCCAATGATATTTTGGTCAACGGAAAAAAGGTTGCCGGCATTTTGACCGAACTGAGCGCCGAATTGGACAAGGTCCGTTATATCATCCTGGGCATCGGCATCGACGTGAACCTCGGCGCGAATGAATTTCCGGCGGAACTGAGAAAGACCGCGACGTCGCTGAAGATTGAGGCGGGGGAGCCGGTTTCGCGCGCGGCATTGGCGGTGGCCATCCTGGCCCGCCTGGACGAAGTCTATGCGGAAATTACCGCCGGAAATTTTTTGGAAATTGCCAATGAATGGGAGGAGCACTGCGGCACCATCGGAAAAAATGTGGCCGTACACATGGGCGACCGGACCCTTCGCGGCCGGGCGGAATCGCTGGATGATGCGGGCGCATTGTTGCTGCGCACCGAACACGGCCGGCTCGAACCGATTTTTGGCGGCGACGTCACCCTGGAAAAATGATCATTCTTTTCGACATCGGCAATACGAACACCCACGTCGGGCTGGCCGGCTCTCAACGCGTGGCGCGCCAGACCAACATTCCGACGCCCGAATGGACTCGCGGGACCGCCGCGGCGCGGCTGAAAAAATTCGTGGGCGCGCTCAAGATTGACGGTGCGGTGTTATGCAGCGTGGTGCCGCGCGCCACACCCTTGGTCCGCCAAACCGTCCGGTTGCTCTGGAAGCGGGAAACATTGGAATTGTCGGCGAAGAACTTGCGCGGCGTGGGCATTGATTATCCCAAACCGGCTTCCATCGGCGCGGACCGCCTGGCCAATGCCATCGCAGCGAAAGCCCGGTTTGGCGCGCCGGTGGTGGTCGTTGATTTCGGAACCGCCGTGACCTTCGACGTGGTGAAT
>JBKQUF010000161.1:0-18085 GCA_052140285.1 Limisphaerales bacterium | reverse complement strand
TCGATGTTTACCCCCTTCCCCAAAGCGGCGTGTGCCCCCACCCCCACCCGCCGCACTCCACGACGCTACCGCGACTGCCGTGCGTCCTGGCGTGGTTGCGGCCCAAGCCGCGTTGGGTCCATCCGTGTCCATCCGTGGTTGAAAATTCGGTTGCGGCGTCAGCCGCGATGCGGCTATTTGCTATTGCCTGTGGTAACGGCTGAATTTCCCGTCATCCAACCATCCAGCTTCAATCCTCCATCCTCGCCGCGCATTTTATGTTTCCCAGCAACATTACACTTCCTCTTTTTTGTGATTCAATTGCGCCATGCAAAGTGTGCCAGCATGCTTATGAATATCACCCGCAATGGAAAAATCGCTCGTTTACCCAAAGATATTCGCACCAAACTCAATCCCCGCCTGCAGGAGGGTGAGAGGAATAAAGCATTCAAGGTGCGCGCCCTCGACGTCTTGCTGGCCGGCCAAAAAAACGAGGTCATGGCCCAAGGCTTTGGCGGGGGTGAATATGGCCGGAAAATGGCGGAACTGCTTGGGATCATTAACTCCGGCTCGTCTCTGGAAGAGATGGGCGATCTGCTTAAGAAATTCGTCCTCCCCGGTCAAACCAGTCAAGCCCAATCAAGCCAAAACAAAGTGATGAACCAGATTAAACTGGGAATTTAAGGCGTTTGAAGAAAAACTGTCGCCGTCCGGGACAAAAGATAATTAATGACAACTGATTCGCCACGCGACACCGCCGTTGAAATCGTCCGCCGTCTCCAATCCGCCGGCCATGCCGCCTTTTGGGTCGGCGGTTGTGTACGCGATTTTCTGCTCGGGCGCGAGCCTCAAGATTTCGACATCGCCACGGAGGCGCGGCCCGATCAGGTCGAAAAGCTTTTCAAGAAAACCATCGCCGTCGGACGCAAGTTCGGCGTGATGGTGGTCATCGAAGGCCAACAGCAATTCCAGGTGGCCACCTTCCGTGCCGAAGCCGGCTACCAGGATGGTCGCCGGCCGGAAATCGTCGATTTCGCGAATGCCGAAGCCGATGCCCGGCGCCGCGATTTCACCGTCAACGGCCTCTTTTACGATCCGATTTCGAAGAAAACGCTCGACTGGGTCGGCGGTCGGAAGGATTTGCGCGCGAAAATCATCCGCACCATTGGCCAGCCGGAAGAGCGCTTTGCCGAGGACCACTTGCGGCTGCTGCGCGCCGTCCGGTTCGCCGCGCAATTGGATTTTCAGATCGAGCCGCCAACCTTCGCCGCCCTCCAGGCGCTCGCGCCGAAAATCAAAATCATCAGCGCCGAACGAATTCGCGATGAATTGCTGAAACTGTTCCGTCCTCCCCACGCGGCGCGGGGCCTGGCCTTGTTGCGCGATAGCGGTTTGCTGGAGCAAATCCTGCCCGAACTCGCCGCCACCATCGCCTGCGACCAATCGCCGGATTATCATCCGGAAGGCAGCGTCTTCGAACACATCAAATTGATGCTCTCGAAAATGCCGCCGGACGCCGATGAGCGGCTGCCGTGGACGGTATTGCTCCATGACATCGCCAAGCCGGTTACGGCGGAACGCGATCCGCAAACCGGTTCCATTCACTTTTACGGGCACGAAAAAACGGGCGCGAACATGGCGGAAAAAATTCTGGAGCGTTTGCGGTTTTCGCGGAAACAGATCGAAGATATTGTGGCGGGCGTCCTCCACCACATGCAATTCAAGGACGTCCGCCAGATGCGCAAAGCCACGCTGCGCCGGATGCTGCTGCGCGAAACTTTTCCGCTGGAGTTGGAATTGCACAAGCTCGATTGCCTCGGCTCCCATGGTTCGCTGGAACATTATGATTTTCTCCGGGAACAGGCCGCGGAGCTGAACCGGAAGCCGGCCATCCGGCCGCCGCTGCTCTCCGGAAATGATTTGATTGGCCTGGGCATGAAACCCGGCCCGGCCATGGGCGTCCTCCTGCATGAAATCCGCGATCTCCAACTGGCGGAGGAGTTAAAAACGCCGCGCGCGGCCAGGGCCTGGGCCAAAAAACAAATCTCCCGGGTGGGAAAATAAAACCCGAAAATGTTCCGCGAATCCGCCAAAGCCAAAATTACCCGCGCTAAAAAAATTGTCGGCGGGCTGGGCAGAACCTACCCGGCCGCCCATTGCGAACTGGTCCATGCCAACCCCCTGGAACTGCTGGTCGCCACCATCCTTTCCGCGCAATGCACCGACAAACGCGTGAACATCGTGACGGAAAAATTGTTCCAAAAATACCGCTCGGCGGCGGACTTTGCCGGCGCGGACCTCCGCGAACTGGAAAAGGACATTCGCTCCACGGGGTTTTACAAGAACAAGGCGCGGAACATCAAATCCGCCTGCCACGACATTGTCGCCATGCACGGCGGCGAGGTGCCCCGCACGATGGAGGAACTGATTCGGCTGGGCGGCGTCGGACGAAAGACCGCCAATGTCGTGCTGGGAAATGCCTTCGGCCTCAACGTCGGCGTCGTGGTCGATACCCACGTGGCGCGGCTGTCTCACCGATTCGGTTTTACCCGGCATCTCGCCCCGGAAAAAATCGAGCGGGATTTGATGGCGCTGGTCCCGCGGAAACAATGGACGCTGTTCAGCCATTGGTTGATCTGGCACGGGCGCCGCCGGTGCTTCGCGCGCAAGCCGGATTGCATCCATTGCGAAGTGTTGAAACTATGCCCGCGGATTGGCGTGAAGGAACCGCTCGCAAAATGAAATGGTTCCTGCTCAATTCCGGCAAAGGCGAGCCGGCCCTCAACATGGCGCTGGATGAGGCGTTGCTCGAAAATGCGTCCCGGCTCGGTGCGCCCATCCTCCGGTTTTACGGCTGGACGGAGCCGGCCGCCACCTTCGGTTATTTTCAAAAAATTGCGGAAGTGGAACGCGCCACGCTTTTGCGCCCGTTGATCCGCCGTCCCACCGGCGGCGGCATCGTGCCCCACGATGCCGACTGGACTTACAGTTTTACCGCGCCGCCCGGCCACGAATGGCATGACTTAAAAGCGGAAGAAAGCTATCGCCGCATCCATGACTGGATCCGGGGCGCATTCGCCAGGTTAAACATTGAATCCGAACTGGCTCCGTGCTGCAAAAAAACCGCGCCCGGACAATGCTTCGCGGGCTATGAAAAATCCGACCTGCTTTGGCACGGACGAAAAATTGCCGGCGCGGCGCAACGCCGCAACAAGCTCGGACTGCTCATCCAAGGCTCGGTCCAGCCGCCGCCCCTTCCAATCGTGCGGGCAGATTGGGAAGCCGCCATGCGCGCGGTCCCGGAACGATCATCCGGCATTCGCTGGGAAAATTTTTCGCCGGATGTGAAATTTTCGTTACCAGTGGAGGCGCTGGCCCGGCAAAAGTATTCGCACATCGGATACAACCGCCGCCGTTAGCCCGGATATTTCACACCCGCAAAGCCGGAGCGCCGGTTTGCAACCGGCTTTTGGCATCCGAAAGTCCCAAGCCGACAACCTGTCGGCGCTCCAGTCTGTCGTCGTTTCAAGCGCAATATGAAATATCCGGGCTGGAGCGTTTGGCGCCAAATGGGTCCGCAAAAATCTCGCCCACTTTTTCTCTCTTGCTATAATCCAGCCAAATGGCACGGCTCGTTTTATTTGATATTGATGGAACCCTCGTAAATACCGGAGGGGTCGGCAAAAAAGCGTTCGCCCACACCTTTGCGACAGCCTTTCAGGCGCATGGCGGCGTGGAGCGGATCAGTTTTGCCGGCCGCACCGACGTGAGCCTGGTGCGCGAAATGTTTAAAATCCACCGGATTCCGGCCACCCCGGAAAATTTCCAGATATTTTTTGACCATTATATTTTTTACCTCGATTACCTCCTCCACCAGTCCGATGGCGACGCCTGCCGCGGCGTGAGAAATTTTATTCGCGAGCTGCTTCTCCTCCCGGACCCGCCCATGCTCGGCCTGCTCACCGGCAATATCCGTCTTGGCGCCGAAATCAAATTGCGGCGCTACGGGCTTTGGGAGACGTTTGAGACTGGAGGTTTTGCCGATGACCACGAAGACCGCAACCATATCGCGGTCGCGGCCTTTGAGCGCGGACGCCGCGTGATCGGAGACCATTTGCGCCCCAGGGACGTAGTCGTCATTGGCGACACTCCTTTTGACGTGCGATGCGCGGAGTTTATCGGCGCTAAAATCCTGGCCGTCGCCACGGGCGGCTCAAAATATCATGAACTCAGGCCGCTCGCGCCGAATTGGCTGGTGGAAGACTTGACGCAGATCAGCGCCCGGGAAGTTTGTTCGAGGTAGGCCGTGAAACGGGGGAACAATGGATCGAACCGTTTGCCGGCGGCGCGAATGCAGCCTGACCGCGGCATTTGAAGGGCTCACCGGCCATGCCATCCTCGCTGAAATGGATGAGCGATCAAATAAAAACTGCAATCAATCAACGGGACCAACGCCCTCGACAAAACCATGTCTTCGCGCCATTCTGCGTCCATGGCATTTGAATCCGAATCGCCGCTCGACACCCTCTGGAAAGAGTACGGCCTGGTGTTTGCCGATTTTGATGAATTGACGCTCGCCCGCTGGCTGGCGCAAACCCTCGGCCAACTGGAAGGCAAATCGTGGCGGTTGTCGCATCCGCTCGTCGGCGCCTACCGTCTGGCGGCGCAATTGGGCCATGACCGGCAAATCTGGCAAAAGCGCCTGGCCACCCCGCCGGCGGCCTACGCGGAATCGCCGTGCTGCCGCGCCCCGCTCCTGCCGTTGCTCACCCGCGATGTCCGCGAGTCGGGACTCATCTGCCAGCACTGCAACGAAACCCTGGTGCCCTTTGACGAAATCCCGTCCGAATTGCGGGATGAAATCGGAACCTGGGCGCAACAGTATGAACCCGTCCACTCCGTCGCCCATTGGGACGACCGCCAGCGGCGCCGCGCGGGAAATTTCGAGGCCGCCTACGAAAACGCCGCGCAGGAAGCGGAAAAACTTTTGGTCCATTCCGGTAAAATCCTGGCGCCCAAACTTTTGAATTTTTACGCCGCCGCCATCTGGGAGGACCAGGATGAATGCCTGGAAGTGCGGCCGGAAGACGTGACGTTGTGATTGGCCATGTTTAAATTCATTTTCAAATGGATGTTCCGGCTGTTTTTGGCAGCCATCGCGCTCGTCGTCATCGCCGTGGTCGTCTTCCTCCTCACATACAACGCCATTCTGAAGAATTATCTGGAACACAATATCCGCGAACAGACCGGAATGGACGTGAAAATCGGACGCCTTCACGTCGGCCTCCTCGAGCCGGCCATCGAAATCCAAAATCTGCGAATCTACAACCCGCCCGGCTTCGGCGGCAACCCGTTCGTCAACATCCCGGAAATCCATATTGATTATGACCGCTCAGCCTTGTTTAACGGCCACATCCACCTCACGTATTTTTTTCTGAACCTTTCTGAACTGGATATTATTAAAAACGAAAACAACGAGCTAAACCTCCTGCCAAATAACGCCGAAATTCAATCGGCGCCTGCACCTGCGGTTTCGTCCCGTTCAAACATCGAAGCCGCTGTTCCTCCCGCAAAATTTGCTGCGCCAACGGTGTCCTCAACCGGCAATGTCCCGTCGGCTCCCAACCCCGTCGTTACGGCGCCTTCCGATTATCTGAAGGAAGAGACGGGCTATGACTTTACCGGAATCGATCGGCTCAAAGTGTCCATTGGCAAGGCGAAGTACATTGATCTGAAAAATCCCACCAATGATTGCGAGCAAACCATTGGCATCAGCAATTGCATCGTCCCCCACGTGCGGACCATGAATGATTTGGATGGGTTGATTGTGCTCATCGCGCTCCGGAGCGACCACTTCTTTGACCATGTTGCCGGGAAAAATATGTCCATCGGAAACCCGGATGCGCTAAAAGCGACGCTTCGTTCGATGGGCCTGGGCTTTTAGCGCTCATTTTAACATTTTCGACGCGCGGCAATTTCTTTAACTTCGTCGGGTGCATCGCGATCCGATCAAAACCGCCACCCGCCTGGTCATCAAGATTGGCACGGGTGTGCTCACTGACAGCCGCAAACAGATTGACCCTTTGCAGTTGGAACAACTCGTGGCGCAGATCGCCGCCCAGCGAAAGGCCGGAAAGGAAATCGTCCTCGTGACCAGCGGCGCCGTGGGCGCGGGCATGGGCGCGCTGGGTTATGAAAAACGCCCGCACGAATTGGCCGAACTCCAGGCCTGCGCCGCCGTCGGCCAGTCCCGGTTGATGGCTAGTTACGCCGAATTGTTCGCCAAACAGGATTTGCACGTCGCCCAGGTTTTGCTCACGCACGACGACCTCGAACATCACGAGCGCCACCTCAACGCCCGCAATACCCTCGTCACGCTCCTGTCCCGCGGCGTCATTCCCATCATCAACGAAAACGACGCCGTCTCGTTCACCGAACTAAAATTCGGCGACAATGACAAATTGTCCGCGCTCGTCGCCTCGCTGTTGCCTGCGGATTTGCTCGTCATCCTGACCACTGTGGATGGCGTCGTGGAAAACTTTGGCAAGGCCAACCCCAAAACGATTCCGGTCATCGAGAAGATTGACCGCGCCATCGAAAGCCTCGCCGGCGGCACCTCCAGCGAAACCGCCGTCGGGGGAATGAAATCCAAGATTGAAGCCGCCAAAATCGTCGTCCGTTCCGGCATCCCGCTGGTCATCGCTTCCGGCAAAAAGAAAAATGTCATCGCCAAAATCGTCAACGGCGAGAACGAGGGCACGTTGTTCGTGGCCCAATCCAACAAACTGCAGGGACGCAAACGGTGGATCGCTTTCTTTCATCATCCCCAGGGCGCGTTGTTTGTGGATGTGGGGGCGAAACGGGCCTTGCGCGAAGGCGGCAAAAGCCTGCTCCCCCCCGGCGTGGCGCGTTGCATCGGGGATTTTCAGGCCGGCGACGTGGTTCGCATCTGCGACCTCGACGGCACGGAATTCGCGCGCGGCATTTCCAAATTCAAGAGCGAGGAAATCCGCGCCAAAAAACTCGCGCGCGTGGAGTTGGTGCATCGCGATGATCTGGTGATTTTGTGAAACCAACCGCCATTAATGATTTGCTGCGCGTCATGGCCCGGCTGCGCTCGCCCACCGGCTGCCCGTGGGACCGCGAGCAGACCCATCTGAGCCTGCGCCGTCATGCCATCGAAGAGGTCTATGAACTGATTGACGCCATTGAAGCGCGCGACGACCACGAGATGGCCGAGGAACTCGGCGACCTGCTGTTGCAGGTCGTCTTTCACTGCCAACTCGCCCGCGAAAGAAAAGCGTTCGATTTCGATAAAGTCTGCCGTGTGCTCGTCGAGAAACTCATCCGCCGCCATCCCCATGTTTTTGGCAAAACCAAGGTGAAAAACGTGGATGAAGTCTGGGCGAACTGGGAAAAAATCAAACGGGCGGAAAAGCATGGAACCATCCGGGCGCGTCATTCCGTGCTGGATGGAATTCCAAAACATTTGCCATCACTCCTTCGCGCCGAAAAACTGGTCAAAAAAGCCCGAAAAGCCGATTTATTGCCGAAAAGCACATCAACGCGTTCCAAAACGGAACTGTCCCGGCAACTTTTCGAATTGGCGGAATCCGCGCAATCAAGCGGCTGGTCGGCGGAAGAGCTGTTGACCGCTGAAATCAAAAAACGCGAGCGCGCCTTGCGCCGGCGGGAAAAGCTCCGATTGCCTTCGTTAAGGCCTGCGTGAACGCCGGCGCCAGCGAGGGTGTCGAAAATGGTAGTGTCCGGTTTTCAATCCCTTGGGATAGGAACTTTTTGTTTGGAAAGAACAGTGGGCAGTTTGCCCGCCGCCACAGGCTGGCAGTCTGTTCCACTCAAACCAAATCAGGATATTCCGCCGAACGGATATGGGTTGACAGACCACGCAACCGGCGCGAACTTACGGTGTTCTATTATTAGAGCGATTTTATGAAAAATTTACCCGTTTCAAAATGGTTCGCGGTCGCTGGCATTGCGGCGTTCCTGGCGGCCAATGCGCAGGCTCAAACCACCCAGGATGGTTCCACTGCAAATTTCACAACATCCGTCGCAACTGTCGCGACAACGCCAGCGCCGCCATTGGCCGAGAGCGTTGCGCAAGTATTGCAACTGGCCCAGGCCAAAGTCAGCGACAGCACCATCGTCAGTTTTATCCAAAACTCGCCAACAACGTATCCGATGACGGCTTCGCAAATTGTTTATCTCAAACAGCAGGGAGTTTCGGACACCATCCTCAACGTCATGTTGAACCAGCACCCGTCAGTGGTTGCTTCCAGCGCCCCGGCTCCGGCTCCAGCAGCGACAGGATATTCCGCCTCCACGCCCAACGCCACGGTCGCGCCCGTGGTGACGACTTACGAAACCGCTCCGTCCTCCGTATATGTCATCCCGGATTCCCAAACCTATTACTATGACAGCGGGTACTATGCTTATCCGTATTATTATCCCTATGTGCCCGTGGGCGTTAACATTGGCTTCGGATGGGGAGGTGGCTGGCGTGGCGGAGGCGGGGGGTGGCATGGCGGCGGGTACGGAGGCGGTTTTCATGGCGGAGGCGGTTTTCATGGCGGAGGCGGCTTCCATCGTTAGAGTGATTGACGCTATCAGCGGTCGAATTTAGAAGCCCTTGGACGCTGACGCTGGCGAAAAACGAAGCAAAGGCCAAAAGCCCCGCAGGCAAACATGGCAGCGGCGGCAGGTTCGGGGGTGGGCGTAACATCGAATGCAATGACGATGGCTTCATCGTACAGGCCTTGGTTGGCAGTCGTTGCGTCGGGGCCGGTGCCGAAAGCGGTCTGCGCGAGGGTGGAATTGAAAGGATATTCGGCCGCCACATCGCCCCCGGTGGCAAAGCCGCTGTAGGAGATTTCGATCAGCAAATCGCCCCCAGTATAAGTGTAAGGCGTTGAAAGCTGGATCATGCCGAAGGCATTCACCCCGGAACCCCCGGCGAACTGGCCGCTGTTGATGGTCAACGCGCCGGAGCGCACGAGTTGCATGTCCGAACCATTATTTGCCAGCGTCGAACTCATGTTGCCCGGCGAGAACGCCGCCACACCCATCCAAATCGAATAATCTGAAATTGTCTGCGCGGGCAGCCCAGGTTCTCCGCTGGCGATGCTAAAGCCAATCCCGCTAATTTCGTCGCCCGGCACCACCCCGCATGTCGCCAGCAAACTGCCCGCATAATCCTGCTGGATGTACTGGTCGGCCACCCCCAGCGGCGCGTTGTCGGAAGAGTCGGCAAGAGTGTTGGAGTATTGGCAGGGGACAACAAGAATGCTGACTTGTGCCTGGGCCACTGAAACAGAAAATAAAAAGAGTACAACCCAACTAACGGCTGAAACCTTCATGAATGAACTGATTATGCACATAAATAAGCAAAAAGCAAGAAAATAAGTGAAAAAATCAATTATTTTAATACATTGACGCACAGATGATTACATATAATTTTGACCGGACTCATAATTATGCCGGTGAAATTTTCTTCTGTTTCTCGACAAAACTCCTGGGACGGTTAGGTTGAACGGATGAAAGGCGAAGTGGTTTACCTCTATGCATTCGACGTGGCAAATGAGATTACCACGTCGAGGGTGCAGGAAATTCTTTCCGAAAAGCCGTTCCCGTTTGAAATTAAAATGGACCGGACCCTGCCCAAGGACATGCCGCTCTACAAACCCCTCGCCGTCGAACCGCATTCACTCCAGGGCACCGTGCGTGGCTCGCCCATGCGCCTGCTCGTCCGCATCTATAATGTCGGCGTCGTCACGGTGATGGTGCGCGTCCCTTTTGAAACCGGTTCGCTCGCCGGCCTGATGCCGTTCCACAACGCCCAATTGGATAGTGGCGAATCGCTGGATTCCTTCGCGCTCAAATTTTGCGGGCAGGTTTCCGCCAGCTTGAAGGATTTGATGGTCGGCCAGCAGGAATGGCCCACCTCCGAGGCCTATACCGTTTTTTGCCTCACCGATTTGGACGCCGCCAAGGATGTCAATGCCTGGCTCGCCGCGCATCGCCGCGATGTCGCCGGTTTGCTGGCGGAAACCCCCCAGGAAAATTTGAGTGAAGCCCAAGTCAATGAGGTCCTCCGCATCCAGCGTTCCTTTGAGAACTCCGATCTGGCCGTGATTGATTGGGACGCTGCTCTCATTGCCGATCTGACTGGTTACGTGGACGACGTTTTGTATGCGCTGGAATTGGCCAATCTCCAACTCGAGGAGTTCCGGGTGATGGACCGTCGGCTCGACCTTTACCTGGATCGCGCCTACGACGACCTGGAACGGCGGCATTTGCCGATGTTTGGCGCCGCAAACAAAACGTTGCGGCAGTTGCGGCGGTTCCGCGTGGATGTCGCCAAGCTCGCCGATGAAGTCACCCATATCACCAAGTTCTTTGGCGATTGGCATCTCGCCCGCGTCTATCTGGGCGCGCGCGACCGGTTTTATCTCGACCAATGGCGCGCCAGCGTCGAGCAACGGCTCGCGCAATTGGACAAGCTTTACAGCGTCGTCCACAGCGAGGTGAACGAAACGCGCATGCTGTGGCTGGAAATCATCATCGTCATCTTTTTCGCCGTGGATTTAGCCATCCTCCTCTGGGTACGGCATTGAGCCGCCGGAACAAGCTGTTAAATCTCGAAGAAACGCATCACCGTGTCGCCGTGCTTGAGCATCTTGACCTCGCGCCACGGCAAAACCATCTCCAATGTGTCGCGCTTGGTGTGGCCCAAAACGAACCGGCCGCCGGGCGCGAGCAGTTTGGGCAAATTCGCGTCGTCCAACAATTGCTGCGCGAACGATTCCGAGCGTCGTCCGACGTTTTTTTCCCCATAAGGCGGATCGGCGAGGATCAAATCAAACTGGCCGCCGCTTTGAGCCAATTGCGCGACCGCCGTAAAAACGTCCTGCGTCCGCACGTGAAGATTGGCATTCGGGATCGCCGCCGCGTTTTGCTGGATGAATGCCGCGTGCTTCTGAGATTTCTCCACGCACAACGCCGAGGCCGCGCCGCGGCTCAAACATTCCAGGCTCAACGCGCCGCTGCCCGCGAACAATTCGAGCACCTTCGCGTCTTCGACGAAGGCCCCCAGGGAATTGAAGATTGCCTGCTTGACCAAGTCCGGCGTCGGACGGACGTCGAGTCCCTTGGGGACTTTCAAGAGCCGCCGCGCCGCGTTGCCGCCGGTGATACGCATGGGAATTTGCGTCAAATCGCGTCAAATCGCGTCAAATCACGTCCACACGCGCAAAATCGCGCAAATTCACGCAAAATCGCGCTAAAAAGAACCGTTTTGCGGGGTGGAAAACCGCGAAAAACTGGGAGAATATGGGAAAATTGCAGGAATTCATGAAAGACGCGAAAAACGGAATCCGTCTGCGGCAGGTTTCGCCTTGCCAAGAGGGATTGAGAGGGATTTGAGTTGAGCGCCAAGAGGAGGGCAGGGATGGCGCGGGACAATTTGGTCAGGGCGTAGCAAAGCTCCGCCCTCTGTCCGGTTTCCAATTTTTTTGCGCTGGCTCTCATCGCTGCGATTTAAGCATAAAACGAAGAAAGCGTAAAGTTTCCCAGAAAAAGGACCTCTAAAAAATTTCCGCGAAAAAATCCTTCATCGCCTGCCAGGACCGTTTGTCGGCTTTCTCGTTATATTTCGCGCCGTTCAAATTCTCCTTGTCCACGTCGGGCTGGGTAAAGGCGTGGACGGCGCCGCCGTAGGACACCATCTGCCAATCCACCCCGGAATTGCGCATCTCGTTTTGAAATGCCGTCAGGTTTTCCGCCGATTGAAACGGATCATCCGCGCCCGCCAGCACGAGCACCTTGCACTTGATGTTTTTGCCGTCGGCCGGGTTCGGCGAATCCAATCCGCCGTGAAAGCTGACCACGCCGTTCAATGGCGCGCCGCTGCGGGCGAGTTCCAGCACCGTTGTTCCGCCAAAACAATAGCCAATCGCCGCCAGCCGGCTGGCATCGACCAACGGATTTTGCTTCAATTGTTCCAAGCCGGCGTTGACGCGCTCGCGAAGCAGTTTCCGGTCGTTCTTGTATTTGCCGGCCTCCGCGCCCGAATCCTGCGGTGTTTGCGGGCGGATCCCCTTGCCGTAAATGTCCGCGCAAAACGCGATGTATCCGAGCTGCGCGAGTTGTTGGGCCCGCATTTTTTCGTAATCGGTGACGCCGTGCCATTGATGGACGACCAATACGCCGGGGCGCTTGCCGGAGATGGAATCGTCATAGGCGAGAAATCCTTCGAGCGTTGTGCCGCCGTCCTGGTAATCAACCGTTTCGGTGTGAATGGCTGCTTGCATTTTCAAGGCGCAAAATAAGGCCGTAATCGTATAAAGCAAATATCTCATGGTATTAATTCATAAACCAAATTACATCCGATTGAAAAGAAAAACTTGATGCCGGCAAAAGGAATGAAATATCTGGATTTTGCAGGCAAATAAAAAAATTTGAACTCATAGTAAAAAACCGTCTTTTAACCACGAAATATACTGGCCACACGAAAAGAACTTTCTAAAACTTTCGAGTATTTTGTGTGTTTCGTGGTTCACCTTTGCGGGTCCTGGCGACTTGGCGTTATGGCATTGCGTCCCCATTCGCCGCGTGACAAACTGGGCGAAATCAGAGCCATGAGCGACCTCGAATCCAATTCAGGCAGGTCGAATTCGACCGGCAAATCGAGCGGAATCGGCGCGATGATTTTTTTGATCCTGTTGGCGACGCCGTTCGCCGGCTTTGGCATGTTTGCCCTTTTCAAAGGCTCGGCTTTCCTCATCGCCGGAAACACCCGGGACGGAATCCCACTGGGCCTGGGCGGACTGGTGTTTTCCACGGTGGGCTTCGGGCTGATGGCCGCCGCGGTGATCGGATGGAAAAAGTTGAAACAAAAGGCCGGGTTGCAGGCCCGCTTTCCGGGCAAGCCGTGGATGACGCGCCCGGATTGGGCGGAGGGAAAAATCAAATCGTCCGCGATGGCGTACAGCAATCTCTATCTCATCATGGGGCTGGCCTTCACGGGCATCGGCGGGCTGTCAACTTTCTTCGCCCTGCCGGAAGTGTGGCAAAAGCATAATTACGCGGGGTTGATCGTGTTGATTTTTCCGCTGGTGGGAATCGCTTTTCTGGTGGCATTCGTCAGCGCGTGGCGCTCGCAACGGCGGTTCGGCGCCTGCGTGTTGGAACTGGCGCAAATCCCCATTCCCCTCGGCGGCGTGCTGGAAGGCCTGATTGCGACCGGCCATCCGCTGGCGCTGGAACATGAGTTGCATCTGGTGTGTTCCTGCGTCCGCCGCGTGGTGACCGGCTCGGGCAAAAACCGCAGCACGCAAGAGTACGTGCTCTGGCAAAGTGAAAAAATCTACTCGGAACAGGCGAATCTCGCCACCGCGGGGCCGGGCCAGACGGGGATTCCCGTGCATTTCAAGCTGCCGGACGACCAACCGGAATGTTATTCGCGCGGCGATGAGTCGGTCTTGTGGCGGCTGGAGGCAAAATCCAGGATGCGCGGGCCGCGTTTCCGAGCGCTCTTTGAGTTGCCGGTTTTCCAGGATGCCGGGGCCGCAGCCACCGAGGCGGAGGAGCCTGACCCGACCGCCGCGTTGCAAGCCCCGATAGAAGAAGTGCGGCGCGACGAAAATTCGAAAGTCAAAATTTCCGACGGCCCGGAGGGCCGGGAGTTTTATTTTCCCGCTGCACGCAACCTGGGCGCGGCGCTGATGGTCACGGTCTTTTTTTTGATCTGGTCGGCAATCTTCTACGTCCTGGTGCTTAAGAAAGCGCCGCTGATGTTTCCCATTTTCTGGGGCGTCACGGATGCGCTGCTGGCCTTGGGCTGTTTCAATGCGTGGTTTAAGTCCAGCCGCGTAACCATCAATTCGACCAGCGTGCGCGCGGTCACCCGTTATTTGTTTTTCGCCCGCACGCGGCAATTTAACGCCAGCAAGATCGCGCGGTTTGCCACCAAAACCGGAATGCAAAGCGGGACGAAGGTTTATACGGACATCCGGCTCATCCCGACGGGCAGCGACGAGAAATTCGCGGCGACGATGGGAAAGACCGGAGAGCCTGCGGATGCCGCTCAATTAGTAAGGGCGCGATTCCGCGAGGCGACCGGGCCATCCGGCGTGACGGTGGCCAGCAGCATCGCCAGCGCGATGGAAGCTGATTGGCTGGCGGGGGAAATGAACAAAGCGCTCGGGCGGCAGTAAAACCAAATCCTGTCCATCCGGGTTCATCCGTGATTATATTTGCCGCGCGTGAAACCGATCCTGGAAATTTCCAACCTGAAAATCCTGCGCGACGGCGTGACGATTCTCAACGGTGTTAATTGGCGCGCCGACCGCGGGCAACATTGGGTGATTCTCGGCGCAAACGGTTCCGGCAAAACTTCATTGTTAAGCGCGTTGACCGGCTATCTTATGCCGACGTCCGGCGGGATTTTTCTGCTCGGCAAAAATTACGGCCAATCGGACTGGCGCGAATTGCGGAAGAAGATCGGCATCGTCAGTTCTTCCATCCGACAGATGATGGCCGACGATGAGCCGGCCCTCGAAACCGTCGCCAGCGGCAAATCCGCCATGATCGATTTTTGGGGGACGCTTTCGCGCGCGGACAAAAGCCGCGCCCTGAAGATCATCGGGCAAATCGAGTGTACGCATCTGGCCGCGCGGCCCTGGCGCGTGCTTTCACAGGGCGAACGGCAGCGGATTTTAATTGGCCGCGCCCTGATGGTCCGCCCGCGCGTGTTAATTTTGGACGAACCCTGCGCCGGCCTGGACCCGGCCGCGCGCGAGCATTTTCTCCAGTTCCTCCTACGGCTCGGACGCGCGAAAAACGCGCCCACGCTGGTGCTCGTCACGCATCATGTCGAGGAAATCATGCCGGTGTTTTCGCACGTGCTGATCCTGGAAAAGGGGAAAGCCCTGGCCGCCGGTCCCAAATCAAAAACTTTGACGACACAAAATCTTTCCCGCGCCTTCGGGTCCAAATTGAAGCTGCGCTCCCAACAAGGCCGATACACAATGAGCATATCGCCCAGGAGTCGCGCGGTGATATAAATTCGAACCATCCTGCATTTTTCGGGTCAAAGAAGCTAACCCACAGTTCCGGTTTGAAAACAAAACTTAAAATCATCGCAGGAATTTTCCTGACTGCGGCTCTGGGCTTTCTGTTGTTTTGCTGGCATGAGGGAACTGTCCTCATCGCGCCGAACAATGGCCAGATCGGACCGCCGCCGGCAGATTTGCCCGTGCAATCGGTTCAATTTCCGAGTGCCAGTGGCTCGACGTTGAGTGGTTGGTTCGTGCCTGGCCAAGCGGCGAGGGGTGTCGTGATATTGATGCACGGCATTCGCGCCAACCGGTCGCAAATGACCGGCATCGCCGAGTTTCTCCATCGCGCAGGCTATTCCGTTTTGCTGTTTGATTTCCAAGCGCACGGTGAAAGCATGGGAAAGCATATTACCGCCGGGCACCTCGAAAGCCTGGACGCCACCGCCGCCGTTGATTATGCGCATCAAAAATTCGCTGATAAAAAAATTGGGATCATTGGCTTTTCGATGGGTGGAGCATCCGCCGTTTTGGCGGAGCCACCGTTGCGCGTGAATGCCATGGTTTTAGAATCCGTTTATCCCACAATCGAACAGGCTATCACGGACCGGCTGGAAAGTCGGTTCTGGTGGTTTGGGAAATTAGGCACGCCGTTTTTGACTGCGCAATTATATCCGCGGCTTGGATTTCATGCCGGCGATTTATGCCCGATAAAACAAGTTGGCAAAATTATTGTCCCCAAATTTTTCATTGCCGGAACGGCAGACCGGGACACGACGGTTCAGGAATCAAAGGATTTGTTCAACGCCGCCGCGGACCCGAAACAGCTATGGCTGGTGGAGGGGGCCGCTCATGGTGATATGCAAGCACTTTATCCTGCTGAGTATGAGCGTCGCGTGCTGGATTTTCTGGGAAAGTATTTGAACTAAGTCGCTTGGAAATCTCTTACGCCGTTACCGGCGTGGGCGCGGGTTTTTCCTGCCAGCCAAACATCCCGCCGCGCTTGATTTTCATGTTTCAAGGCGTTAAACGATGAATTTCAATGATTTTCCGTTTGAGCGCTTCGCGCCGAAATTCGGAAACCATCCCGATTTTTTCATAGAGTTTTGATTTTTGCAGCGGGTAAATCAGATCGCACTGGCAGGCGGTCTCGAATTGAAATCCTTCGGCGCTGTTCAGCATCACGTCGGTTTTTAAAAGCGGGCCGCGTTGTGTCACGCAAAGCAGGCCGTTGATCTGCTCGTGCCTGGAATCCAGCCGTTCCTGCCCGCTGAAAATGACGTGCCAATGGTCGCGGCCCTGTGCCGGGTGTTTCCAGATTTCCCATTGCCGGATCCCGGCGTTCATCGTTCAGGAGCGAATTTGACGGCATTGGAAGCGCGCCGCTCGCGCGAAATCCGCTCCGTATCGCCATAGGCGTCCGCAAAATAACCTTCGGGGTGTTTTTGGACCCCGGCCAGCAATTCGGCGCGGGAGATCATCACCACGCCCCCGCCGCGAACGACGAATTGCGGCTTGCCTTCCATCGCCCGGTCCAGAATTTCTCCGGCGGATGATTTAAGCTCGGTCACGGAAAGCAATTTCATGGTCTTAATTAAGACTTAAACGGGTCTTTTGTCAAGCTGGCGTGAGCGTCGGTTTTTCCTGCCAGCCAAACATTCCGCCGCGTTTGATCAGTTCCACGATCTCCGGCGGCACATCGTTTTCCCAGGAGGCGTCGCCTGATTGGATCTTCGACAGCACAAACGGCGGGAACAACGACAGGTATTCCGGATTGTATTCCTTAATGCTGACGATGTATCCGTTCTCCACCAGATGCGCGTAGAGATGGCGCAAGTGCGGCTCCACTTGCAGGTTGTCCGCCGTCACAATCTGGCCGTTGGCCGCTTCACGCATCCACGTGGACGTGTCGCCCGGCGGACTGGTCGCATCGGCAAAACTCTTTTTCCCCGGATCGCGGAAGGGATAAACGTACAGCTTGGTCGCGCCTTTGAACAAACGCCCGAGCGATTCCAACAGTCCGCCCGGCAAATCCGCGTAAAACCTTTCGTCGAAAATTCCGCGCAAGCTTGGGACGCCCAGCGCAATGCCCTGCATCTTCTGAGTATAATGCGAGAGATATTCCACCAGCCGGTAGTAGCGGCCAAAATTGGAGATCAACACCGGCTTGCCCAGCGTGCTTAACAGGTCCACGCGATCGAGAAAATCCTTGTGCGCCAGTGACGCGTCCTCCAGCACACTGCGCAGCGTCATTTCCATCAGGATGACCGGTTCCTGGTTTTGCATCTCCGGTTCGCGCAGGAAATGTTCACGCGCGCGCTCCAAAATATCCAGCGTCGTCCTGGTGATGGGCCGGAAACTGCCGCGCTCCACCAACACCGGCTTTTGATACAGCACCTCGCCGGGAATCACCACCTCGCCGTCCGCCGTGAACATGGCCGCCTCGGACATCTGTTGCTGCACCAATTGCAGCGCCATCAGCCGGTTGTCCACCTCCACGAAGCACTGGCCCGAAAATTTAATCATGTCAATTTCGATGCGCTCGCGGTTCAAATCATCCATCAATGCCGTGATGATTTTTTCCGGCTCCTGAAAACAATAAAACGCCGCGTGAACCAGGTTCACGCCCACGATGCCCAGGGCCTCCTGTTGATGCAGGCTGTGATGCTCCAGCATCCGCACGTGGATGATGATTTCCGACGGCTGCTCGCGCGGGCGCGCCTGAAACTTCATCCCCAGCCAGCCGTGGCCGCCATCGCGTTTCGTGGTGACGGTGTTCGCAAAAGTAAAAAACGTGCATTTATCGCCGCGGGCTTTGTCCAGCCGCTTCAGGAGCAAATCAAATTCATAATTCAGCATGGATTGCAACCGTTGGCGGCTCACGTAACGGTCGGCGGGGCCGTAAATCGCATCGCTCACGGCCATGTCGTAGGCGGAAATGGTTTTGGCCACAGTGGCGGAGGCGCCGCCGACATGAAAGAACCAGCGGCAGACTTCCTGGCCGGCGCCGATTTCGGCAAAGGTTCCGAATTTGG
>JBKQUF010000160.1:0-10917 GCA_052140285.1 Limisphaerales bacterium | reverse complement strand
CTGGTCGCGTTCAAAAGGTTGACCGAATTGGACTGCCAAAGGTAAGTGGGAGGCGTGCCACCAAACGCCGCGCTGAAGGAAACCGTACCTCCCGCGTAGGCATACACCGTCGCCAGACCATCGCCCGGACCGGGCGTCGTATCCTGGGTCACGAAGGGCGCAACGGCGGGATCGACCGTGAGCGACACGACCGAACTGGTGGACGCGCCAAAAATGTTGGTGACCACGCAAAGGTATTGAATGTAGTAGGTCGCGGCGTTGTTGGTGGGGACCACGCTGAACGTGGAATTTGTCGCGTCCAAAATCGTATTGGTCACCCCGCCTCCCGTGGCGTCATCGCTGAACCACTGATACCAAAGGTTGGTATGAAATGGATCTCCCGAGGCCGTTTCCGTGATGGTTACCGGCACCTGCGCATAGACTTCGGATGCCGGTGAAAAAGTCGGCGTATTCGGCACCGGATTCGTTGGGAAAACGGGAACGAATTGAAAGGCATTCAGTCCCTGCCCGTACCCAGTGGTTTGCAGACGAATCAAAATAGCGTCATTGGTCAACCCGGTAAAGAACATGTAATTGGCGCCGTAGGTCGGCGAGCTGGAACTCGTGCTGGTAACGGGAACGTAAGTTCCCGTATAATCCGAACTGTCCCCTTGATACAGCGGAGGCAACAAAATAGAGCCTTCGACCATGGTGTTATTCAAAGGGCTGCCAGTTACCGACTCTAGATAACCTTCAACCGTCTCATAATAAGTATATCCAGTGGTGTAAAGCACCACGTCATAGCCTTCCGCGCCGGCAATGCTGGTCCACCACGCGTTCAACCCGCCAATGTAAACAAGCGGCTTATTATTGATCGAAGAATTATAGACGGAATTGGCAAGTGGGGTTGCCGCGCCGGGGCCCCATGTAGACATAAACGCATCCATCAATTCTCCGTCCGGTGTACCCAAGTTCGGCCAGGTTCCCGTCGTGTCCGAGAAGCCGGAATCCCACTGGAGATCGAAATTGTAGGACGTGCCGAGGCTGCTGGTCAGCGTGAGCGTGCCGCTGCCATACCGCGAGAAATTGTTCCAGTTCGTTTGCGCGCCGGAAAGCGAGCCTGCCAAGGAAGGCACGCCCGCCGAGTCCGCTGGCAGCATCGAATCGCCTTCCGCATTGTCTATGCCACCAACACTGTTGGTAACAACATGGCAGCCGATGGATTGCGCCGTCGCGCTCTGAATGCCGGCCGCCAGCACGGCGGCGCCAATTATGAGGCCTGCCCGGCGGAAGGATGATTTGATTGAATGAATTATTTTTTTCATAGGCATTGGGTTTGGACTAAAGTATCCGACTTTCATGCGAATACATTCCCGCTTCCCGGACTAAAACGCCGCCTTCACCTGAACACCAGATTACGTTCGACAAGACGCTTCGCCAAAAAGTGGGGATCTGCATGGTGTTATCATTGTCCAGATCGACACGGGTGTCATGTCGTCAAAAATAACGATAGGAAGAACAACCGGCCTAATGAGCCGGTTTTCCCAGCGCCGAGGCCTTGAGGTGAACGGAAAAAATGACCTTCGTTCCCGCGCCCGGGGCGCTTTGGATTTCGCAGGCCCCGCCGATGGATGCCAGCCGTCGTTTCATGTTCTCCAACCCGTTGCCCGGCGCCGCCCGGCCGGGAGCGGCGGAAGCCGTTTTCATTTTTTCCCCGACGGCGAAACCGCGCCCATTGTCTTCGACTGCCAGTTCAAAGGACTTTTCCCCCGCCGTCAGCCGGATGAGCACCTCGGAGGCGGCGGAATGTTTCACCGCGTTGTGCAGCGCTTCTTTGAACGCCAGAAAAACATTGTGCCGCGTTTCGGAAGTCAGGCGCCATTCGGGAAATTGCAGCGGCAAATCCAACCGGCAGCGGATCCCGACGCCGGCAAGCCAGTCTTGCGCGAACTTTTCCAAATACGCCGCCAGGCCCTCCAGCGTGTCGTGTCGCGGGTTTACCGCCCAGACGATTTCATCCATGCTCCGTGTCAATTCCCGCGCCGTGTCGTAAATTTTTTCCAGTCCGGCGGCGGCGCGGCCGGGATTCGCCAGGTCGCCGCGCGCCGATTCGCTCATCATCGTGATGCGCGTGAGCTGCGCGCCGAGGTCGTCGTGGATGTCCCGTGCGATGCGTGTGCGTTCGCGCTCGATGTCCCGCTGGCGCTCGGCGCGTTCGAGCCGGCGTTGCATCCGCCGCCGCGTGTCGAACCAGACCACCCCGCCGGCCGCCAGCACCGTCGCCAGTCCGCCGAGAACCTGAAACCAGGTCGTCTGCCAGAAATACGGCAGCGCTTCAAACTTCAGGCTCGCGCCGGTTTCATTCCACACCCCGTCGTTGTTGCACGCGGTCACTTGGAACGAATAATTTCCGGGCGGGATGTAATTATAGGTCTCCACCCGTTTCGCGCCGGCGTCCACCCATTCGGTCTCCAGATGATTCAGCCGGCATTTGAACCGCACTTTTTCCGGCGCGACAAAGCTCAGGCCGGTGTATTCAAATTCGATGCGATGCCGGCCCGGCGGAATTTTCAGCGGCCCGGCGTCATTGCCGTCCGCAAGAATCTTGTCATCCACCAGCATCTGCTCGATCCGCACCGGAGGCGGCAGCGGATTCAACCGGACGCCCGCCGGGTCCACTGCAACCAGTCCTTTCGCCGTTGCAAACCACAACCGCCCGTCTGCCGTTTTGGCGCCCGCCGATTGCAAGCCTTCCGAACATTCGAGCGTCGGCATGCCTTCATTAATGCCGTAAGTCAGGAACGGAACCGCGGCGATTTCGCCGTTGGCGCAGCGGTTCAAATCCCTTTCGCTGGCGCGCAAAATCCCCCCGTAGGAACCCATCCAGAAAAATCCGCGCTCGTCCGCTTCAATGTGGCCGATGACGCCGTTGGGCAAACCCTGGTCGCGGTTGATCACCGAAAATTTTCCGTCCTTGAGCCGGTCCAACCCCCCGCCGAACGTGCCGATCCACAGTGTGCCGTCGTCCGAGAAATGCAGGCACTCCACGAATTCACTCGACAAACCGTCGGACTTTGTGAACCGGCGGAAATTTCCATTTTGCCAACGCACCAGGCCGCTGCCCGCCGTGCCGAACCACAGCGTCCCCGATGGGTCCCGCGCGATGGCGCGCACGTCGCCGAACGGCTGGCCGGCAATTTCGTTGAACCGGTCCAGTTTCCCATTTTGATAACACCATGCGCCCGCCGGCGTGCCAATCCAAAGTTGGTCGCTCACAAATAAAAGCGCCGGCGCCGGCGAAAGAAAATTTTCCAGCCCCGGCGCAAAATCAAACGCATCGTCCTTCTGTTTGAACAATCCGCCGCCCCACGTGCCGGCCCAGATTTTTCCCGCGCCATCCGCGGCCAGGGACCAGACGTAGGAGTTGCGAATGCCCTGCGCCAGATCAAAATTCGTCCAATCACCGTTTTGCAGGCGATACAAGCCCGCGCCCTCGGCGCCGACCCACAACGCGCCATCCGGCGCCGGCAGCACGGAGAGCACGGGACAGCTCTTCCATTTGTCCGGCGGCGAAATGGTTTCAAGGTTGTTGGGGCGAATCACCACCAGTCCCGCGCCGGTGCCGCACCACAGATTTTTTTCGCGATCTTCCCATGACGAAATCACCCAGTCCGAAGGCAATCCGTTGGTGCGGTCAAAGTGCAACGCGGGGGTGTTGGTTGAATCGGGCGAAACCAGCCACAGGCCTTCGTCCGATGTGCCACCCGCCAACGCGCCGGCGGAAGTCTCCAAGAGGTTCGCCACGATCCCCCATCCCCACGGCGCGGGTCGCAAATCGCCGATCCAGTTGCCGTCTTTCCATTTGCGCATGCCGCCGTTGCAGGCGACCCAAAACCCTCCGTCACGCGCGGCGCATAACCCCTGCACGTAATTGTTGGTGGCCAGTACAGTGCTCAATCGTCCGTTTCTGAGCGCGGACACCACGCCTTCGCGTTCGACCCAAACCGTCCCATCCAGCCCGCGCGCCAGAGCCAGAACTTTGGTCACCGTGCCCGAGGGCGGCGACAACACCTTGCCGTCGCGCACGCGGGCCAGTTCGCCCGCTTCGTTGAACAGCCAGATGTCGCCCGTGTTGTCGGCGGTGATGGCGTAAATTTTTCCGCCGCTCCACTTGGCGCTCAACGGCACGGCGGCGAAATGGCCGTCCTTGCATTGCGAAACGTCGCCGCTTTCCGTGCCGACCCACAGTGTGCCGTCGTCGGCTTCAAACAGGCTCGTGATGCGGCTGCTGCGCAACTCCGGAGTGTTGTTGTCATCGAAAACCGTGAAGCGGACGCCGTCGAACCGCGCCAGTCCGTTGTAAGTGCCGGCCCATAAGTAGCCGTCGCGCGTCTGCACCACGGCCGTGACCTTGTTTTGCGGCAGTCCTTGCTCTACTTGCCAGACGCGCGTAAAATAATCCGGCGTGGCTGTCGCGGAAGACACAGTGGCGGCGATAACCACGAAGACCAGCGCAAACCGGCTAAGAAATGTTTTTTCGGCGGCGCAACGGGGCATCGCCTTATTTTGTCCATGGCGCGGCAAACGCCGCAAGCCAATTCAAGCCGGGTGGCTCGTTCATTTTGATGACAAGACGAATGCGCCTGAATCGGAGACACTCAGCCACATAACCGCCACCAAACATTAATACCAACATGATTGCGATGAACAAATTCGCCACCGCCAGTCTTTTTTGCCTTGCCACTGCGGCCGCTCTTGCCGCGATGCCGCCCCTGCTCAACGGCCCGGTTGACGTCAGCAGCGATTTTCACGCCATGCAAAATTTTTATTATCTGGCCGACCGGGTGGCGGACTTTGATCCGGCCACTCATTCGGGCCAAATTACTTACCAACGCGCGCAATATGCCGTGCGCCACGCCTTCGACAATGACCTGGCCGTCATCAAACCGGCGGAGCCGAATGAATTTCCCGACAATCAATACGCCGCCAACCCCACGCTCCCATTCTCGATTGATTTCGTCTCGCCGCGCACGCTGCGGATTCGCATGACCAGCGGCCCGCAAGCGCATCCGCCGCTGCCGGAACTCATGCTGGACGGGCCGGTGCCGGCCGATGATTCGTGGAAATACGAAAAGGTCGCGGGCGGATGGCGCTACGTCAGCGCGTTCGGTTCGGTGACCATTTTGCAAAATCCGTTTCACATTGAAATTCGCGACGCGAACGGAAAACTGCTGACGGAAACCGATCACACCGCCGACAACAACACTTCGTTCACGCCGATCCTGCCGTTTTGTTATGTGCGGCGTGCGGCGGATTACTCACGCAGCTACGACGCGGCGTTCACGCTCTCACCCGACGAGAAAATTTTCGGCTGCGGCGAGTCGTTCACGGCGCTTAACAAACGCGGCCAGAAAATCGTGCTGTGGACCACCGATGCGAATGGCATTGAAAACCAGGGCATGTACAAGCCGATCCCGTTTTTCATGAGCAGCCGCGGCTACGGCATGTTCATTCACACCAGCACGCCCATCACGCTGGATTTCGGCCACGATTTCAGCGGTGTGAACTCGATGATGGTCGGCGATGACGAGTTGGATTTATTCGTCTTTCTCGGCCCGCCCAAGGAAATTCTGAATGAATACACCCAGCTCACCGGCAAATCGCCGCTGCCGCCGTTGTGGTCGTTCGGTTTGTGGATGAGCCGTTGCACTTACAATGCGGAAAAACAGGTCCGCGACATCGCCGCGCAATTGCGCCAGGATCAGATTCCCTGCGACGTGCTGCATCTGGATACCGGCTGGTTTGAAACGGATTGGGAGTGTGACTACGAATTTTCCCCGACCCGTTTTCCCACCCCGGAAAAAATGCTGTCCGATTTGAAGGACGAAGGTTTCCACGTTTCCTGCTGGCAACTGCCCTATTTTGTGCCGAAGAATAAATTGTTTCCCGAACTCGTTGCGCAAAATCTGGTCGTCCGCGACGCGAAGGGAAACCTGCCTTACGAGGACGCCGTGCTGGATTTCTCAAATCCTAAAACGGTTGACTGGTATCAAAACAAACTGGCGAATCTTTTGAAAATGGGTGTCAGCGCCATCAAAGCGGATTTCGGCGAGGCCGCGCCCGCCGACGGCATTTACGCCGACGGCCGCACCGGCTTCTACGAACACAATTTGTATCCGCTGCGTTACAACAAGGCCGTCGCCGACATTACGAAAGAGGTCACCGGCGATAACATCATCTGGGCGCGGAGCGCGTGGGCGGGCAGCCAGCGTTACCCCTTGCACTGGGGCGGTGACGCGGAAAGCACGGACGACGGCATGGCGGCGGAACTGCGCGGCGGGCTTTCCTTCGGATTATCCGGCTTCTCCTTCTGGAGCCACGACATCGGCGGGTTCACGGCAAGTTCCGTCCAGGCGATGGACAAGGATCTATTCGCGCGCTGGCTGGCCTTCGGCATGTTGAGTTCGCACAGCCGCTGTCACGGCGAGGCGCCGAAGGAACCATGGAATTACGGCGCGAATTTCATGGACGAGTTCCGAATGATTGACGATTTGAAATACCGGCTGATGCCCTACGTCTATGCGCAGGCGAAAGATTGTTCGGACCACGGTTTGCCGATGTTGCGCGCGCTGTTCGTGGAATACCCGGACGACCCCGGCTCGTGGCTGGTGGACGACGAATACCTGTTCGGCTCCAGCCTGCTCGTTGCGCCGCTGATGCACGAAGACGCGACGGGCCGCGCGGTTTATTTGCCGCCGGGAACGTGGATTGATTTCCAAACGGGCAAGGCTTATTCCGGCGGCTGGCAGCAGATTGAAGCCGGCCCCCTGCCAGTGGTGCTGCTCGTCCGCGATGGCACGGCAATTCCCGAAATCAAACTCGCGCAATCCACGGCGCAAATGGACTGGTCCAAGCTCGATTTGGTGGTCTTCACCAAAGACTCGGCGACCGCCAAGGGCTTGATTTTCCTGCCGGGCGAAACGGAAGCGCACGAACTCTCGCTGACCAAATCCGGCGACAATTTTAAACTGGACGCCGACCCGCTGGCCGGAAAGGTGCATTGGGAAATCCATTTGGCCAAAGAGGCCGAATAATTGAATGCAAATCTGCCGACGAATCGCGGCTGTGTCTGCCGTTTTGATCTGGCTCGGCCAAATTGAAGGCCGCGCGCAAACTGCCGCGCAAAATTACGTCTGGAGAAACGTTGCCATGGGCGGCGGCGGCTTCGTGGATGGAATCGTTTTTCATCCCACGGCAAAGAATTTGAAGTATGCCCGCACGGATGTTGGCGGTGCATATCGTTGGGATGACCAAAAACAGGAATGGATTCCGCTCACCGATTGGTTAAGCCCCGCGCAGGGCAATTTCACCGGCATCGAGAGCATCGCGCTTGATCCCTCTGATGCCAACCGTGTCTATTTGGCGGCGGGGACTTATATGAACAACCCGGCGGTGATCTTGCGCTCGGATGACCAAGGACGAACTTTCCAGATCACCGAAGTGCCATTCAGGATGGGTGGCAATTCGGAGGGGCGCTCCAACGGCGAGCGGCTGGCTGTGGATCCCAACCAGGGCGCGATTTTATTCTTCGGCTCGCGGCTCGACGGGTTGTGGAAAAGCTCCGACCATGGCACAACTTGGGCGCGGGTAGAGACATTCACCAACATCGGCGCGGTTCAACCTGCCGCCGTTTCCACGAATTCCTTGGCGGGCCAACGGCGCGGCGGTTTCGGCGGATTTTTTTTCGGCGGCAACCAGCCTGTCGGCATCGTCAGCGTTGTCTTCAACGCGGCCAGCGGACATCGCGGCGCCGCGACGCCGGTGATTTACGCGGCGGTTTCCACTTCCGAAACAAATCTTTTTCGCAGTGACGATGCGGGCGCCAATTGGCAGCCGGTGCCTGGGCAGCCCGCGGGCTTGCGACCGAACCATCTCATCCAGTCGCCGGACGGTTTTTTTTATCTGACCTATGGAAATGTTGCCGGCCCGAACAACGTCACTGACGGCGCGGTTTGGAAATACAATCCCAAGGACGGTTCGTGGAAAAACATTTCACCGGAGAAATCAGCGGGGGCCGAGCGGCTGGGCTGGGGTTATGGCGCAGTTTCCGTTGATTTGAAACATCCCTCAACCGTCGTCGTGACCACCATTGACCGGTGGGAGTTGCATGACGAAGTTTTCCGCAGCACCGACGGCGGCGCGAGCTGGGAGGGAATCCTGATGGCCAACGGACTTCTGGATTATTCGCTGGCGCCATACACCGGGGAAGGCCACACGCCACATTGGATGGGCGCCGTCGCCGTCAATCCGAATAATCCCGACCAGATTCTTTTCGGCACCGGCTACGGAATCTGGGCTTCCACCAACGCCACCGCCGCGAATTCTGGCGGGGCGGTCACCTGGATTTTTCTCGACAAAGGTTTGGAAGAAACCGTGCCTTTGGCGTTGGTCAGCCCGCCGACCGGCGCACACTTGATCAGCGGTGTCGGCGATATTGACGGGTTTCGTCACGACGATACGGAAGTTTCACCGCCACAAGGAACTTTTGCCGAACCGCGATTCTCCAGCACGCGGGACATCGCCTTTGCCGGGAGCAAACCTGAAATCGTCGTGCGCATCGGCAACGGCGGGTGGGGCGCGCAAGGAGCCATTTCCGAAGACGGAGGCAAAACGTGGAAAGCTCTCGGCCACAGCGCTCCGGGCGGTAACGCCGGGATGGGAAAACTGGCGGTAGCGGCTGATGGCAGCGCGATTGTCTGGACGACCCAGGGCGGTCGTGGCTTCAGCCGCGGTGGCGGTGGTGGCGTCTTCGGACCTTTTGTCACCTATGACCACGGCGGCACCTGGACCAATTGCGGCGGCCTCAACAGTAGCGCGCGAGTCGTGGCGGACCCCGTCAATCCCGACAGGTTTTACTCCTACGACGCGCCGGCGGGCAGACTATTCGTCAGCACCAACAAGGCGGCGAATTTTTTTGCCACAACGTCATCGCTGCCCGTCGCGCAGGAAAATTTTGGGCGCGGCGGCGGTGGAGGCGGCGTGTTGACGGCAACCGCCGGAATGGAAGGTGACCTGTGGGCTGGGTTGCGTGGCGGCGGACTTTACCATTCCACTGATGGCGGCGTTTCCTTCTCCAAACTCGACACGATTGACGGCGTGGACGCGCTCGGTTTCGGCAAAGCCGCCCCCGGAAAAGATTTTCCCGCAATTTTTTTGCTCGGCACCATCCATAAGCTTCACGCCCGCTACCGTTCCGACGATGCCGGGCGGACTTGGGTGCGTATTGATGACGATCAGCATCAGTATGCCAATGCCGACGTTCCCCTCATCATCGGCGACCCGCGAATTTATGGCCGCGTCTATTTCACCACCGGCGGACGCGGCGTGATTTACGGCGACATCAAGAACGAACCACTGTCAACAAAGAATGATTTATGAGAAACGGAATCGTCTGCGCGGCAATGTCCGCGCTTTGTTTCATGCTGCTGTTTTCCACCCCTGCCAAGGCGGGGCAGTACACAAACTTCGAGGTTTCCATTTACATCCCGGCCGGCATCGTCCGCAGCCTGGATAACCCGGCGTCCTTGAGCAATCAGTGGAACCGCATCAGCGGGCAATTGAAAGTGGACAAGGTGTATATCGAAGTCCAGCGCGACCGCACCATGGTGAGCGATGAAACACTCGAGCGGGTGAAGAAATTTTTCCTCGACCGCGGCGTGCAGGTCGCCGGCGGCATGGCGCTGTCGGACGGCAGCATCGGCGGGCAGTTCAAATCCTTTTGCTACACCGACCCGAACGACCGCGCGTTCATCAAAAGCGCGGCGGAGCTGGCGGCGCGGCATTTTGACGAAGTGATTCAGGACGATTTCTTTTTCGTCACGACCAAGAACGATTCCGACATCGCCGCGAAAGGAGACAAAAGCTGGACGCAGTTCCGTCTGGAGCTGATGGATGAAGCGGCGGAAAATCTGATTGTCGAGCCCGCCAAAGCCGTGAATCCCAAGGTGAAAATGGTCGTCAAGTTTCCGAACTGGTATGAGCATTTTCAAGGCTCCGGCTACGACTTGGAACGTGAGCCAAAAATTTTCGACGGCATTTACACCGGCACGGAGACGCGCGACCCGGCGATTACCGACCAGCATTTGCAACAATACGAAAGCTATGAAATCGTCCGCTACTTCGACAATATCGCGCCGGGCCGCAATGGCGGCGGTTGGGTGGACACCTACAGCCTTCGCTACCTCGACCGTTACGCCGAGCAGTTGTGGGACACGATGTTTGCCAAGGCGCCGCAGATGATGTTGTTTGAATGGTCGGCCATGACCCGTCCGATTGATCCGGGCGACCGCGCCGGGTGGGCCCATTTGCCGACGAGTTTTAATTACGAGGACATGGTGAAGGGTGTTTCCAACCCGACCATGGCGCGCGTGGCGGGTTATTCATTGGAGCAGGTGGATTCGTTTCTCGGAAAACTCGGACAGCCCATCGGCATCGCCGGCTATAAGCCGTATCAATCCAGCGGCGAGGATTTTCTGCATAATTATTTTGGCATGATCGGTATCCCCATTGACTTGCGCCCGGATTTTCCGACGAACGCGAATCTTGTTTTGCTGACCGAATGCGCAAAGTTTGATCCCGACATTGTGGCGAAAATCAAAAACCAGTTGAGTGCGGGCAAATCCGTCATCATCACGTCCGGCCTGCTGCGCGCGTTGCAGGACAGGGGCATCGAGGACGTCGCGGAAATCCGCTGGACGGACCGCAAATTTCTCGCGCGCCAATACGCCGGCGGTTTCGGCGCGGGAAATTTTTCCACGCTCGACGGCAAAACGAATGCCGACGTGCTGTTCCCCGAAATTGATTTCCTCACGAACGATTCCTGGTCACTGGTGCGGGCCGAGGCCAACGGCAACGGTTTTCCGCTGCTGCTGATGAATC
>JBKQUF010000159.1:0-9356 GCA_052140285.1 Limisphaerales bacterium | reverse complement strand
ACATCCAACATCGAATGTGGGAAAGCGGTGTCAGCCCCGTTCCCCTCAGCCACCGCACTCTCCAAGACGCCAGCGAGTTTGGGCGCAAGGCCATTAGTTTGTCAGGAAAACAGAGATCCGCATTAATGTATTATGGATTGATTGCAAATCTGCCGGAATATCGTAACCTGTCCGAGTGTGAAAAGCTGATAAAAGAAGTTGCCGATGAACTCAAAATCAAAAGTCCCCTGCATTCCGATTGAAGGCTCAATCAGTTGGGAAGACTGGCTGAAAGGCCGGCGTGCCCGTCGCGAAAACAGCCAGCTTGTCGCGCCCGGCATCATTCGCCGCAAGAACAGTTCCAGCGACCGGCGGCTGAAAAAACTTTTCAAGGGCGAACGCGGCCTGCCTTTCACCCCCACCGAAAAACTTTAGCCCGGAATTTCATATTCCACTCGAACCGGAAAGCCGGTTGCCAACCGGCGCTCCCGCCTGGCAGCAAAATCGCGGCGAAATAATTTGTTGACCTCCACCACCGGATGGTTAGCTTAACGCCCGCGCCAAGAAATCGATGAAGAAACCCTACATCCCGCCACCACGACTGGATTCGGTTTCCATCATCCTGCCGGTAATCAATGAAACTGTTTCGCTCCGGAAGACAGTCGAGACGATCTTGCACGACGTCAAACGCGAGTTGATCCGGGAATTCATTATTGTGGTCTGCAAACGCACCACGCCCGAGTCCATGACGGTCATTGCGCAACTCCAAAATGAATTGGGCGGATTGGTCGTGGTGCTGCAACAAAAGCTTCCTTTTCTGGGCGGAGCGCTAAGGGACGCCATCGATGTGGCGCGCGGCAGTCATCTGATCATCATGGGCAGCGACCTGGAAACCAGCCCCGATGACGTTCACATTCTGATTGAGGAGCAGCAAAAAGCCCCCTCCATTGTCATCACCACCTCGCGCTGGATTCGCGGCGGCAAATTCCACGGGTACTCGCCGATCAAACTCATGTGCAACTGGATTTTCCAGCGATTTTTCTCGCTGCTTTACTGGACGCGGCTGACGGACATGACGTTCGGCTTTAGAATAATGCCCACCGGCCTGGCGCAGGCCATCATTTGGGAGGAGGTGCGCCATCCGTTCAACCTCGAAAATGTTGTCAAACCCTTGCGCCTGGGAATTCCGGTCAGCGAAATTCCCACCATCTGGATCCCGCGCATGGAGGGCGAGTCGCAAAATCCGTTCTTCCGCAATTTTGAATACTTCCGCATTGGTTTCAAAGCTCGTTTTGCCGATAAAAACTCATTCTGGCGCACATGAAAAAAGTCATCGTTACCACCACCATCAATCCGCCCACCAAAGCCATCGAATCCTTTCAAGCCATGAAGGACTGGGAATTGGTTGTGGCCGGCGACAAGAAAACTCCGCGCGACTATCACCTGGATCGCGGCGTCTATATCACCCCCGAAGAGCAGGAAAAGTACGATCCCGTCCTGTCCGAAGCAATTGGCTGGAACTGCATCCAACGGCGCAATTTTGCCTTCCTCTGGGCAATGGAGATGAAGGCGGACGTGGTAGCCTTGGTTGACGACGACAACATTCCGCTGCCCGGTTGGGGCGAGCATTTGCTGGTGGGCAAGGAGGTCGAAGTCAATTGTTACGAAACGGACCTGCCGGCCTTTGACCCGATTGGCGCCACCAATTATCCGCACTTGTGGCATCGCGGATATCCGCTGCAACTGGTGTCCAAACGTGATTACTCCAGCAAGAAACGGTGCCGGGTCCGGGTGGATATCCAGGCCGATTTTTGGAATGGTGATCCGGACATCGATGCGCTTTGCCGCCTCACGCACGCCCCGGAATGCACGTTCGACCCGGCCCCGTTTCCCTTTGCGGCCAACCAACCCGCGCCATTTGATTCTCAGAATACTTTCATTCAGGGGAACATGTTGAAGGATTATTTTATGTTCCCTCACGTGGGGCGAATGGATGACATCTGGCCGGGCTATTATGTTCAGGCATTAGGCTACCGCGTCGTATTTAACCGGCCATCCGTCTATCAGGCGCGCAACGAGCATGACTTGATTCGCGACATGCGCAACGAATACATCGGCTACGAAAACAATCTCAAGTTGATTACCGATCTGGCGGGCAACCCGGAATCTTTTCTGGGACACGTTCCCGGGCGCACCGCGTGGGCCTTCGAACTCTACCGCCGGCATTTTCGGAAATAACATGCCCGCAAGGCCAGGGGCTTGGAGCGTGTCTGGGAAATTGTAGCATCAGGCTTCCCAGCCTGATGTAGAGCCGGGGCTTCCAGCCCGGCGGATCGGCACTGCAATTGGAAAACCGTGAAAAATCAAGCGTTTGTCCGGGCGGCAAGATGCCGCCCTCCACGGCAGACAGGATGTCCGCCTCTACGATCCTGGCGCGCTATGATTTTTCTGACACGCTCTTGGGAAAACGCTCCCCCCGGCTGGTCATGAAACTTCAACGGGAGTCTTCGTTATTCGCTGGCTGATTTGGCGGTTGTTGGGTCAGCCCTTGCGCGAGGCGGAGATGATAGGCCGCGCGTTGCTGATCTCCCTGCTGTGCATACGCTACGGAGAGATCCCAATGCAACACCCCGTCGTCGGGAGCGTACGTCAATAATTCCTCCCAGAGGGAGATGGCTTCGGCTCGATGGCCCTGTTTTGCCTCCATATAAGCCAGTTCATAAGCCGCCCTGGTTGCGTCCTGTGACCACGGCCGGGCGGCAATTGCTTCTCGATAAAGCGCCTCGGCGCGGTCAGGCTGTCCCAAATGATCGGCATAGATATCCGCCCGGAAGGTAAGCCCCCACGCATTGGTGGGGGCCAAAAGTTGGTAATCTCCCAGCCATTTCAACGCATCTTGAATTCTCCCTTCCCGTTCGGCGACAACCGCCCGGACGGCGTAGGGATGGGTGCGATCCGGCGCAATCTTGATCGACTCCGCGGCGAGTTCATCGGCGTTGCTATATTCTCCGCGGGCTTCGTAGAGCTTTGCCAGTTCAGTCATCGCGTCAAAGGCTTGCGGAAACGTGCGGAGACTGCATTCATAAGTCACCGCGGGGTTGTTCCAGGCGGAAGACCAGACTGCCGCCTCAACTGCGGCGGCAACCCGCGAAACGATTAATAACGTGATAATTGCAAGCGCGATGATGCGAGCCGGTCCAGTCTTTCCCGATGGCCATAATGCGCGAAGCACCGCGGCAAATGCGATGCCTGCCCCAACCGTGGATAACGTAATATAAGAATCGCAATACGGTCCGTTTCGGAATCCTAAAACATTGCTCATGGGCGCAAAAGCCAGTAGAAACCATAGGATACCCAGCGCCACGTGCGGATAACGCCGGCGTTGAAGAATCGAAAACGCTGTCGCGGCCAGCACGATCAGCGCACAAAACGCCAGTTCCGCCATTGGCACTTGTCCCCAATAATAACCGCCGATGACCGCCATTCGATTATAAGGCCAAAGCCAGATGCCGGCATGCAACATTGTAAGGTACCCGGAAGAAACCGCCGCCTCCAGGCGCGAGACACCGGAAAAGCCTCCCAACACGTATTTTGTAGATTGAGCGTGGTGACGCAAAATCAAATAAATCACCAGCGCCAACCCATAAAGGAGATACTTCTGCCAGGTCGAGCGGCGACGGAGGCGCTGAGGGTGGAGATACCAGTCCACCACGACGAACAACGCCACGACGCTGACGGCGCCTTCATATGAAGCCAGGGCTAAAATCAGGAACAGCAGCGCCAGCACGCTCCAGAGTTTGCCGGTTTTCGCGGCGGTTCCCGCAGTCAACTCTTCGGATTCGCAGGCCAGGTCATGGCAAGTAACTGCCGCCGCGGCAAAACCGGTCATCAGCAGGATATTTGAAGCGCTCAACCACGCCGTGTCTGAAACCAGCGTGGGAGACAATAACCAAATCGCGGTCGCCACCAAGGCCCATCCGCGGCTGGCCAGCAAGCGGCTGCACAATTTGAAAACCGACCAGGCGCTGAGCATGCCGATGACCAGAGCCACGGTCCGCACCGGAACCATTCCTCCGTGAAAATAAAGCCAGTTGTATCCCGCAAACAGCAGGTTTTTGACCGGGCGGAAAAAGTGATACAAGTCGGTCCCCAGCAGGGAAAACCACGAGCCGCTGGCGCGGACCAGGTTAAGTTCGTCCCGGTCGTCAAGCGGGAAAAACGGCGCGTTGATCGAACAAACGCCGATTGCGACATACGCCAGCAGGATCGCGCCAAAAAGCAGGTCCAGCTTCCATCCGCCAAGCTCCGGTTGTTCCTCCGGGCCGGGATTGCTTTTCAAAATCATCCAATAAACGCCGCGTGGACGGCTTTGACGGCCTGCTCGCCCTTGGCCAAATCAATGACCACGGAAATCTTGATTTCGCTGGTGGAAATCATATCGATGTTCACGCCCGCCTGCGCGAGGGTCTCGAATAATTTGCCGGCCACGCCGGTATGGGATTTCATGCCCACGCCGACGATGGAAAGTTTGCCGATTTTTTCGGCGGTGATGGCGTTTTTGAAACCGATTTCCTTTTTGAGGCCGTCGATGACCTTTTGGGCCTTCAGCAAATCCGGTTTGTCGGTGGTGAAGGTGAGGTCGGTGGCGGGAACGCCGCTGCCGTGGCTGATGTTTTGGACGATCATGTCCACGTTCACGCTGGCGTCGCCCAGGGCCTTGAAGACCTTGGCGGCAACGCCCGGTTTGTCCGGGACGCCGATGAGGGTGATTTTGGCCTGGTTTTTGTCGAGGGCAACGCCGCGAACGACGACGCCTTCCATGCTTTTGGTTTCTTCTTTCACGATGGTTCCGGGGTTTTCGTTTAAGCTGGAGCGGACTTCAAAGACAACTCCAAATTTTTTGGCAAATTCGACGGAGCGGCTCTGCATCACCTTGGCGCCGAGACTGGCAAGTTCGAGCATTTCGTCGTAGGAAATTTCGTCCAATTTTTTGGCATCCGGCACAATCCGGGGGTCCGTGGTGTAAACGCCGTCCACGTCGGTATAAATCTGGCAGAGGTTGGCCTTGAGGGCCGCCGCCAGCGCGATGGCGGTAAGGTCGGAACCGCCGCGGCCTAGCGTGGTGATCTGGCCCTCCGGGGTTTCGCCCTGGAAGCCGGCGACGATGACCACATTGCCCTGTTTCAAGAGGTCATGCACCTTTTTGGGCGTGATATTGTGGATTTTCGCCTTGGTATGGACGCCGTCGGTGACGATGCCCGCCTGTGCGCCGGTGAGCGAAACCGCGGGCACATTCAGCGAATGCAACGCGATGGCAGTAAGCGCGATGGTTTGCTGTTCGCCGGTCGCCAGCAGCACGTCCATTTCGCGTTCATTCGGCAGCGGCATGATTTCCTTGGCCAGCTTGATCAGATTATCGGTCACGCCGCTCATCGCGGAAACGATGACGACGACCTGGTCTCCCCGCGAACGGTACGCGGCGACGCGACGCGCGACATTTTTGATGCGGTCGGGGTTGCCCACCGAGGTGCCGCCATATTTTTGGACAATTAAGGCCATAACTTCTAAAAATCGGAGAGGCGAGGATAGCGGATTACTCGGATTTGGAAAGTTGATAGTTCTATCAGAGAAATAGAAGACTGAACGAAGGAAATTTGCAGCTTACGGGCGATAATTCGCCGAAAATCGCGCTTTGCCCCCTGAACCTGCCGCATCCTGCCAGGCTTTCGAGCGACTATTGGCATTCGACGCTCTTCCCTCTCCGCTCCCATCGGATGGGAGGGGAGAGGGCCAGGGTGAGGTGAGGGTCGGCGTTGGGAAAATTAGTGGGATCTTTCGCGGGTGAGGCTTACAGAGACATAGCGTGCTTCGTGAAGGATGAACTTCTTTACTTCCACTGAGACAGATTCCACCGGAAAATCCGCCAGAATCAGATCGGCCAGTTCCGTCGCCAGACTTTCAATCAATTTCCACTGCCGCCCCTCGCCGAATTTCAAGAGGCGTTGCGCCACTTCATAATAGTCGATGGTCTGGGCGATGTCTCCCGAAGCCGCGGCCTTTGAAAAATCAAATTCCATCACCACCGTCAGCAATAAGCGTTGGGGCCTCACACGTTCCTCATCGGGCACGCCAACGCGGTAGAAAACTCCCAAGTCAGCAATGGTTATCTGCGACATGAATTAATCGAATGGATTTTAAAATTGCACCGCGTTTCCACATGGTAATTGGCGCCGTCACTGGTGGCCGGTTGAGCTACGCGATTTCAATGAGACTGGTCACCTGCGCGGCTGGCTCGGAGAAGTGTGCTTTGACCTTGGCGACGATATTTTCCACCGTCAGGCCGTGACGCCGGCGCAATTCGTCGGGGGTCGAGGCGTGTTCGATGAATTGGTCCGGCCAGCCGATGCGGATGAGCGGAGTGGTGACGTTTTTCTCACTGAACAACTCCAGGACCGCCGAACCGTACCCTCCCATGATCGCGTGGTCTTCGATGGTGACATTCAAATCGGCGGCGCCGCCGAAGAATTCATGGGTTCCGGCGTCCAGCGGCTTGGTGAAGCGCGGGTTGACGACAGCGCAATCGAATCCATCGGCGGCCAGTTGCTCCGCGGCTTTCCGCGCCAGGGTGTTGAGCGGGCCAAGCCCGAATAACCCGATTTTCTTTTTGCCATTATTCGAAAAATTCCGGATGACCTGGGCTTTGCCGACTTCGAGCAATTGCGGCTGCTCCTTGATGGGCACGCCTTCGGCCGTGCCGCGGGGGTAGCGGATGAAAGTGGGGGAATTGATGTGCGTGGCGGTGAACATCATGTCCGCCAACTCATCCTCGTTTGAGGGCGCCATGGCGGTGACGTTGGGCAGGCAGCGCAAATAGGCGATGTCGAACAAACCGTGATGGGTCGGGCCGTCGTTCGCCGAGAGGCCCGCGCGGTCCATGCAGAAAATCACCGGAAGATTTTGGAGGCAGACGTCGTGATGGATGCAATCGTAGGCGCGTTGCAGGAAGCTGGAATAGATGGCCACGACCGGATGCAGCCCCATGGTGGCCATGCCGGCGGCAAAAATCACCGCATGTTCCTCGGCAATGCCAACGTCGTAATAGCGGCCGGGCATGGCTTTTTCGAGATGCTTGAGGCCGGTGCCGCTGGGCATCGCGGCGGTAATGCCCACGAGGGTGTTGTTCTTTTGGCAAAGCTTGACGAGGGTCTGGCCCATAACGTCCTGGTACATCGGCGCGGCGCCGGGTTTGGCCGCGGGCGTTTCACCGGTCTTGGCATCATAGGGACCGAGGCCGTGAAATTTTTCGGGCTGCTTCAGCGCGGCCTCAAACCCCTTGCCCTTTTGGGTCAGGACATGGATGACGATGGGGTGGTCGCAAGTTTTGGCAAATTCCAGCGTGCTGATGAGCAAAGGCAGATTGTGTCCGTCAATCGGGCCGAGGTAGCGCATGCCCATTTCTTCAAAAAAGATCGGGCTGCCGTAACCACCGCGGCCATCGGGTTCTACCAAGCTTGCGGTTTGCCGGAGGCCCACATCGGTGATGGCGCCCTTGAATCCGCCTTCGGCCTTGTGCGCCAGCCTCAGGGCCAGGTCGCCCTTGGGCAGGCGGCGGACAAAATTCTCAAAATCGCGCGCGATTTTGTTGTAACGCGGGTTGGTGATGAGCTTGTTCAGATAATTGGAAATGGCGCCGACATTTTTGGCGATGCTCCATTCGTTGTCGTTGAGGATGCCGATGAATTTTTTGGTGGTATGCCCGATGTTGTTGAGCGCTTCAAACGAAATGCCGTTGGTGAGCGCCGCATCGCCAAAAATGCAGACGATGTTCTCGCTGGTGCCGCGTTGATCGCGGGCCGCGGCCATGCCGAGCGCGGCGGAGAGCGCCGTCCCCGCGTGGCCGGCGCCGTAGCAATCGTGATCGCTCTCGGAACGCAATGCGAACCCGTTCAAGCCGTCGGTTTGCCGGATGGTGCGAAAGCGGTTTTTGCGCCCGGTCAGGATTTTATGAACATAGGCCTGATGGCTCACGTCCCAGACAAATTTATCCACGGGAGTGTTGAAGACGCGATGGAGGGCGATGGTGAGTTCGACGACGCCGAGGTTGGGGCCGACGTGTCCGCCGGCCTTGGCGAGGCCGGAGATCAGTTCCTCGCGGATTTCGGCGGCCAGTTCCTGGAGTTGCGGGGCCGTCAATTTCTTGACGTGCTCCGGCCCATCCACCATGTCGAGATATCGAGTCATAATTTAGTTTTAACCACGGATTAACACAGATAAACACGGATATAAAATCACAAGACAACACGCTCCCATTCGAGTCGCGCGTTTTTAAAATTCAAAATTAATCCGACCCGCAATTTTGTAATACGAAGATAATTCAACATCTGGCCGCGTTCATGGTCGGTAATACGATCAATGACCTTCGTATCCACTATCACCGAACCAAAGGCAATCAAATCGGGAACAAATTGGCCGACTTCGACGCCTCGGAAAAAAACGGGAAATCTCCGCTGCTGGTCAAACTGGATGTTGTTTGACTTGAAGGAAACCGTCAATGCGTTCTCATAAATCTTTTCGTTTAAGCCATGACCCACTTCATTCAAAACGTCGAAGGCAAAACCAATGATTTTTTCTGTCTCCGCCTTCAAAAGAAGTTTGGATTCATCGCCGCGGCGCAAATCTGGCATTTCATCCGTGTGCATCAGTGTTTATCCGTGGTAAAAATTGTGTTTCATTGGCATCCCCGCCGCAGTTTTTGGCGTCTCGCCGAAAACCTTTTCCCCTATTCCAAATCCGTGTTTATCCGTGTCCATCCGTGGTTATTCATTCTCCGGCAAATTCGCCGGCTTCAGTCTCATTTCGCCAACGGCATTGGTTTCCAATTGTTGAATCTTCAGCTCGGCTTCCGCCAGCTTGTCCTGGCAGATTTTCACCAGCCTGTTGCCTTCCTCATACCTGGCCAGCAAGGTTTCCAGCGGCAAATCGTCCGATTCCATCGCTTCGACGATGCTTTCCAGTTTTTTCAACGCCTCCTCAAATGGCGGAGATTTCGCGGTATTTTGCGCCGCGCTTTTGGACGGATTTGACACAGGGATAAAAGTTAAGAAAAAGTACGGTTATCGTCCAGCCCGGAAATTTCACACCCGCAAGGCCGGAGCGCCGGTTTGCAACCGGCTTTCGCGGTCCGAAAATCTAAAACCGACAACCTGTCAGCGCTCCGATCTGTCGGCCGTCCTTGCAATTTCCGGAATGTCCCAATGACCTAATGCCTAAAAGCCGCGCCGCATTCATTAGTCATTAGCCTAACTTCCTAAAATTTTCACAAAAAGCCAATAAAAGCGCATTTGTGTAGCAAGTAATATATTCATAAATACACATAT
>JBKQUF010000158.1:0-3180 GCA_052140285.1 Limisphaerales bacterium | reverse complement strand
TTGGAAAACTGTGGAAATTCAAGCGTGGGCCCGGGCGGCAGACAGGATGTCCGCCGCTACGATCCCGGCGCAGTTTGATTTTTCAGACACGCTCTGAGGCCATTTTCAACTGAATTGGCCGGTGATCTCACAAACCAAAAAAGAAAAGAGGCCCGGGCACTACTCCGGGCCTCTCAACGAGAACTAAGCGCTAAAAGCTTTTTCAACACCGTCGTTGCGTGCATTTCTGCGCCAACAACGCTACCAAGGTAACAGAGTCTCTGCCCCACGCGAGTCACCAATACTGGTTACATGTGGGTGCGGGACTATAAACGGGGCAATGTTATCGGCATCGCGTCGGTGTTGGCTTATTAAATCGGTCGCGCCAACCTGGCCAGCAATTCGCGCGGAGTAATGATTTGAATTCCAAACGGCTTTTCCAACGCCAGCAACTCATCGTCGCGCGTGACAATGATTTTCGCGCCGGCAGCCAAAGCACAGGCCAGATAAGGATCGTCTTTTGCGTCACGACTCCGTTGTTTGCCTAACGGCGCAGGTTTGACCAATTTTACCCGGTCATAATACCAATTGAGCAGATTGTGCGGTGAAAACTTGGCCTTGAAACCAATTTCCGTCACCAGTCCCTGCAATTCATTCAGAATTTCTTCCGTGGCATAGACCGTTATGCGGCGGCGGGCCATGGCGATCAGGCAATTGTGAGCTTCGCCACGCCAACCCGCGCCGGAGAACACCACGTTGGCATCAAGAACCACGCGCACGGTTTATCCTTGCTCTGATGCGATGCTGTGCTTTGACGATTTCAGCCATTTCCTCATCCGAAGGATCTCCCACCGGCGCGCCCTCGATGGCCTTTTCCAAATAGGCCACGTCCCGCTTGATTTGTTGCCGGCGACGATTGCGAATCAAATCGCGCATGTATTCGCTCATGGAGTCAAAGGCGTGCGCTTTCGAGTCCGACCGCGCGAACTCAGCCAGTTCCGGATTCAATGAGATGTTGATTGTCACTGCTTTCATGTTTCCAAAATATCAGCTTGGCAAGCTATGTCAAGGCTTGCCAATTCACTTCAATCCCATGATCAGGCTCCGCTGTGGCCGCCAATCTTTGAACTGGCTTTTGCGGCTGAAATCCCTCACAAGCCCAAATCGGCGTAGAGTTCCTTCCGGCTGCCAAAACGTTTCACGCCTTTGCCCTTTTTGCTCGCGTTGAGTGTGCGGAGGGTAAGCCGGTCATTGGCGTCTAAACAATTCCTCAGCGAGTTCCGCTTGGGAAATAACGGGTGTCAAGACGCGATGGCCTTTGAGCGATTGAATCTGGAGCGTGGAGCCGGATGCCGTTTCTTTTTCCGAAGTCGAAACAATTTTTGCCACCGGCTTGCGGCCTTCAGTCAACAAAACCTCGTTGCCAGCCTGAACCTGTTTGACCAGTTCAGCCAGTTTGCCGGTGAATTCATTGACTTCCGCCGTTGTTATCATTGTTTCATTCATGTTCCGGGTTTGGCCGAATGTCAAATGTTGAATTTAAATTTACATATCATCATATCCAGATGCGTTGATTTTTAATTTGCTTCCATCGCAACTTTCCGTTAGTTTCCTTCCGGTTAACCTGGACGACACCAATGCCGGACAAGATTGAGCATCTTCAACGATTGTTGCGCGAACGCATCGTCATCATCGACGGGGCGATGGGCACGATGGTGCAGCAACGCAAGCTGGCCGAAGCCGATTTTCGCGGCGCGCGGTTTGCCGATTGGAGCGGCAAGGACCTCAAAGGCCTGAATGATCTGCTGAACCTCACGCAGCCGGGGATCATCGAGGACATCCATCGCCAATACCTTGAGGCCGGCGCGGACATCATCGAGACGAACACCTTTAATGCCCAGAGCATTTCCCTGGCCGATTACGGGATGGAACCGCTTGCTTATGAAATCGCCAAAGCCGGCGCCGAATGCGCCCGGCGCGCCGTGGAAAAGGTTGAAAAAGCGGAGCCGGAGAGAGTCTGTTTCGTCGCCGGCGCGATTGGCCCCACCACCAAGACATCATCAATCTCGACGGACGTCAACAATCCCGGCGCGCGCGGATGCACGTTCGATGAATTGGTCGCGTCTTATTCCGTGCAAATCAACGGCCTGCTTGATGGCGGGGCGGATTTGCTCCTGGTGGAGACCATTTTCGACACGCTCAACGCCAAGGCGGCCTTCTTTGCCATTCAGAAGATTTTTGAGGAGCGGGGAATTCAACCCGTGGAGTCGGGAAACGCGCCCGCCTCGGACGCGCGAGGGCGCGCGTGCTCCCCAGGCAAAGTCGTGCCCATTCTCGCCTCCGTCACCTTCATTCAGGCGGGCAGCAATCGCGGCGTGACGGGCCAAACGGTCGAGGCCTTCTGGAATTCCATTTCCAATGTGCCGCTGCTGTCCGTGGGAATGAACTGCGCGCTTGGCCCCCGGGAATTGCGTCCGCTGATCGAGGAGCTTTCCGGCATCGCGCCGGTTTATGTCAGCGCGTATCCCAATGCCGGCCTGCCGAATCCGCTGTTGCCCACCGGTTTTCCCGAAACGCCGGAAACCCTCGCGCCGCAACTGCGCGAATGGGCGCGCGCCGGCTGGCTGAACATCGTCGGCGGTTGCTGCGGCACCACGCCGCCGCATATCCAAGCCATCGCCGACGCCGTTCGCGGCCTGCCGCCCAGAAAAGTTCCGGCCGTTGAACCGTATCTGCGTTTGAGCGGACTGGACGCCCTGACGGTCCGTCCCGATTCAAATTTCCTGAACATCGGCGAGCGCACCAACGTGGCCGGTTCGCCCAAGTTCGCGCAGCTCATCAAGGCCGGCGACTACGAAGCCGCCCTGGCCGTCGCGCGCCAGCAGGTCGAGAACGGCGCGCAACTCATCGCTGTTTGCATGGATGAAGGGATGATTGACGGCGTCGCCGCGATGACCAAATTTCAGAACCTCATCGCCAGTGAGCCGGACATTTGCAAAGTGCCGGTGATGGTGGATTCATCGAAATGGGAAGTCATCGAAGCCGGATTGAAATGTCTTCAGGGCAAAGGCATCGTAAATTCCATTTCCCTGAAGGAAGGCGAGGAAAAATTCCTCACCCAAGCCCGGCTGGTTCGGCGACACGGCGCGGCGGTGGTGGTCATGGCGTTTGATGAGCGGGGGCAGGCGGATACGTTTGAGC
>JBKQUF010000157.1:0-10906 GCA_052140285.1 Limisphaerales bacterium | reverse complement strand
GCTTTTTGTGAAAATTTTAGGAAGTTAGGTTAGATGAGTTTTGCGGCTGCGGGTTGGCGGTCGAGGCTTTCCGGCAAACGATTCAATTCCCGCGTAATTTCTCTTCCCACTTCCGCCCGTTTGTGCTTAATTCGTCGTATCTCGTCGAATCAAGCAAAACCTATGAAAAACCTTATTAAGACAACCGTGGCTGCGCTCGCGCTGGCTTTTGTCGGCAGCGCTTTCGCCCAGAACAACATTGCCGGAACGTGGAAGTCGCAGTTTGATTCCCAAATCGGCACCCAAAACTACACGTTTAAACTTAAAGTGGACGGAACCAACCTTGTCGGTCGGGCCATTGGCGAACGTGAGAATGGCACGAATGACGTGGCCATCACCAACGGCATGATTGACGGGGTCAAAATCTCCTTCAATGAGCCGCTCACCATTCAGGACAACGATGTCCTCGTCGAATACACCGGCACGATTGACGGCGATGAATTGAAACTGCACCGCAAAGTGGGCGACTTCGCCGAATACGACATTGTTGCCAAGCGGGCGACGGACTCCGGCGCGTCCACGGACGCGCAGCCGGCCCAAGGCTCCGTGGACGGCAAATGGCACGGGCAGTTTGATTCCCAGATCGGCACACAGGATTACACCTTCACCTTCAAGGTGGACGGGACCACGCTGTCGGGCCGGGCCTATGGTGTACGCGACAACGGAACAAATGACGTGGCCATCACCGAAGGCAAAATCAACGGGGATGACATTTCCTTCGTCGAGCCGCTCAGTTTTAACGACAACGACATCCGCATCGAATACACCGGAAAAGTCACCAATGATGAAATCAAGCTGCACCGCAAGGTCGGCGATTTTGGGGATGAAGACCTCGTGGTGAAACGGGTCAAGGACGGGGACGCCACACCCCAACCGGCAGCCGCAGCCCCGAATCCTTAGTGCGGAAATTTCATATTACGCATGAAACGCCGACAGACCGGAGCGCTAAAGCCGGTTGCAAACCGACGCTCCGGGTCCGGCAAAAATGGTCGGAGCGACAGGATTTGAACCTGCGACGTCTTGCTCCCAAAGCAAGTGCTCTACCAGGCTGAGCTACGCTCCGATTGAGGCGACAAACCACATGAGCTTAAATCATCCACCACCAACCGCAAACTTATAAATCAACCCGGTCTGGTTTAAGCCATCACTTCGGCAACGGCAAGGTGTCGCCATCGTTGCCTGGCTGATACACCGCCGGGGGGAGTTTGGGCGCGGAATTGTTGCGGTGATAATGATGGATGAGCGAACTGACCAGCACGGCCAGCGCCACCACTCCCGCCACGCCGCCCACAATCATCAGCACCTTGGCGTTGACCTTGGAGAGCCAAAACATCACGTGGTCCACGAACGAACGCGATTCAACAATCAGCGGCGGCGGTTCGCTGAACTTCTCCGTGCCCTTCAATTCCTTGTCCAGCGCGGCAAGGATTTGCGGCACGTCCATTTTGAGCTGGGTCGCGTAGTTCTTGACCGAGCCTTTGATGTAGATCGGCGCGGAAAAAGCGTTGAAATTTCCCTCTTCGAGCGCGCGCAAATGGTCCGTGCGGATTTTGGTCACTTCCGCCATCTGCGTAATGGTTACTTTTCGGGCCTCGCGCGCGGCTCTGAGTTGTTCGGCGACCGTTGGCATTCCCTCTATTTAGCGTCATTGACGCCGGATTGGCAATCTTGGAAAATAACCAATTCCGTTGAACCTTTTCCCATCCAGCGCATTCCACTTGGTGAAAATGCCGGCAATGGCCGAAAGCGAACAATTGCCCGTGCAATCCGCTCGCGAAGGAAATCCGGCGGCTTGGAACGTGTTATTTCGCCGCTATCAATTGCCGCTCTATGTTTATGTTTTTGAACTGGTCCGCCATGAACAGACAGTCCTCGACATCGTGCAGGAAGCGTTCATCGCCGCCTTTCGGCACATCGGCGGATTGCGCGACGACGCGAAATTCGGAAGCTGGCTCTTTGGCATCGCCCATCAGAAATGTATTCAGCATTGGCGAAAATCAAAAGAGACCCTGCTTGAAGAAATTCCCGATGTGCCGGACGAGTTCGAGGATGGCCCGGATGATTTGCTCATCCGCAAGGAACAGGAGGCCGAATTTATGAATTTGCTCGGCCAATTGCCGCCGCCCCAGCGGTCCGTCTTGCTCCTGCATTTCATTGAGGATTTTTCGCTCGAAGAAATTGCGTCGGTGACAGCAACGCCGCTGGGCACCGTCAAATCACGACTGCATTACGCCAAAAAATCATTGCGAAAGCTGGTTAAGGAAAACACATGAAAACCCCGCGCGAAATTATATTGGAACGGCACCAGGCCGCCGTCCCCACATTGGACAAACTGCGCCAGGAGGCCATCGCCGGCACTTTTCTTCGCGATGACAGCACCGGATTTTTGAACTGGCCGACCTTGCTTTACCGGGAATTGGTCTGGCCGTGCCGTTGGATTTGGAGCGGCCTGGCCGCCGTTTGGATTCTGATTTTTGCCGCGAATTTTTCCTTGCGTGATGCTTCGCCAATCATCGTCGCCAAATCTTCTTCGCCGCAGGAGGTGATCATGGCGTGGCGGCAGCAGCAACGGTTGCTGACTGAACTAATCGGTCCGAGCGAAACGAGCGCGGCCCTGCCGGCAAAATCGTATTCACCGCGCCCGGCCAGCCGTCGTCAAATTGAAATTTTGGCGGTCTGAGAGCGTATTTGAATTGGGTGGCACGGCCAACTTGGCCGTGCGCGGCGGCAACTTGCCGCCGCATTGGGACGGCGGAAATTCGTCACCGTTTGGTGTCTGCCATCGGCTGCGGGTTGGCGGGCTGGTAGCCCGCCAAAACGGGCAAGTTGCCCGTTCCACCCATTTTTTAACTGCATCGTTGGCTAAGGCAGCACGACTATAAAATTATGAATGAACCACCAAAAACGAAATCGGGATGGCGCGTCATACGCCGGATTTTGATTGGACTGGCTGTTCTCGCGACGCTGATCGCGATTTTTTACACCGAGGAGGATTGGCGGGGCAAACGCGCATGGGAAAATTGCAAGCGTAACTTCGAGGCCCAAGGTGAAAACTTGGATTGGAACGCCTACATTTCGCCACCCGTGCCGGACGATCAGAATTTCTTCAAAGCGCCAAAAATGCAATGGTTTGTCAGGAACACCACTGGTGTGACCAATGAACTAAGCAACCTGATCACCAACACCCAAAATACGGCAACCATCACGGATAAAACTGTGGCGGCGAATTTCCTGGCGTGGAGCGACCAGTTTGAGTCGGACTTTGATTTGATGCGCGAGGCGCTCAAGCGGCCTGATACGCGGATGGAGGGCGACTACACGGTTCCGTCTGAAATTCCGATTGTAAATTTTATACACATTCGGGCGGTTGCCCAAGTTCTTGCGCAACGGGCGAAATGCTATTTGTTGCTGGGGGAGCCGGAGAAGGCGTTGTCCGAAGTTACCTTGCTGAACGATTCGCGACGAATGCTGGAGCACCTGCCGACGGGTCAACCGATGACTTTGGTGGACGCGATGGTGAACGTGGCGGTCACCGGTCTTTATGTTGATACGATTACTTACGGTTTTCAACGCGGCGCCTGGCAGGAACCGCAACTAGCCGTAATCCAGGAACAGCTTGCCCAGATCAATTTGGCACCGCTGGTTGCGCGGGCCTTTGGGTTGGAATCGGTGGCAATGCCCCGAACGATTGAAAAGTCTTACTTCGTAACCAACCCATATTTTTTGCCTAATGAAACGTTGTGGGACAGGATAAAAAGCATAAGATTTTTATTAATTCCCCGGGGATGGTTTTATCAAAACATCGCTTTAATTATAAGACTGGCACATGAAGAGGAGGAGGGTTTTGATTTAACGCATAATCTGGTTCTGCCGCGGAAATTCGCGGACTTGAACCGGGAAATAACGGCTCTCTCCCGTCATCCAGGTCCTTATACGTTTCTGGCAGCGGAGGTCCTTCCCAATGTCTCGAAGGCGGCGCAAGTACTCGCGCATAATCAAACCAAAGTGAACGAAGCTCAAATCACTTGTGCGCTGGAGCGTTTCCATCAAGTTTATGGCACCTATCCGGGTTCACTTGATGCGCTCGTGCCGCATTTTATCGAAGTAATTCCTCACGATATTATTGACGGTGGCCCCCTCATTTATCACCCCACTGCGGATAGAAAATTCCTCCTTTATTCCATCGGTTGGGATGAAAAGGACGATGGCGGCCAGAAAGAGAAAGCGCTGGCAAACGGTCAAATTGATTTGGCCAGCGGCGATTGGGTCTGGGAAAATTAGGCTATTCCCCGCCTTCCATGTGATAATACATGGATTGCAACGCGATCTTTCCCGGCCCGGTGAACCGGTTCCAGCAGATTTGCCCGCCGCTGGCAAACAGTCCCGTCGAAAGTCTTTGGAACATCGTCTGCATTTGCACCGACCGGTCCTTGTAAATCCAGCCGCCCGGCTCGATGTCGATCGCTTCCCCCGGCGTGAGGGTCACTTCGAACACATTGCCGAAGCCGTGGATCCACAAGATGCCTTCCTGCGACGGGCACGAAAACGTATCAATGAAAAATCCCGTGCCGCCGAGCAGCATGTTCGCCGCGCCGCGCACCCGCGAGAAGGTGTATTCCACGTTGTCCGTCGCCGCCAGCCATTGATGCTCGCGCACATCGACCGCCATGCCCGCTTTCAGGTGCAACGCCAAGACATGCCCCGCGCCATCGCGGCTGAAGGCGATGCGGCCCGGACCGTTGGCGCCGGTGAGCAGGAACGGCATCCCGGCCAGCATCCGTTTGAGCGCGCCTTTCATTGGGCGCAGCGCCACCTGCACCGCCGGGTCTTTCCACAGCAGAATATGATGCTCGAAATAGACGCCGGTATTGCTCAATTCCAGGTGCAGCACCGGTACCAGTTCGCCTTCGATGTGGTACGTGACACCGCCGAATTTTTCGTTCTGCACCGAGGTGGTTAATAATGCGGGAACAGCCATAGTTTTGATTGGGTTATTTGGTTTTGATTTGGAACGCGCTCGCTTCGGTGATCCTGCCTAAATCACCGTGATAAAATTTCTCGCGGTACTCGCCGGTTTCCAGGAGGTGCTCGGTTAGATCCTTCTGGTCGCGCTTGATGATGAATTTGAGTTCATCCATATCGCTTGACCAGCGAAAGCCGTTGAAAAATTCCGCGCCCGCAAACTGCGTTTTGTACAGCGCCGTCTGCGAGTAACAGGTGCCCAGGTACAGATGTTTCATGCCGCGCCCGGCGAACAGCTCCACCGCCGAGGTCATCATGAACATGCCCAGGTTGCGCGCGTAATAATTCAGGTCGTAAAACGCGTAATAATAAAACGCCAGCGATTTGCCTTCCACGTACAGCGTGGCCGCGCCGACTTCCCGGCCCGTCTCCGTATCGGTGAACACCAGCAAATGCGAGATGATGGGCGCGGCAAAGAGCGCGTCGAGGCGCTCAAAGGTCATCACGTCCTTGCCGAATTTGATGTCGGCGTAAGTCTTGAAAAATTCGCGCCGCTCCGGCGTGTATTCATATTTCTCACGCGGAACGAGTTCTATCCCAATGCCCTTGCCTTTGCGGATGATGCGCCGGTTCTCCGACGACGGCTTGAACCTGGGCAGATTCACCCGCACTTGCCGGCAGAGATAAAAACGGTCCAAGTAGCGCGATGACGGCAGAAAGCCCGCGTCGAAGATGTCTGCCGGCGATTCATTTTCTTCGGGCACCGCCCAGATCGCATACGGGAACTGGTAATGCTCGTAATCGGAGTTCTGTTCTGAAAAAAGGAGTTTCATTTTGCGGCAGCTTGAAATTCCCGCTCCCTCTTTTGTCCATTCACACTCTTCCTCCGCAACCGCAACCGCCAGTTTGTCAGCACGTCGTAGGTCACGGAATTCTTGAGTTTGGCGATGTCGCGCACGGTGATTTCCTCGTTGCCTTGGCGGCCCATGATGACGGCTTCATCCCACATTTGCGCCTCGGGGATGTCCGTGATATCGACCATCAACGCGTCCATCGCAATGCCGCCGATGAGCGGGGCGCGCCGGCCACGGATGAGCGCGCCGCCCTCGTTGCGCACGCGGGGGAACCCGTCGCCATATCCGATGGGCAGGATGGCGATGCGCCGTTCCGTTGGCGCAGTGTAGCGCATCCCGTACCCGACCACCTCGCCGGGCTTCAATTTCTGGATGCCGGCAATCTTCGCCTTGACCGACATCACCGGTTCGATGCCCGCAATTCGGCGGCATACCTGCGAAGGGAACACCCCATAAATCAAAATCCCGGGGCGCACCATGTCCAGGTGCGCGTGCGGCAAATCCAGAAAACCGCCGCTATTGCACGAATGCCGCAACGGCACGCCGACTTTTTTTTGTTCCAACGCACCGAGCACTTCGTTGAACCGGGAAAATTGGAGCTTGGCGAAGCCCTTGTCGGTTTCGTCCGATTGCGCGAAGTGCGTCATGACGCCTTCCAACAGCAAAGATTTCTCGGCAAGAATTTGTTCGACGAGGGGCAGGGCCTCATCCCAGCGGACACCGTAACGGCTCATGCCGGTATGCACCTTCAGATGCACCGGCACGCGCTTGTTGAAACTGGACGCCAATCGCGCCACCGCGCGGACGTTGTTCGGCTCATTTACACAAACGGTGAGGTCGTGCGCCACGCACCATTCCAATTCCGCCTCCTGCCGTTCGCCCAGCAACACCAACGGCGCGGTGATGCCGGCATCGCGCAGGCACATCGCCTCTTCGAGCGTACTCAAGCCAAATCCCCACGCGCCTTCCTCCATCGCAATGCGCGCCACGTCCAGCGCGCCGTGCCCGTACGCTTCATCCTTGACCACTGCCATCAAACGCACGTGCTTCGGCAAATCGCCGCGAATCAATTGGAGATTGCGGCGGAGCTTGCTCAGATCAATCTCGGTCCAGGCCGGGCGTAACGGAAAATCTTCGGAATTAAAATTCATAAGCTGCAAGAGCTTTTTACCACGAGTCGGCAAAAAAACACGAAAAATCAGACATTCCCCGGCGGCCACAAACTTTTGCCCACGTCGGTCCGATAGTAACTGCCCACCACGCGAATTTTTCGGATGTTCTCGTAGGCCCTGGCGATGGCGCCTTTCAGCGTCGCGCCCAGCGCAATGACATCCGCCATGCGATGGCCCGTGGAGACCAGATTGCCATCCACGCCCTTGGCCACCTCATTCCACCACACATCGCAATCGAATTTTCCATCCACTTCCAACGGCAGTTGCGGCCCCCGCACCTGCGTGAACGGATACCCGTAGCCGGCCAGCGTCAACGAACAGCCAAAATTCAATCCTTCATTGAATTCCAGTTTCAATTTCTCATTCCGCGCCGTCCGCAAAACAACTTCCGCCGGATTTTTCAGCATCCGCAGAATCATTGGACCGGAGGTCACGCCGATCCGGATATTGTACTCAATGACATGCCATTGGCGGGACGAACGCTCACGCGAGCCGTCTTTTCCCGTTGCGGTGTTGATCGCTGTCACTTGAATTGGCCCGTGATAATTGACCTTCTTGAACCACGGCCGGAGCGGATGGATCAACTCGCGCGCCAATCCATATTTATCATTTTCATCGCGTTCCACCAACCCGCCCAGCGGCGCGCCAGCCACAATGCCCAGATTGCCATTGAACGCGTATTTATATTCCTGGTTGGTGACGAGCGAATAAATTTCGCCGCCGCTGACCAGCGCAATGTGCCCGGCCTCGGCGCGACCGAGATACTCCTGCAAGAAAACGCCTTCCGCGTAATTCACGTGTCGCAACCAGGCCCGCGTGTCCGCCACCGTCTCGCACAAAATCGTGTGGATCGGGCTGGTCGGCGAGCAGAGCGGGTTTTTGATGACGAACGGTTGCGGATGTTTCGCCAGGATTTTTTCCGCTTCGATTCGGTTCGAGGCCACGAATGATTTCGGAAACGGGATTTTGAACCCCGCGCATAACTCGCGCGCAAAATCGCGTTCGCGCTCGATGCGCATCGCCTCGCCCGTCGGCGAAAAAATCCCGACCCCCGACTTCTGCAAATCATCCGCCCAGGGTTGCTGCGCCCAATCAATGGATTGCGGAATGAACACATCGACCCCGCGCTCGCGCGCCAATGGCACCGGGCTGGGAAACGCGTCGCGCGAGAACGTCTCTCCCACGAGGGTTGGCGGGAAATGGCCGTAGTTTCGCGTCAAATACGTCGAGACCCTTGTTCCCGAGGCGGCCAAGGTCGCGCCGATGCTGTGGGCAAACGACCCGACCCCCAGGATCATCGCATTCACGTCCGACTTTGATGTTTTCTTCCCTCTCCCCATAACAGGGAGGGATTTCCCCGAAAGATTCGCGCCTTGACCCCCTAAACCTGCCGCATCTTGCCGGGCTTTCGAACGACCACTGGCATTCGCCTCATCTTCCCTCTCCGCTCCCATCGGATGGGAGGGGAGAGGGCCAGGGTGAGGTGAGGGTCTGTTCTGCTGTTTCATTATCGAAACCATTTAATGGCATCAGTCTTTCCCAAATTCGCGCCACGTCAAGCCCGGCTCGACTTTCCCCGCCGTTTTGTTAGATTGTCTCCGTGAGTTTTGTCTCTGAATTTAATTCGTTGCCGGTCAAATCGCTGGTCCAACATTCGCTCGACGCCACGGCCCGGGAAGTTCGCGCCAGCATGGTCAAACCCAAATTGGGCCTGGCCGATTTCGCCAACCTGATCTCCCCCGCCGCGTCAGACTTTCTGGAACATCTCGGCCGCCGTTCCCGCGCCATGACCCAGCGGCGCTTTGGCAAGGTCATCCGCCTGTTCGCCCCGCTTTACCTCTCGAACGAGTGCATCAACAACTGCTCTTATTGCGGGTTCTCGCGGGATAATCCCATCCTGCGCGTGACCCTTTCGCTCGATGAAATGAAACGGGAGGCGCAGGCGCTGAAGGAACAGGGCTTTCGCAATATCCTCCTCGTCGCCGGCGAACATCCAAAATTTGTTTCCAACAATTATCTGCGCGATTGCGTCGCCGTGCTGCATCCCGATTGGCCCGGTATCTCGCTCGAAGTCGCGCCGATGGAAACCGCGGAGTATCGGCCCCTGGTCGCCGCCGGCGCGGACGGCCTCGTGGTTTACCAGGAGACCTACGACCGCGACGTGTACGCCGCTATGCACACAGCCGGGCCGAAACGGAATTTTGATTGGCGGCTCGAAACGCCGGAGCGCGCCTACGCCGCCGGGTTTCGCCGGCTCGGCATCAGCCCCCTCTACGGCCTAGCCGATTGGCGGTACGAAGCCATCTCCGCCGCCGCGCACGCCGATTATCTTTTGCGCAATTGCTGGAAGGCGTCGCTGACCATTTCCACCGTGCGCATCCGCCCCTGCGCCGGCGAATTTCAGCCGCTCACCCATATTTCCGACCGCGAACTGGCGCAGCTGGTTTGCGCGTTGCGCCTGATGTTCCCCGATGTCGGCATCGTCCTTTCCACCCGGGAAGCGCCGAAACTGCGCAACGGCCTGGTCCAACTCGGTGTTACCATGATGAGCGCGGGCAGCCACACGGAGCCGGGCGGTTATACCGGCGCCGGCAGGGAAAAACTGCATCAAACCGTGCGCGGACGAATCGTTGACCTCGCTTCCGGCGCGAGCGAATGGGCCATCCCGGAAAATCGCGCGACGAATGCGACCGGCCAATTCAATATCGCCGACGAACGTTCCGCCAACGAAGTTGCCGCACTGATTCGCAAGCTCGGCTACGAGCCGGTTTGGAAGGATTGGGACGCGGCCTTGACGGCGTAAACATTGAGCACAAGACCCCATTGCAAGGAAGTGTAATTTGGTGGTAAATTCAAACCGTGATTGGCCTCATCCAACAGAAGCGCGGCGCTATTGTGGAAGCCTGCCGGCAATTCGGTGTAGGCCGGCTGGAGGTTTTTGGCTCGGCGGCGCGCGGCGATTTTAACGCGCAAAAATCAGATATGGACTTCATCGCTGACTTTTTGCCGCCGCTGCATCCCGGCATGGCCGGCCGCTTTTTGGACTGGCGCAGGCGCTGGAAACAATTTTTGCGTGTCCGGTTGATCTGCTCACAGAATCCATGCTGCGCAATCCGGTTTTGCGCGATGAAGTGAACCGGGAACGAATGTCCGTCTATGACCACCTGAGGCTGGGAAATGTGAACGAAACTGGCTGCTGACGGAAAAATTTTGCGGAGATAAGTTTTAGGCAATGGAAGAAAGCACACCAATGGTGTGCTTTCTTCCATTGCCTAAAAAAACTTGTTATGGACCTGATCTTCGCAAAAAATGACTCTGATAAAATCGGATGAAACTAGCAATTTCAATCAAAACACTCAAAGCCTTGTGCATTGCGGCTATGGTTGCACTTGACGCAGTGTGTGCTGATGCACAAACAAATTTCGTCTTTCCGGCGATTGGGACGGTCAGCAATGTGACGCAGTATGCAGTGAAGAATGTGTATTTTGCGAGCGTTCTCTCTGCCGTGTTTACTACAAATGGTTCGACAAGACCATATGTCAGCACTACATGGTACGCTGAGGGGAATCCGCCGACAAATAAACTTCAACTCGACCAGCAGATAATCGCTGTAGGACTGTCAAATGTGATTTATAGCGTTTGTACAAATACCGATATCAGCATTGATAAAAGTAAAGGGGTTATGACAGCTGTTGTTTGTGAAGAATCAAACGGCAACTACTTTAGTCAGCCAAGCCTCCCGTTGCCTCATGGAAAAAAGACATGATTCCGACACTGATCGAATTCATGACGTGGTATAGACATCTTTCACTGTCGGACGGCTTACTCGAGGGGATTCTCGGCGTCGAAGGAGTCGGCAATGCGTCGCGCCGGCTCTAC
>JBKQUF010000156.1:0-29364 GCA_052140285.1 Limisphaerales bacterium | reverse complement strand
TCCAGCCCGGCGGAAAAAATCGCACATCAATCAAAGCGCGTTGAAATTTTTTAAACATCATCAAATCGTGCACGCTCCTTCCGGCGGCGGCGTAAAATCGTTGTAGGAGACGACTTAAGGAGTCTCTGATTGAAAAATGCGCAATCGCCAATCCAAAATTGAAATGAATCTAGTGACCTCGTTCAAAACGTAGCCGGCGGAGCGCCCTTCCCAAAACTCATTTCATTTTTTGTCGTGCGAACGACGCGAAAGTGACGAAGTCCGTAGGACTGACATATTCGTAGTACACATCACAGAAATTCCCAAGCTCCGTATCAGGAGCGACATCGTTGTGTGTGACTTCCCTCTCCCCTCAACGAGGGGAGATTCCCCCGAAAAATTCGCGCATTGATCCCCTGAACCTGCCGCATCCATTGAGGCTTTTGAGCAACCATTGGTGTCCGCTTGCTCTTCCCTCTCCGCTCCCATCGGATGGGAGGGGAGAGGGCCAGGGTGAGGTGAGGGTCTGCGATCTATGGAGGGTCTGTCAGATTTTTCGCGCCCCTTCGCGTCCTCCGCGCGACTAAACTTTTTGTCCCCCGCGGTTCATCGGCGGGAAATGGCTGTCGGCCGGTTCCGGTTTGGCGGATGACCATCCCGCAAATCCGGTCGCTCATTCCGCAGGGGCAACTTGTCGCGTCACGCATGGCGGGACGGACGGGAACTCCTTTCCTGAATCCATTTTGGGATGGACGATTGGGGCAAACAATTATTTTAGGTTGGACTGCATTTGTCCCACCGCCTGTTGTAGTTTGGCGATATGGAAAACATCAAAGACAGACTATTGGGTTTGGACGAATTGGGCGGTTTGACGAATCTCGGCATGAAACGCGAAGCGTTGCGCAAGGCGCGGCGCATGTTGAAAAGCCGCGACATGACGGGAGACGATTTCAATAGAGCTTTGAATGCCATCCTCAGCGTGCCGGTGCAGCCGGGCAATTCGGGTGGGGCGCTGGTGGATGAGCGGGGCAACGTCATCGGCATCGTGTCGGCCAAACTGGATGCGGCCACGGCGTTGGCGGCGAGCGGGGCATTGCCGGAGAACGTGAATTACGCGGTCAAGAGCAGCCTGCTGCTGAGCTTCCTGGAATCCGTGCCGGACGTGGACGCCAAGCTCAAAACACCGAACACGGCGGATGAAAAATTTGAGGATGTGGTGAAGTCGGCGCAGGATGCGGCGGTGCTGGTTTTGGTTTATTCGGCAGACGCACTCGGCTCAGGCAAAAGCACTTGCAGTCTTGATCATCCTCCCTCGGTCGTCTGATTTCTGCTCTCTGCTTTCCGCCTTCATTTTATGTTGCCCAGCAACATTACACTTTGGGCCTTTTATGCTTAACTCGCCTGGATGCAACTGAAATTTCAGATTTCGCTGGGGAGCGCGGCCGTCCCGGCCGCAGTTCGAGGCGTCCTCGCCTCGAACCCTTCCGGACTTGTCGCGCTGAAGCGAAGCGAAGGCGGATGTTCGCGACGGGGCGTCGCGAACCACACGCCAGGCGCGTGTGCTTCCCATTTCCGCTTTCCGCTCTCTGTTTTCGGCTTTTTTCCCGCCGGCGCAACGGTTCTCTTTTGCGTAAATTTGCGTAAATTTGCGCTTTTTTGCGCGATGGACGCCAATTGGCGCGTTTTGACTCGTTTTGACGCGACGCGAGATGTCGCGCTGTTGCACGCTGTTGCGCACTGTTGCGAGTCGTTCTTTAACGCGTTTTTACGCGTATTAACGCGAACTAACACATCACCCTGCGGAGACCGGAGCGCCGACATGTCGGCTTGGGACTTTCAGACGCCAAAGCCGGTTGCAAACCGGCGCTCCGGCCCTGCGGGTGCAAATGTCCGTTTGACGAACAGAAATATGAATGTATTTAATCATGTGACAAACCAGCCTGTGATTCAAACCGCGAACAACGACGCGAAAACGCCGGAGGCTTTCCAGGTGGTGGAACATCTTTTCCGCCATGAAGCCGGAAAAATCGTGGCGATGCTGACGGGCATTTTCGGCATCGAACATCTCACTCTGGCCGAGGACGTGGTGCAAGAAGCGCTGGCGCGCGCGTTGCAGACCTGGCCGTTTTATGGCGTTCCCCAAAATCCCGCCGCGTGGATCATGCGGACTTCGCGCAATCTCGCGCTGGATGTGGTCCGGCGCGAAAAAACTTTCCGCGCCAAGGAACCGGAAATCATCCGCTTGATGGAACGCGAAATTTCCACGCCGGATGAAACGATTTATTCGGAAGACGAAATTTTCGACGACCGGCTGCGGATGATGTTTGTGTGCTGCCATCCGCAGATTCCGGCGGAGGCGCAGGTGGCGCTGGCGTTGAAAACGCTGGGCGGCTTCGGCGTCACGGAAATCGCCCGCGCGTTTTTGACGACGGACGCCGCCATCGCCAAACGGCTGACACGGGCGAAACAAAAAATCCGCGAGGAAAAAATCGCATTTGAAATCCCTTCGGGCGGAGAATTGGCTCGGCGGCTGGACGGCGTTTTGCAATCGCTTTACCTGCTGTTCAACGAAGGTTACAAGGCGTCGGCGGGTGACAAGCTGGTGCGCGAGGACATCTGCGCCGAAGCGATCCGGCTGGCGGAATTGCTGGCGAAACATCCGGCGGGCAACCAGCCGAAAACGCGCGCCCTACTGGCGCTGATGCTGTTGAACGCGGCGCGCCTTCCGGCGCGCATGGATGAGGAGGGCAATTTGCTTCGGCTGCGCGAACAGGACCGGACCAAATGGAATCGCGCGATGATTGCGCGTGGCCTGTTTCATCTGGCGCGCTCGGCGGCGGGCGACGAGATCAGCGAATATCATTTGCAGGCGGGAATCGCGGCGTGCCATTGCGCGGCGAAGGATTATGCGGCCACGGACTGGCGGCAAATTTTGTCGCTGTACGACCGTCTGCTCGAATTTGACGGTTCACCGGTCGTGGCGCTGAATCGCGCGGTGGCGCTGGCAGAAGTGAACGGGCCGCAGGCGGGAATTGACGCCGTCAATGCGATTCCGAATCTAAAATCGCTCGAATCGTATTATCTGCTGCACGCCGTGCTGGGCGATTTCGAATGGCAATTGAACCGTTTGCCGATTGCCGCGCTCCATTTCCAAAAAGCCTTGGGATTGTCGGAAATGAAATCCGAACAGGCGTTCCTCGCAAAAAGACTACAATCCTGCGGACAAAAGACTTTCGTATCCCGACGCGATAATGGATATGCGACGCTATGACCATATTGATCTTCGGGTAAGGAGTTTGGCGGAGGCGCGTCCGTTTTATGAGACTCTGTTGCCCGCTCTTGGCTTCGCCCGTGACGCCAGAATTGAGGGCTGGATTCAATTCGAGAGTTTCAGCGAAGACGGAATCGCGGAATTTTTCGGCGTCACCGAGTCGGCCAATCATGCCGCCAATGAGTGCCGGATTGCCTTCTGGGCATCAAGCAATGTCGAAGTTGATCGCCTGGCTCATCTTGTTGCCCGGGCCGGCGGACGCAATATTGAGGGACCCGCTTTTGAAGGTTCCAAATACTACGCAGTTTTTTTTGAGGACCCATCTGGAAATCGTTTTGAGATATGTCATCGGGCATAAAACAAATCAAAATAAATGTCCTGAACGGGTTCGTCCGTTCGTCGTATCCATGACGGTGCAACAATAACCATAAACAAAGGAAAAATATGAAGACCAATTCGATCGTCCAACCCTACCTGTTCTTCGACGGCAAGTGCGAAGAAGCCGTTGAGTTTTATAAAAAGGCCCTCGGCGCGGAAGTCACCATGCTGATGCGCTACAAAGACAGTCCGGAACCGCCGCCGCCCGGCTGCGGCCCCACTGATTCCAACAAGGTGATGCACGTGAATTTCACCATCGGCGAGACGCAAATCATGGGTTCTGACGGTCGCGCGTCCGGCAATCCGAAGTTTGAAGGTTTTGCGCTGTCACTCACGTTGAAAACAGAGGCGGAAGCGGAAAAGGCCTTTGCCGCTTTGTCGAGCGGCGGGAAAGTTGAACAGCCGTTGGCAAAAACATTTTTCTCCGCGAAATTTGGCATGGTGGTGGACAAATTCGGCGTGTTTTGGATGGTCCTGGTGACGCCCGATATTGGAAAATAAATGTCCTGAAACGGCTTGACCGTTCGTCATATCATTGAAATTGAGGTAAAATAAACAACCGAATTAAAGGAAACTTATGAACGCACAAACAAAAAATGAATACATGCTGATCTTCCGTGGCAACGATTGGCACAAAGGCCTTTCGCCCGAGGAGATGCAACGGGTCGCCGGCGATTGGATGGCCTGGTTCAAACGGTTGATGGACCAGGGCAAGGCCGTGGCCGGCAATCCGCTGGCGCCGGAGGGCAAAATCGTTACTGGCAAAAATGGACGGACGGTGGCCGACGGGCCGTTCGCCGAATCCAAGGAAGCCATCGGCGGGTATTTTTTGCTGAAAGTGGATTCGCTCAATGAAGCGGTGGCCATTGCCCGGCAGTGTCCAGGGCTACCGCATGGCGCCAAGGTGGAAGTCCGTCCGGTTCTGGCCCAATGCCCCCTTTCGGGCGAAACCGTGCCGGAAACGGAACTCGCGGGAACGGCGGCGTAATCGGCCTTAGGCAAAAAAGTTGGCAGGGCGGCGCAGAAATCCCGCCCTGCCTTTAAAAAACAAGGAGAATTGGATTTATGACAACGATTATCAATGAACCCGAGGTGCGGCCATTTATTATTTCTCGCATCTTCGACGCTCCGCGCGAACTGGTCTGGAAGGCATGGACGGAGCGCGAACGGCTGATGCAATGGTTCGGGCCGAAAGGCTGCACGATGCCGGTCGCCAAAATGGATGTCCGGGTGGGAGGGACCTGCCATTCCTGCCTGCGCACACCGGATGGCCGCGAGATGTGGGGCAAATTCATCTACCGCGAAATCACGGCGCCGGAGCGGCTGGTTTACGTCCAGCATTTTTCCGACGCGGCAGGCGGCATCACCCGTCATCCTTTGAATCCCGTCTGGCCGCTGCAAATGCTAACGACTATCACGTTTGCAGAACAAAACAGGAAAACCCTGCTGACCGTGCGGTGGACACCTCTGGAACCAACAGACGAGGAGCGCCAAACCTTCGACGGCGGACATGAGGGAATGAAGCACGGTTGGGGTGGCTCATTCGACCAACTTGCTGATTACCTGGTGAAAGTTGAAACAAAAGGAGAATCGTGAATATGAACACAACCACAACATATATTGAAAATTCGCCGGGCGTCGCTGACGCGTTGCCGCTGATCAATCGTTTCGTAACACATCTTCAAAGCAGGCGCGAAACTTACTTCACCTTCACAATTGATTGCAAGGGATGATCGTCCAATATATTCGGGTAAATGCCCTGGATTTTGTTCGTATCGAAATAATTGATGCCGACGTAAAAATATAGCGGAACAATCGGGACCTGATCGTGGATCAAAATACTCTCGGCCCGTTGAAATAGACGCTCGCGCTTTTGGATGTCGGTCTCCTCGTTCGCCTGCTGAACCAGCGCGTCATACTCCGGATTCTTCCAACCCGTGCGGTTGTTGCCGTCATTGCTGGTAAAACAGCCCAGGAAGGTGTTGGCGTCGTCGTAGTCGCCAATCCAGCTTGAACGTGCCACGTCGTAGTTCAATTGCGTCAGCCCGTCCAGATACGCCGTCCATTCCTCCTGGCGCAGTTCCATGTTGATTCCCAATTCATCGTGCCACATCTGTTGCAACTCCACACCGATCTTCTCATGCAATTTCGAGCCGCCCCCCGCGGAGGCATTAAACAAATAGGTGCCCCCGGGGAAGCCCTTGCCGCCGGGATAGCCTGCCTCCGCCAATAATTTCCGAGCCAAATCCGGATTGTAATCCAACCCTGGCGGCGAAATGTAATTGGCCGTGCCATCGGGAACAAAATGGGTCGCCGGCTCCTCCCCGCCCCGGGTGATGCGTTCCACGATCCGCTTTTTGTCGATGGCCATGGCCAGCGCTTGCCGCACGCGCGGGTCGTCAAACGGTTTTCGCGTGACGTTAAACCGGATGAAATACGTGCCGAGATAATTGAAGGTGTGAAAATCCGGACGCTTGAGCAGCACATCCAGCAACTCCGATGGAATTAATGCCGCGTCCCAGACGATATCAGCCTCCCCGTGTTCGTACAGATTGAGCGCCACGTTAGCCGACCCGATGGGCAGGATATCAATGATGTCAGACCGCGTGTTGGCGGCGTCCCAATAACGCGGATTTTTTTGCAGCCGCACCTTGTCATTCAAATGCCAATAAACCAATTCATACGGTCCGCTGCTCGGCAATGGCCTGGCCATGAGCCAGTGGTCCCCGTATTTTTCAATCGTTTCGCGCGGCACCACATTGGCCAGGGGCATGGCGCAAATGTCGAGGAAGAATGGGATGGGATGGTTCAATTCCACGCGCACCGTAAACGGGTCCAGCGCGTGGACGCCGACCAATGACGCGTTCGTGATGCCGTTGGTGTTAAAGGCCTCGGCGTTCTTGATGTAATAAAGCTGCCCCGCATATTCCGACGCGGTCTCCGGATCGAGGGTGCGAATCCAGGAATAGACGACGTCATCGGCGCGGATTGGCCCGCCGGTGGACCAGACCAAATTCGTCCGCAAATGAAAGGTATAAGTCCTGCCGTCCGGTGAAATGTCCCAACTCTCGGCCAGGCCGGGAATCGGGCGCGAAGTTTGGGGATCCACCCTCGTCAGCCCTTCAAAGAGTCCCTGCACGATTCGCATGTCGGCCTGCCCCACGATGATGGCGGGGTCCAGCGATTGCGGCTCGGCGCCATTCAGGATGGTGAGGTCCGCGGGAGGCTCGCGTCGAAAACAACCGGAAACGAGCCAGCAAACCAGTGAAACCAGAAACAGAGCCAAAATCCTTCCGCCGTACCGTCTTCCGTCTTCCCACATCCGTCTTCTGACATCGGCCTTCCGATTTCCGTCTTCCGTCTGCTGTCTTCCGGCTTCCGTGACCATCAGCTAGTTCGGCGACGCATTGGTGCCGACTGACAGCGGCAACGCCAAAGAACCATTGGTGTCAGCGGCCGGGGTTGCCGGGGCGGTCGATGGTTCCGCTCCCGTTGGCGTAGTCACTGGCGGCAAGGCAGCCGGCAAGGCACTTTGCTTTTGCTGAACGCCTTTCTCAAATTCCGAGGAATTGCTGCTGTTCATCTTCTGCTCGAAAATGCCGAGAACAAGCGCCAGGGCAAAGAATGCGCAGGTCGAGTACTTGGTGACCTTCGTCAGCGCATTTCCCGAACCGGCCCCAAACAACGCGTCGGCCGCGCCGCTTCCAAACGCCAGTCCAGCGCCCGCATCCTTTTTGGGCAGTTGAATCAGCACCAAAAAAATGAGCAGCACGCAATTCATCACGAGCAATGCCGTCAAAAGTCCTGCGAGAATGATTTCCATGCTTAAGTCTAAATCGAGTTTTTGATAATGTCAGCAAAACTTCGCGCTTCGAGCGAAGCCCCGCCCACGAGCGCTCCGTCCACGTCCGTCTGGCTCATCAGTTCCTTCGCGTTGCCCGGCTTGACACTGCCGCCGTACTGGATGCGCATCTTTTTCGCGACGGCCGCATCAAAAATTTTGCCCAGCAACTCGCGGATAAACGCATGCGCGTCCTGCGCCTGTTGGGTGGTCGCCGTTTTGCCGGTGCCGATGGCCCAGACCGGCTCGTACGCGATAATCGTTTCAACCGCCTGTTCCTTGGTCAGACCGGCCAGGCTCCCGCGCACCTGGGTATCCAGGACCTTCTCCGTCTGGTTGCCTTCCCGTTCCGCCAGCGTTTCGCCCACACACACGATTGGCTTCAGGGTCGCGGCATGCGCCACCGCGGCTTTTTTGGCAATAAGCGCATTGGATTCCTTCTGGTATTGGCGCCGTTCACTGTGGCCCAGGATGACGTAGCGCACCGAGAACTCCTTGAGCATCCCCGCGCAGATTTCACCCGTGAACGCGCCGAAATTGTTTTCGCTCATATTCTGCGCCCCCAACCGGATGTTCTTGCTCTCGAGAATGGCTTTCGAGACCGATTCCAGCGCCGTGAAGGGCGGGCAGACCACCACGTCCACTTCCTTCACTTTCGCCAGTTCCAGTTTCAAATCATTGACGAGCGCGATCGCCTCGGCGACCGTTTTGTTCATCTTCCAGTTTCCTGCAATAATTAATTTTCGTTCTTTCATATCTAAAATTTTCTGTGCCAGTTTTTTATCCGCAAAAGCGCCAGACTTAACGCCATGACGCGCAAAATTACAGACCGTTTGTCACGCGATGACTCTATTTATTTATCGGTCAACGCCGCCACGCCCGGCAGGACCACGCCTTCCAAAAACTCCAGGCTGGCGCCGCCGCCGGTGCTCATGAACGACACTTTGTCGCCGAGCTTGGCTTTGTTGATGGCCTTCACACTGTCACCGCCGCCGATAATGCTCTTGGCGCCGTATTTTTGGGTGGCGTCCGCCACCGCCTGCGCCACAACATTGGTCGCGCCGGCAAAGCGCACATCTTCAAACATGCCCAGGGGGCCGTTCCAGAGGATGGTCTTCGCGCCTAAAATGATTTTGGCGTAATTCGCCGCAGTCTCCGGTCCTGCGCTGAACCCTTCCGCGTCGTCGGGAATGTTTCCCTTCACCACGCGGATATTGGCATAATCAAAGACGGGCTTGCCTTTTTTGTTCAATTTGCCCGAGTCCACCGGGGTGGCCACGACAATGTCCGTCGGCAACTGAAAATTGACTCCCAGCTTCTTCGCCTTCGTCTCGGCATCGAGCGCCGTCTGCTTGTGGTCCGGTTCAACCAGGGATTTCCCCACTTTTTCACCATGCGCCAGCTTAAAGGTGTACGCCATCGCGCCGCCTATTAAGATCGTGTCCGCCTTCTCCAGCAAACGGTCGATGACTTTGATTTTGTCGGAGACCTTGGCGCCGCCGAGGATCACCACGAACGGATGAGCCGGATTCTCCAGTTCATCGCCGAGAAATTTGAGTTCGCGTTCCATCAACAGGCCCGCCGCGCACTTGCCGCCGCGTTTGGCGACGATGCGCGCCACCCCTTCGGTGCTGGCATGGGCGCGATGCGCCGAGCCAAAAGCGTCGTTCACATAGAGGTCGGCCACCTTCGCCAATTTTTCCGCAAAAGCCGGATCGTTCTTTTCCTCTTCATTGTAATAACGAACGTTCTCCAGCAAAATAACGTCCCCGTCTTTCATCGCCGCCGCCGCCTTTTCCACCGGCGCGCCGATGCAATCCTCGACGAAGCCCACCGGTTTGCCGAGCAATTCGGACAACTTCGTCGCCACAGGCTTGAGCGACATCGAGGGTTCGCGCTTGCCTTTGGGCCGTCCCATGTGCGCGGTCAAAATGACTTTCGCGCCCTTTTCGATGAGCAGTTTTAACGTGGGTAATGTTTCCACAATGCGGGTGGCATCGGTAATCACCATCTCGCCGTTTTTTTCTTCCAGCGGCACGTTGTAATCGACGCGCGTGAAAACGCACTTGCCGCGGACTTCCAAGTCTCTGACTGTAAGTTTAGCCATAAATTTTGAAAAATTGAACGAGCAGCATAATCAACCGGGGCCATCAGTAAAGAAATTTCATTGCAATTTGAAAGACTCGAAAGTCCAAATCGCCCGGGAACCGTTCTGATTACTGCAAAACCAACATCAACACGCCGACCACTGCCGTGGCCGCGTTGATGGACCACGCTCAATGATGGCAGCCGCAGCCTTCGCCGCAGGAGCCGCCCTCGAAATCCGCTTCCGTGGGCACACGGCCCAGTTCGAAGGTCTTTTTGACATATCGCTGGATGAGATGCTGCATCTCATGCAATTCATCCTGCGCTTCCAAAAAACCGCGCGCCACCGGGTTCTGCAGGAGGGCGTCGCGGTGTTTCTCAAAATCGGCAATTTCCTCGCCGTTCAACGGCTGTCCGGCATGTTGCTTTTCGTGCAGCGTCTGTCCCTTGGTATTCACCAATTCGTATTGCCCACGCGCCGGGGCATCGGCCATGAAAGCGTCAATCCGGCTGCGAATCGCGGCCATTTCCGGTTGGGCGACAATCGTTGCGCAAAGTTCCTGGGTCTTTTCTTCAATCTTGCTGGGCATAAAATTTTTCAGACTTTAATTCAATTCCGCCGCAAAATCAATTGACATTGTGACAATAATTACTAATCTTCGCGAACTCTTATGCAACCCATTCATCTGGCCTGGGTAGATTATGCCATCTTGCTCGCCTACACGCTCTTTGTCATTGGCATCGGCTTCGCGTTGCGGCGCTATTTAAAAACCTCTTCGGATTATCTGACCTCGGGCCGCTCGATTCCGGCGTGGGTCACCGGTTTGGCGTTCATGGCCGCCAACCTGGGAGCCCTCGAACTGGTCGGCATGGCCGCCAGCGGCGCCAAATACGGCATCGCCACCGCCCATTTTTATTGGGTCGGCGCCATCCCGGCGATGATTTTTCTGGCGGTGTTCATGATGCCCTTTTATTACGGTTCCAAGGCGCGCTCCGTCCCGGAATATCTGAACATGCGTTTCGATTGGCGGACGCGCTGCCTGAATTCCATTTCGTTTGCGGTAATGACGGTTTTCGCCTCGGGCATTTCCATGGATGCGCTGGCCAAATTGCTCAAACTCCTGCTGGGCTGGGATTATAATTTCGCGTTGCTGGTGACTTCCGCAGTGGTGCTGGTCTATGTGCTGAAGGGCGGATTGACGTCGGCGATTTACACGGAGGTCTTGCAGTTCTTCATGATTGTCCTGGGCTTTGCGCCCGTCGTCTGGCTGGGAATGAAGGACATCGGGGGCTGGCATCCGATGATTCAATCGCTCCACACGGTTTCCACAGCCAATGGCTTTGCGCCGGACGCCTGGAGCAGCGCCTGGAAACCGATCATCGCCGGACCCACTCAAAATCCGATGGGCGTGAATGTTTTTGCCGTCGTGTTTGGATTGGGGTTTGTGCTTTCGTTTGGTTATTGGTGTACCAACTTCCTCGTCGTCCAACGCGCCATGGCAGCCAAGGACATGAACGCAGCCCGGCGCACCCCGCTCATCGCCGCCATTCCCAAAATGTTTTTTCCGGCCCTGGTGATTTTGCCGGGAATCCTGGCGGTGGCGCTGACGACCATGCCCGGCAAAGCCTATCGCCTGCCGCCGGTCGCCATTTCTGATTCCGCCTACGGTCCCGCGATCGCCGATATCAAATCCGCCACGCCGGAAACTGCCGACGCGGCCCTCACTCAAATCAGCAAGGATATTGGGTTGAAACTGGATCAGGCCAAGGTGACGGCCATCATCAAGGCCAACACCGTTTCGCCGTTGCCGGACAGCGAATTAAAGATCGAATTGCAGGACGCCGTTTCAGACACTTACTACAATGGGGTTATCCTTTCACTGGTCAAACGCTATTGTCCCCCGGGGTTGCTGGGTTTGGCGCTCACCGCCCTGCTTGCTTCCTTCATGTCCGGCATGGCCGGCAACGTCACCGCCTTTAATACCATTTGGACTTATGATTTGTACCAAGCTTACATCGCCAAAAATAAAAGTGACCGTCACTATTTCATCGTCGGACAAGCCACGACCATCGTTGGCATCATACTAAGCATTTTTTGTGCGTATTTCGCGGGTCATTATTCCAACGCCATGGACATCATCCAGTTGGTCTTCGGGTTCGTGAATGCTCCGCTCTTTGCGACCTTCCTATTGGGAATGTTTTGGGTGCGCGCCACCGGCACCGGCGCATTTTTTGGATTGCTCTTTGGCACCATGACCTCGGCCTTTTTCCACGGGTTGACGATTGCCGTCGGCAATGCGCCCGGCATCAAGGGCGCTTACCTCTGGAGCGCCTTCGGGCAAAATGTCCCCCCAGTTTGCCAATTCCCCAGCGAGATGGCGCAAAACTTCTATCTGGCCAGTTTCGCCTTTGGTGCCTGTTTTATCCTGACCCTGGTCATTTCCCTGGCCACGAAGCGGACGAAGTCCGATGAAGAACTTAAAGGACTGGTTTATTCGCTCACCCCGAAGATCATAGACAGCGATCAGCCGTTTTGGGCGCGACCGGCGGTCTTGGGAGTTATTTTGCTCATTGTCTGCGTGATTTTGAATGTTATTTTTTGGTAAACCTTTGAAACCTGAAATTCTAAATTAAAATTATGGGACTCGATATACGCTGGCCGATTGGACTGATGTTTTCCCTGATTGGCGTTCTCCTCGTCGTTGAGGGGGCTTTGAACGGGCCATCGGAAAAAGCTCTCGACATCAATATTAATCTGATTTGGGGCATCTGTCTCCTCGTCTTCGGCGCGCTCATGCTCTTCGGAGCTTTTCGTGGCGCTAAAAAATAGAAAAATAGCAACGAAAAGCCCATCTTGACACTGCCCCGCAAAAAACTGGAGCGCCGATTTGTAATCGGCCTTTTTCGTATAAATCCAAGCGGCAAACGGCGTTCAAAGCCGGCTGCAAGCCGGCGCTCCGGAACAGCGTTGAGATTTGGCGCTATTCTTCAGCAATAATCCCTTTAATCTAATTTTCCTTTCGATTTATGACTCTAAACGAACTCGCAAGCGATATTGCCGCGCAATTCAACAAGAAATACAACCGTTCGCCACGTTGGATCGTCGCCGCGCCGGGACGCGTCAATGTCATTGGGGAGCACACCGATTACAACGACGGCTTCGTCCTGCCCATGGCCATCAACCGATACACGTTGCTGGCCGCCGATTTCGCAAAATCGTCCTCGTCTTCGATTTCAATTTACGATTCCCGCGCCGATATCGGCGCGCAAATTGACATTTCGAGCAGGGTTGCCAAAGGCGAACCGGCCTGGTCAAACTATCTCCGCGGGGTGATGGCCGGGTTCCAGGGGCGTGGTGTGAAACTGCCGGCGCTGGACGTTGTCCTGCACTCCACCGTCCCGCTGGGCGCCGGATTGAGCAGCAGCGCCGCCTTGGAAGTCTCCACCGCCACGCTGCTGGAGGCGGCCACGGGCACAAAGATGGACCCCATCGAAAAAGCGTTGCTCTGCCAGACCGCTGAACATGAATTTCCCGGGGTCCCCTGCGGCATCATGGACCAATTCATCTCCGTCATGGGAAGGGAAAATCATCTGCTGCTGCTCGATTGCCGTTCCCACGAGACCCAATTGGTGCCGATGAGCGATCCGGGGATTGAGATTCTCATCATCAATTCCAATGTGCGGCATGAATTGACTGGCGGCGAATACGCCGTGCGCCGCGCCCAATGTGAAACGGCGGCGAAAATCCTGGGCGTGAAATCCCTGCGCGATGCCACCGCAGACGCCGCCGAGAATGCGCGAAGCTCGATGGATGACGTGGTTTTCCGCCGGACCCGGCATATCGTCAGTGAAATTGAACGGACAGTGCATGCCGCCGAGGCCTTCCGCGCTTCCAATTGGATCACCGCCGGCCAACTGATGTACGCCAGCCATTATTCCATGCGTGACGATTACGAAATCAGTTGCCCCGAACTGGACATCATCGTGGAGATTGCCGAGTCGATTGGAATGAAGGGCGGCATTTTCGGTTGCCGCATGACCGGGGGGGGGTTTGGCGGATGCGCCGTGGCCCTGGTCAAAACCGATGCTGTTTCGGGCATTTCCAATTTGATTGCCAAAGAGTACAAGGGCAAAACCGGGATTGAAGCCACGATGTTCACTTCCCGTCCCGCAGGAGGCGCGGCCACGCTGCTGACGCCTTAAAAAGAAATCCTTTTACCGTGCCCGGCAACCGGTATTTTCCTTCCATGCCGCCGGACCACAGCGCCAATGCCGACAACTTCCTGCGACGGGCTTTCATCGCGTGCGTCATTTGCCTGGCCGTCTTTCAGTTTTCCGAAAACACCGCCGACCCAGACCTTTGGGGGCACGTGATTTACGGCAATCATCTGCTCCAGACCGGCCAATTGATGCGCGCCGACCCTTATTCCTGGACCGCGCCGGGCCATGAATGGGTGAACCACGAAATCCTTGCGGAAGCGGTCATGGCGTTGTCATTCCGCGCCTTCGGAGGACCGGGATTATTGCTGCTGACTGTCGTTGTGGGCCTATTGACTTTTTTTGTCGCGCTCTCCATGGCCGGCAGAAATCAGGATTCAAAGGCCAAAATCGTCGCCTGGGCCTTTGGCGCGCTCGCCGTGGTGGAAATTTCGTTCGGTTTTGCGACGCGCCCTCAAATTTTTACCGCCCTCGCGCTGGCGGTTGAATTGTGGCTGCTTCAGCAAGTCCAGCGCGGCAATTGGAAATGGATGATCGCTTTGCCGCCGCTGTTCGCACTTTGGATCAATACCCACGGCGGAGCGATCGCCGGGGTCGTGCTATTGTTTGCCGCCGTTGGCGCCACCACGGCGCACGCCATTTTGATCAAGGCCGCGCCAAATCTCGCGCCTGCGCGCCTGGCTCCCCTACCCTCCTTAAAAATCATCCTGTTACTGTGGCTCGCCTCCATTGTCTCCGCGGCGGCGTTGCTCGCCAATCCGTATGGTTTTGGACTCATCCGCTGGCTAATCCAAAGCATTTCATGGTTGCGGCCGCAAATCGCCGAGTGGAATCCAGTGGCACTTGGTTGGGACCACGCCGCGTTTTTCTTTTGCGTTGCCCTGGCGGCAATCGCCTTTTTGTTTTCACGCCACCCGGTCCAATTCTGGCAAGTCGCCGTGCTCGCCTTGTTGGCCGCAATGGCTTTTCGTTCCGTCCGCAACACCCCCCTCTTCTGCATTGCCTCTCTGGCATTTGCCCCGCCACATCTGGAGGACGCCATCAAACGATTCAAAAATCAGTTTGCCGGATTGATTGAACTTTGCCATCCCCCCGCCGCCAGAAGATTGTTCGCCGCCATCTTTTCATTGCTCGCCGCTGCCACCGTGGCCGCGACGTTTTATCTCCACAAGGAACGGGCTTGGACCATGGAAGTTCCTCGCGACCAATATCCCGTCGCCGCCATTCAATTCATCCAACAACACGATCTCCACGGCAATCTGCTGGTCTTCTTTGATTGGGGCGAAATGTGCCTGTGGGAATTGCCCGACAGCCGCGTTTCCATTGATGGCCGCCTGGACACCTGTTATCCCCCCGACGTCATCACCGCCCACTGGCAATTTTACAACGGCGACCCATTCGATACAAATGCCCTCGATCTGAAGCGCGCGGACTTCGCGCTGTTGCGCTCGGATTTGGTTGGCTCATTGGCGCTCAAAAAAAATGACGGATGGCATCCGGTATATTTCGATAAATTAGCCGTGGTCCTCGTCAAAGACCCACGCCAATTCCCGAAGCTCTCCGGGCTGGCATTGCCCGTGGAAGGCAATGCCGCCACCACGCAAGGAAGGGCCGCTTTTCCAGAAGCTCTGCCGACGAGGTAAGCAGGACTACTTCAGCTTGAGAAAATTTACCAAAATCTGCCGGCCATTCTCCGTCAGAATGCTTTCCGGATGAAACTGGACACCCCAAATCGGCAGGCTCTTGTGCCGCACGCCCATGATTTCGCCTTCATCCGTCTCCGCAGTCACTTCCAGCACGTCCGGCATAGTGTCGCGCTTGATGACCAGCGAATGGTAACGTGTCGCGGAGAAGGGATTGGGCATTCCCGCGAACAAATCCTTGCCATTGTGCCGGATGGGTGAAGTCTTTCCGTGCATCATCCGGTAATTGACCACGACCTCCGCGCCAAACGTGTGGCCGATACATTGGTGCCCCAGGCAAACGCCGAAAACCGGCACTCCCTCCTGCGAAAACGCGCGGATGACGTCGTTCGACAATCCGGATTCGCGTGGCGAGCACGGCCCCGGCGAAACCAGAATCCGCTCCGGCCTGAGCGCGCGAATTTCGGCGAGCGAAATTTCGTCGTTTCGCTTGACGGTCATTTCCGCCCCCAACTCGCCCAGATATTGCACCAGGTTGTAGGTGAACGAATCGTAATTGTCCAGGACCAGAATCATTTTTCAACCGCCAATTGCGTCCAGCGTCTCCGTGATTAAACTTTCCGGCACCCGCTGGTTCCACACCACTTTACCAATCTTTTTCGCCAGCACAAATTTGATTTCGCCGTCGTCCGCCTTTTTGTCCAGGCGCATGGCCGCAAACAGCTTTTGCCGTTGCGGCGCGTTCAACCGGATTCGCGCGGGCAAATTCGCGCGTTGGAACAAATCTTCGATTCGATCCGCTTCCCCCGCCCGCAGGCGGGTTAACTTCTGCGACAGTCTGGCGGCGGCGATTTGGCCGATGGAAATTGCCTCCCCGTGCAGGTACTTGCCGTAGCCGGAACTGTTCTCGATGGCGTGACCAATGGTATGGCCAAAATTCAAGATCGCCCGCAAACCGCCCTCCGTCTCGTCCTGGCTCACCACCTCGGCCTTGATCTGGCAACAGCGCGCAATGACCGGCGCAAGCGCCTTGTGATCGCGCTTCAAGATTTTGGGAAGGCCGCGCTCCAATACCGCGAACAATTTCGCATCGTAAATGATTCCGTATTTGATGACTTCCGCCAGGCCGGCGCGATACTCCCTTTCTGGCAATGTTCCCAGCGTGTCCAGATCGCAAAGCACCAGCCGCGGCTGATAAAACGCGCCGACCAGATTTTTTCCGGCCCGAAGGTTCACGCCGGTCTTCCCGCCAACCGAACTGTCCACCTGCGCCAGCAAGGTGGTGGGCGCTTGCACAAAGGGGATTCCCCGCAAATAGGTTGCCGCAACGAACCCCGCCAGATCACCAACCACCCCGCCGCCGAGGGCGACAATAAATGATTTTCGATCCAGCCGTTGCGCCGCCAATTGGTCATAGCAGACCTGAACGGTCCGCAGGTTTTTGGCCGTCTCCCCGTTCGCAACGGTAATCAGCGAGGAAAAGAAGCCGGCCCGGGCCAGCGCGTCGAAGACGGTCTTTGAATAAAATTTTCCGACATTTCCGTCGGTGATGATGGCGCAACGCCGCCCCAACCCCAGCCGCCGACATTCGGCCCCCATCCGGACCAGCAAACCATTGCCAATCTTGATGGCATAGCTGCGGGTTCCGAGTTTGACCGGGACGTTGTACACCGCGAAAGGATAAAGGCAGAGCCACTTTTCCGAAACAAAAAAGGCCGCCGACTTATTGCCATCCGTCCGCCGTTGCCTGATTATGCTCAAAAATTGGTGGCGATGAGGAAGACTTTCGTGTATCATTAAGCAAAGGTTTACGCTCGTCAAACCGCGAATAGATGGAAATCCATTCCATGGCTGAAATGATAACAATCGCGCCGCCCGACAAATCGGGTTCGTTTGCTGGACCACAAATCGCCCATTCCCATGTTTTTGGTGATTCCCCCCAGGCGCGCATCCTCGTGGTGGACGACCAACCCACCAACATCCAAATCGTCGCCGCCGTCCTCGGCGGCTTGGGACACGAAATCATCGCCGCTTCCGATGGCGTCACCGCCCTGAAAAAGATCAAACTTGCTGCGCCCGATCTCATTCTTCTGGATGTGCTGATGCCGCAAATGGACGGCTATGAAATCTGCCGCCGCCTCAAGGAAAATCACGAATGGAAGGAAATTCCGATCATTTTCCTTTCCGCGGCGGATGACAAGGACTTTATTGTGCGGGCGCTTAACGCCGGCGGTGTCGATTACATCACGAAGCCCTTCAATCACGCCGAACTGGTCTCCCGCGTCCACACGCAACTCTCGCTCAAGGCGGCGCGCGACCGCCTGAAACAGCTAGCCGAGGACAAGGACGAACTGCTGGGCATCCTGGCCCATGACTTGAAAAACCATTTGGGCGGCATGAATATGAGCGCCGAACTGATGCGGAACCAGATTGATCGCTTCGACGATGAGCGCCTGACCCGGTTATCGGAAAACATCCAGCGCTCCAGTTCGCAACTGCTATCGTTCGTCAACGAATTCCTGGCCAATTCCGCTTCGGACAATACGTTCGTTCCCAAACTCGGCTCCGTCAATTGCAACGAACTGGCCGCGGGGGTGGCACGGCAATACCAGGAGCCGGCGCGCCGCAAAGACCTCAGGATCGAGACATTCATCCCTCCCGAAGAAGCCCTGGCCGTTGCCGATGCCTCGGCCCTGACCCAGGTCCTCGATAATCTCCTTTCCAATGCCGTCAAATTTTCGCCGCCAGGCGGGAAAATCTCCGTCTCGGTCCGCTCCTCCAACGGCCAGGTGGAATGCATCGTCCGCGATCAAGGGCCTGGATTTACGGAACCGGACAAGGCCAGGATGTTCCGCCGCTACGGCCGGCTCTCGGCGCGTCCCACTGGCGGAGAACCCTCCACCGGGCTGGGTTTAAGCATCGTCCGTAAATTGATTCAGGCAATGAATGGCGGGCTTTCCTGTGAAAGCGAGCCGGGACAAGGGGCAACGTTTACCATTCGATTGCCCAAAACGACAAGGTAAAATTATGGATTTTTTGGTTATTGACGACGACAAGACGTTTCGCGACGCCACCTGCTTTCTAATTGAAGAGGCCGGGCATTATGCCGAGGGCGTTGAATCCGGCCGAACCGGCCTGGAATGGCTCAAGGATGAAAAATGGGACTCGGTGCTCCTGGACTTGAACCTCGGGGCAGAAAACGGCCTGGATGTGCTCTCCGAGGTTCAAAAGAAGTTTCCCCAAATTCCCGTCGTCATGTTCACCGCTCAGGGAAATGTGAAGAATGCGGTGGAAGCCATGCGCCGGGGCGCGGTCGATTTCCTCGAGAAACCGTTCCAACGGGAGCAATTTACCACTGTCCTGGCCCGCCTCCAGCGCTTGCGGCAGATGAACCAGCGCATCGAGCGGCTTGAACAGGAGGTGGTCGAAACCAAATCCCAAACTCTCGAACCGATTTTTGATTTCTCCACCCCGATCATGCGCGCCGTCATGGATACCCTCTTGCGCGCCGCCCGCACCCCCGCCTCCATCCTCATCTATGGAGAAACCGGCACCGGCAAGAACGTCGCCGCGCGCGCCGTCCACGCCAACAGCCATCTCTCCGACAAACCCTTTGTCACCGTGAACTGCCCCAGCCTGTCCCGGGAGCTTTTGGAAAGCGAACTGTTCGGCCATGTCAAAGGCTCCTTCACCGGCGCGATCAAGGATCATTGGGGCAAGGTCAAGGTCGCCGAGGGTGGCACGTTGTTCCTCGACGAAATCGGCGACCTGCCGCTGGAAATCCAACCGAAGTTGTTGCGCCTCCTCCAGGAGCGCGAATATGAGCGTCTCGGCGAAAACGTCACCCGCACCGCCAACGTAAGGATCGTTGCCGCCACCAACCGCGATCTAAAAAAACGTGTCGCGGAAGGCGCGTTTCGCGAGGACCTCTTCTTCCGCTTGAATGTCATTGCCGTGGAAATGCCCCCGTTGCGCCATCGCGATGGAGACCTGATCCGCTTTGTCGAGCATTATCAAAAATTCTTCGCCGAACAATGCGCCCGAAAATTAAAAGGGGTCTCGCCCGAAGCCCTCGCCCTGGTGCGGGCCTATACCTGGCCCGGCAACTTGCGCGAACTGCGCAATGCCATCGAGCGCGCTGTCATTTTGGCCAGGGGCGACCAGCTTGTTCCAGAAGATTTTCCGGCGGAATTGCGCGGCCAGACCTCCGGCGCCGGACTCAACGGAAACAGCGCCGCGCCGCAAATCGGCTCCCTGGTTTCCCTCGACCAGATTGAAGAAGCCCACCTCCGCATAATCCTCGAGCGCGCCGGCAGCCTGGCTGAAGCCGCGGAAATCCTGGGCATCGACCAGGCCACCCTTTATCGCAAACGGAAAAAAATTGGATTGGAATAAATGTCGTCCGGAAAAAGCCATGATCATCTGCTGAAGAAACTGGAGCAGGAAAACGCCCGATTGCGTGGAGATTTGCTGGCCATTGGACGGCGTGTTACCCACGATTTGCGCACCCCCCTGGGGAGCATTTGCATCTCCATCGAATTGCTCAAGGAATTGCTGAATGACAATGCCGCCGCGGCGGGAGCCATCCATTCACTGAACACTTCCATTGATGAACTGGGCCGCCTGCTCAAATCCTTGAGTATCGTCGCCAAAGCCACCGCCAATCCACCGCCGATGGAGCCTGTCGAGATGGGCGAAATCGTCTGGAACGTGGTGCAGCAATTGGAACGGCGGACGGCCCAACGCGGCGCCACTGTGGACGTGGCGGACTCCTGGCCCCGGATTCTGGGCAATCCCGGCTGGCTGGAATTTATCTGGTGGAACCTTCTGGCCAACTCCCTTCAGCACGGAGGCCCCCGGATACAACTCGATTGGTCAAAGGAAAATGAACTTTTCCTTTTTGGGGTCCGGGATAGTGGCGGACCCATCCCGCCGGAAACGCAGGCGCTGCTCTTCCAGCCATTCGATTCGTTGCACCAAACGAACAGCACCCGTGGATTGGGATTGTCCATTGTGCAACGGCTCGTGAATTTGCAGGGTGGCCGTTGCGGTTGCCAGGCGATTGCCGACGGAGGTTCGCGCTTTCACTTTACCTTGCCGGCCGCCGGATCGTGACCGGCTTCCGCGCACCCAATGACATTGTTTCTGAACAGCCGGATTCGGCAAAGTGTCAATAAACAAGGTGCGGAAAATTAACATCTGACGGTTCATAATGATGCAGTTCCATAATTTGACGCTCAAGCGCAAGCTGACGGGGATCATTTTTTTGACCAGCCTTTCAGCCCTGGCCGTGACCTGTCTCATGCTGTTGTACTACGAAACCCACAGCTATCGGCTTACCGTCGCCCGCAATATGACGACCATGGCGGAAATCATCGCCGCCAACAGCTCGGAAACTCTGATGTTCAGCGACCCTAAACTCGCGCAACAAATCCTTTCCGACCTCCAGGTCGAGCCGGACGTGACCGCCGCCGCCCTGTACGATCTCAATGGAAAATTATTTGCGACGTACCCCGGCAATGCGCTCATGTCTGATTTCCCCGCTACCGTTCCCCCGAACGGTATTCGATTCCAGGGCGATTCTTTCACGATTTACACCCCCATCACCCAAGGCCAAAAACGGGTGGGAACGCTTTATCTTAAAAGCAACCTGAATCTCAAGGAACATCTCAAAATTTACGCCATGGTCTTGTTGATCATCCTCGCCGGTTCGGGCGCCGTGGCCTGGCTGCTTTCAACCTTCTTTCAACGCCAAATCTCAGGGCCCCTGCGCGAACTGGCCAACGTTGCCAAGGCCATTTCCACCCGAAAGGATTTTTCCGTGCGCGCCGCCAAATCCAGCGAGGATGAACTGGGTGATCTGACCGACGCCTTTAATTCCATGCTCAACCAGGTCCAAAAGAGCCATGAGGAAACTCTGGCCGCTTCCCGCGCCAAGGACGATTTTCTCGCCGCCTTGTCGCATGAATTGCGCACGCCGTTAAGTCCGGTTTTGCTCATCGCCGGCAATGCCGCCGCCAATCCGCGGCTGCCTCCCGAAACCCGCGCCGATTTCGAGATGATCCGGCGCAATGTCGAACTCGAAGCCCGCCTGATTGATGATTTGCTCGATCTCACCCGGGTCACTCACGGTAAACTGGCCCTCAATTGCCGCGTTGTTAACATCCATGACATCTTGCAAGAGGCCGTTTCCACAGTGAAAGCGGACGCGAAAGCCAAACATCAACAACTCGTCTTGACTTTTCGCGCCGTCAATCAGGCGGTGTCCGGCGACGCCGTCCGTCTTCAGCAGATTTTCTGGAACGTGCTTAAAAACGCCGTTAAATTCACGCCCGATGGCGGAAAAATCACCGTCAAAACCTTTGATCAGGGCAAAACTTTGATCGTAAAAATCATCGATACCGGCATTGGCATCAAGCCTGAAGAACTTTCCCGTGTATTTAACGCCTTCTCCCAAGGCGACCATGCCAACGGCGGCGCCTCCCATCGTTTCGGCGGCCTGGGCTTGGGGTTGGCCATTTCCCGCATGTTGGTGGAAATGCACCACGGTTCCATCCATGCCGAAAGTGCCGGCAGCGGCCAAGGCGCCGCGTTCGTTGTCGAGTTGCCCCTGGTGCCAACGCCGGATGCCGCGAAATTGCCGGCCAAGCCGGAGAAAGAGCCGCCGGCCAAAACCGCGATCCTCTCCCGCCCTCTGTCCATTCTGTTGGTCGAGGACCATGACCCCACCCGCCTCACTCTCGCGCAATTGCTTCGCCTTCGAAATTATTCGGTCACTACCGCCGCTTCGCTCGCGGAAGCGCGCTCGCTCGCTGCCAATGGCAAAAAATTCGACCTCCTCATCTCCGACATCGGCCTGCCCGACGGCTCCGGCTACGATTTGATGACCGAACTGCGCCAGGCTTCGCAGACCCTTCAAGGCATCGCCTTGACCGGTTATGGGATGGAACAGGATTTGTCCCGGAGCGAAGCCGCCGGTTTTGCGGTCCACCTTACCAAACCCATCGGCATCGAACCGCTTGAAAAAGCGCTAAAGGGACTATTTTAGGGGCGGCGTTCATGGCGGCGGTTTCACTGATTTTTTTCCGCTTCAACCGCCGCCATCCGCATTGAAGAAGCTGTGCGGCCAATCTTTACACCAACCGGGCCACCAGAGATACGAGGAACAGCACCAGGAAGATCACGAACAATATCCTGGCTATTCCCACCGCTACCCCCGCAATGCCCGTGAAACCAAGCAGACCCGCGACCAATGCAATTATCAGAAACAATACAGTCCATCCCAACATAATTTTCCTTTGGTTCAGTTTATCCGGTTGAGATGGTTCCTGCATGGCTCATACCAAGCCTGGTTGCGCAGAAAATTGAAATTTCACGGTTTGAAAGGCGCGACCGGCTTGCACATTGCTATCGCCGTTCTTCCTGGATTGCAAATTGCAAACCATTTCTACTTTCTACTTTTCTCTTGGCGCCGCGCTTGCAATTCCTCCGATTTTCCCTAATTTTTGGGGGTGGATTTGAAAATCTATGACGCCGTGGTCATCGGCTGCGGTCCTGGAGGTAGCAGCGCTTCAACGTTCCTGGCCAAAGCCGGGAAAAAAGTGCTCGTTCTCGAAAAAGAAATTTTTCCCCGCTTCCATATTGGCGAATCGTTGCTGCCCTGCAACATGACCATCTTTCGCGACATGGGCGTCTTGCCAAAGCTTCAGGCCGCGGGCTTTCCGCGCAAATTCGGCGCGCAGTTCGAGTTGGGCAACGGCTCCCGCGGCTGCCGGTTTCCCTTCCGCGAAGGCAAGTTCAACCGCGAACCCGAAGCCCTCCAGGTGGAACGCGCCAAGCTCGACCATCTCCTCCTCCAGCACGCCCGCGAATCCGGCGCCGACGTCCGCGAAGGCTGGACCGTCACCAAAACCGCCGCCGATGCCGATGGCGTGAACGTGGAAGCCCGCGGTCCGGACGGAATCGCCCGCAGTTTTCGCGCTTCCTATCTGATCGACGCCAGTGGACGCGGCAATTTCACCGGCAACCAGGACCACCTTCGCGAGATGCATCCCACCTGGAAAAAACTCGCCGTCTTCGCCCATTTCGAGCACGTCGGCCTCGACGCCGGCGAAGCCCGGACTGACACCATTATCGTGCGCCTGGAAAACAAATGGTTCTGGATCATCCCGCTCGATGAAAAGAAAACCAGCGTGGGACTGGTCATTGACAGGGAGGAATTCACCCAATCTGCCGGGACGCCGTGGGAAATTTTTCAGCGTTGGGTGGCGGCCTCTCCACCCGTCAAGGACCGGATGGCCAATGCCCGCCGTGTCAATGAAATGCGGACCACCACCGATTTCAGCTATTACAATCGAAAATTCACCGGCCCTCGCGCGCTCCGGGTGGGCGACGCCGCCGGGTTCATGGACCCCATCTTCTCCGCCGGCGTTTTCCTGGCCATGTGGTCCGGGCGGATTGCCGCCGAGACCGTCGAAAAATCCCTCGCCCTGGGCCAGCCCAGCAAACGCCTTTTCGCCCAATACGAACGGCGCATTTACAAAGGCATCCATTTCTATTGGCGTGTCGTCGAGAACTATTACACCACGCCCTTCATGGAACTGTTTCTGCAACCGCGCAATCACTGCGATTTGCCGTCCGCAGTCATCGCCGTGCTGGCCGGCGAAGTGGAAGGCGGCTGGCGTCTCTGGTGGCGTCTTCAGTATTTTTGGCTGCTGGTCAAACTGCAAAAGCATTGGCCGCTGGTGCCGCGCATCTCCTTCGGGCCACGCCTCGCCCGCCGGGTACGGGGGGTTGACCGTGCCGAAAAAGTCCAAACCCGTTGAGCAAGCCCGGGCATCGCGGAAACTCCGCTCTCCGCACTACGAGGTTAATTCGCGTTAAAATGCGTTAAAACGCGTGAATTCCTCATCGGGCCAATTCGCGCCAAAACGCGTCCATACGTGCAAATACACGCAAATAAGCGCAAAAACGAACCATTGCGCTGCCAGAAACAAATCGGATGATGGCGAGCAGAGGACTGCGCCCTACCCAAACTGGACAGGATGACGGGATGAATCGGATGACAGATGATGGGCGCGAGATTCCGGACTCTGAACTTGTTGTCACATTCATGCAGGCATTTAAGCGGGAAAGGCCCAAAGTGTAATGTTGCTGGGAAACATAAAAAAACAGAAAGCAGAAAAGCGAAAGGTGAACATCCAAGCCAATAAATGAAATCACGAAATAGGACGAAGAGGACGGATTCGACAGATCAGATTGTCAAGATGCGCCCGATGCCTTAGCGAGAAATTTTGCCCATTCCCGCCGCCACAGGAGGAGCAGCACCAGAACGATACCAAAATGGGCCGCAACGATTCCCAGCAGGCAGTTCATTTCATAGCCATCCGGTTGGCTGAAAGCCAGAACGCCGGGTGATAGCAGGGAAATCCAGGCGAAAGACGAGGTGGTAAAAACCGCCGCAAGAATAAGTGGCAGGATGCAAATGACAAACAGCCACAGCGCGGCAAAGCCGACAGCGCGACGCTTGAAACGCAAGCGGCAGAATTCCAGCAGCAACGAAAAGACCAGGAAACAGTCCAACAGATTGCCAGTGGTAACGGCCAGGACTTTCCATGAATCCCAAAGGGAATTGATACACTGGGTGAGCATCCCCACCGCGCCGATCACCGTCAGGATTAATGCCATTGAGACCGCACTGCGCTGGAATATTTTAGCGGGTTCATTAATCTCTTTTCGCAAGGCCTCGATGCGAACTTTCTCAGGCGGGGGACTGTCAAAGGCAAGTATTGCCACTCCAAGCAGCAACGTGCCACAAAAGGCCGCTGGAAGCATGATACTGTCGGAACCATTCAAGATCTTCATCGGCTGAAAATATCCGCGCCACAGATCCCAGATAAGACCATATTGCGTCAACACCATGATCGCAAACAACACGATGGCTTCCCAACGACAAAGTGACGTGTGAAAAGGATTGGCAATCTTGCGGATAGTGGCCCACCATAGAAAAGTCCCCACCGCCAACTGCAATCCAAGCGTCAGTACGATTGCCGGAACAGGAACCCCGAAAATATTCGGCGTTACGGTCCAACCTATTGCCTCGTACCTGGCATCAATACCGTTATAGAAAAGGTGGACGATTCCGTAGATGGGCAGCAAAAAATTTGTGAGAAGCCGGTTCGGCGCAGCCGCCGCGAGCGGGAAAAGGAAAATCAGCGCGACCACCATCAGACCGGCCTGCGGCCGCGAAAAAACCAAACCCAAAAAGAAAGCCGCCAAACCCACGAATAGGGCCGTGCTGGCAATCAGGATCTGTGTTCCCAGCCAAAGCGTGATCGGCAGGTGTGACAACAACACGGTGAGCAACCCGAAACCCGCCATCACCGCGCCCATGTAAAATTCCCGCAACGGCGAACCAAACCAGTAGCCGAAAATCAATTCGCACGGTTTGAGCGGCGTCAGCCGGTTGCTGTCCCACAGCCCCGCCTTGCGCTCGTTGGCCAAACTCTGGCAGATTCGCCCGAATCCCCCCAACACCACCATCAGGATCTCAATACCAATAATCCAGCTATAAAACAGCTCTCCCGCCTCTTGCGGAGTTCGGAAGTCAAAATCAATTGGCTTGATGAGATAAGCGACCAAGCCCGAAAGCAAACTGGCGCCAATCAGCGTCGCAATCAAAATTGCCGCCAACACGCCGGCGCGATGCCCCAGGCGCTTTTGCGTCAGAAAAATGGGATTATCGGTCAGGTTCACATTAGTTCCTTGGCTCCGGATTGCAAAAAATCTGTTCCAAATCATCACCGACTCCGCGCCATTCGGAAATGCGAACGCCTTGAACAACGAGAGATTTCAGCAATTCATCCAGCGCATCCGTGCCGTCATTAAAATCAAACGTCGCGCCATTATTCATCGTCTCGAGGTTTTTCACGTTTGCGCCGCGCAAAATTTCCAGCGCTTTTTCGTCTTGGTTCCGCCACTTCACGGACATCTTGCGGGAGGTCATGGTTTTTCCCAGATCGGAAATTGCGCCGGACATGACGAGCTTGCCGCGCTCCATGATGGCCGCCTGGTTGCAGAAGCCTGACAGCTCGGAAAGAATATGCGAGGAGATCAAAACCGCTTTTCCGGCGCCGCGCAATTGGAGGAGAATTTTTCGCAATTCGATGCGTCCCAAGGGGTCCAAGCCGCTGGCCGGCTCGTCGAGCAGCAGCACCGGCGGGTCGGGCAGGAGAGTCTTGGCCAGGACAAGCCGTTGTTTCATGCCGCGGGACAACCCGTCGCAAAGCGCGTCGCGTTTTTCCCCGAGCCAGGTCATTTCCAGACATTCATTAATCCGCTTCGCGCGATCCGGCACCTCGTAGGCACGGGCGTAGTGGTCGAGAAATTCCGACGCGGTGAGTTGGTCATAGGTGGGACAAAAGTCCGGCATGAAACCCAGCCTCCTTTTCAATTCCTCCGGCTCGCGCGCGAGTTCATAGCCGTTGACGGCGACCGAGCCGCGGGTGATTTCCTGAAGACCGGAAATCGCGCGCATGGTTGTGGTCTTGCCGGCGCCGTTTGGCCCAATCAACCCGCAGACATCGCCCGCTTGAACCGTCAGAGAAAGGTCGTTCACCGCCACGACTTCGGGGAAATCCACGCGCAAGTGCTCGATCACAAGAGACGGGGTTGCCATGAGCCAAGTATGAACCCTTTCCAATTGAATGCAAGCGTCTCCCGGCTTTGTCACGCTCCGAAATTATCATGGCGGCGCTTCCCTTTCCCTTTGAACATTCGAGGCTCAAGACTGTCTGTATTGCAAATGATAAAGCGGGGTAAACTTTTCTACATTTTTGGCGCGTTTTTTTTGGCGCTTCCCGGCTTGTGCTCCGCACTGGCGGCGGATCTGACCGGGACCATTACCATGCCGGACGGCAATTCCTCCAAAGCCATTATATTGATTGAATATGCCAAATCGAAATCGACCGATTCAGGTCCCTATCCCAATGTCCCGGTGCATGTTCAAACTGACGCGCACGGTCATTTTACAATCCAATCGCTCGATGCAGATTGGCGGTATTCCGGCTATGTCATCGCCTTGGGTTGCAAATTACATCAGTTTCTCGACGTTGACCCGGCGGCCGGCCCGTTAAATATTTCGCTTGAGACCGCCCAGCACACCAACACTGCTTCCGGCACCATCTTGCGTGGCCGCGTCGTTGACCTCAACGGCCAACCCATCCCCAGCGCACTCATTCAAATGCAGGAAGTGACCCGGAACGACACCACGTATTCTGGACCGATTGACATTGACCACTATTCCATTTGTGATGACGCCGGCAATTTCACTGTCTATGCGACAACGCCTTTTACCAATGCCGGCGGGGCCGCGGAAGCGCCAGGGTTTTCAACAGGACTTTTTGAGGGATGGACCCCAGTAGGAGCGACCAATGACATTAACGTCGCGGGGTTCACCACTGGACTCGCCAACCACTGGACTCCAAACAACGCCAATCATGAACTGACTCTTGTCGGGGGCGCATCACTCGAGGGAAGTTGGTCTATGCCGGAAAACCGGTGCCAAACGCCGAGGTTCGTCTCGACCGTTTCGGCGCCGAATCCGGCTCCCTGATATGGAATTATTCGACGCGTTCGGATGATCAGGGACGTTTTTTCTTTTCACACCTGCCCGTGAATCGGAGCTGCCGCCTTCGCGGTCCCACCGGCGCGCCGACCAACGGCGGACTGTTGCCGGTACAATCTGTGCAAGTTTATGGCGATGGTTCCACCAATGACATTGGCGATGTAAACCTGGAGCCGGCTTTTAACGTTGATGGGCGTATTACCTTAAGCGACAGCAAGCCTACTCCAACAAATTCCTTTGTTTACTTCGGCGACTTTGGCGTTGGAATGTCCCCGCCATTTGCCGTTGCCGGAGATGGGTCTTTCCACCTCACCGGGTCTCCGGCGGGCACGCTCAATCTTTATTTGCGAATTCCCGGTTACGAATTAACCCCCCGGGACCAGCTCCTCATCTCCGGCAGCATGACCAATATAATCGTTGCCAATGATATCACGAATTGGGTCATTAGAATGGAACCATTCCATCCGTACAGAGCTACGCTCTGAAAGCGCGTAAGCGCGATTAAATCACAAACGGGACGAGCGCTTTGACTTCCTTGCAGTAATCAGAATAATCGGGGAAATGCCGGAGCATGATCGCCTCTTCCTGCTTGAGCTTAATCCAGAGGCCGAGGGCGATGATGGCCAGGCCGAGCCAGCAATGCAGCCGTCCGAACTGAATGACGGGGCCGAGGCACATTAAAAGAACACCGGTGTAAATGGGATGACGCACCAAACGGTATGGCCCGGTTTTCACCAGTTGATGCCCCACCTTGAAAGTGACTTCGCTGCTCCAATTGCCGCCCAGCGTCCAGCGTGACCATATCGCCACACAAAGGCCGGCGACGCAAACCGCCGCGCCGATGGCGGCCGTGACAAATGTTTGCGGCGTGACGGCCAGAGACAGCGGATAAGGTTGATGAAATTTCCCCAGAATGATTCCGCCGATGATGAGCGGGATTCGATACGTCAGCCGGGTGGAAAAGCTACCGCGCTCGGCCGTTGCCTTTACGCCAAAGGCGCTGATGAGCCAGTAGGCCACAAAGACAATCCAGCAACTGAGAATGATTAAACCGGGGATTGGCGACATATTATGGTAACTGGGATTTTCCATTTGGTTTCCTGCCCACAATTAGCACAGGCCTTTTTGTAATTTTCTTTCTGCTCAACAGATTTGCAAGGACTTTTTTTCAAGTCCGCCCTCGGGTGGGCGCATCTCAGTTTTTTACAAGCTGATGGGCGATGGGGGACTGTCTTTCCATGAGTTTTGGCGTAATGACTAATGCCTAAGCCGGAACGATGCGGTTGAATTGGGTGGCATGGCCAACTTGGCCGTGCGCGGCGGC
>JBKQUF010000155.1:0-29619 GCA_052140285.1 Limisphaerales bacterium | reverse complement strand
CCAGAGTGTTTATGAATCCGGCGAAATTCCTATTGCATGGTTACGGCTAAGGCGTGGACACCAAACATCAACGTCGTGGAACCCTTTTTTCAGCCCCTTTTGATTAAGCCACTCGTCGCCGGCAGTTTGAAACGCAAAAAAGGGTGAGCATTCGGCAAGACGGGTGAAGTCCGGCAGGCAGACTGCTGGCAGTTTCATATACAGCCGGAACGATTGGGCGGATGAAGGACTGAAACGGTAAAAAGTCGCTTCGGCAACATACTTACTTATGCCAATAACGACCATCGCCTCGGACCGGATTGAATCAGCACATGATATTCTGCGTCAGTCCCACCGGCGGCCACTCGATTTCATCTTTCACCCACAATCCGTCGCGGTCATCGGCGCCACCGAAACCATGGGGAGCGTGGGCCGTACCCTGCTGGAAAACCTCAAAAATGGCGGTTTTGCAGGCGAAATTTTCCCCGTCAACCCAAAACGGCCCACAGTGTTGGGCATTCAGGCGTATCCCAGCATCACGGCGGTCCCCCACAAACCGGACTTGGCGGTGGTGATCACGCCCCCGGCGTCAGTGCCGGGAATCATCCGGGATTGCGCCACGACAGGGGTGCGCGGGGCGATCATCATTTCGGCGGGATTCAAGGAGATCGGGGCAACGGGGGTGGAATTGGAGCGGCAAATCATGGTGGAAGCGCGCAAAACCGGCTTGCGGATTGTGGGACCGAATTGCCTCGGGGTGATGGCGCCGCATACGAAAATGAATGCGACGTTTGCCGCCGGCATGGCGCGGCCCGGAACGGTGGGGTTCCTCAGCCAGAGCGGCGCGCTTTGCACCGCGGTGCTGGATTGGAGTTTGCACGAGAACGTGGGATTCAGCGCGTTTGTTTCGCTTGGTTCGATGCTGGACGTGGGCTGGGGCGATTTGATTTATCACTTGGGCGACGATCCGCAAACGAAGAGCATTGTGATTTACATGGAAACGATCGGCGACGCGCGGGCATTTCTCTCCGCCGCGCGCGAAGTGGCCTTGACCAAGCCGATCATCGTCATCAAACCCGGGCGCACGGCGGCAGCGGCGAAGGCCGCGGCGTCGCATACGGGTTCCTTGACGGGCAGCGACGAAGTCTTGCAGGCGGCCTTCCAACGGGTGGGGGTGCTTCGCGTGGACACCATTTCCGAATTGTTCGACATGGCGGAAGTGCTGGGGAAACAACCCCGGCCGAAAGGCCCGCGGTTGACGATTGTGACGAATGCCGGCGGCCCAAGCGTGATTGCCACGGACGCCCTGATCACCAGCGGCGCGCAACTCGCGGAGCTGACGCCCGAAACAATGGAGGCTTTTAACAAGATTTTGCCGCCAACCTGGAGCCATAACAACCCGGTGGATATCATCGGCGATGCCAAAGCGGATTTGTATGCGAAATCGGTGGAAATCGCCGCGAAAGACCCGAACACCGACGGTTTGCTGGTGATCCTCACGCCGCAGGCGATGACGGAGCCAACGGAAACGGCGGAGGCGTTGAAGCCGTATGCGCATCTGCATGGCAAACCGTTGATTGCCAGTTGGATGGGCGCGGACATTGTGGAGAAAGGCGAAGACATCCTCAACGAGGCAAAGATCCCGACATTTAAGTATCCGGACCGCGCGGCGCGGGCGTTTTATTACATGTGGCGTTACAGCGATAATTTACGGGCGCTCTATGAAACGCCGACCCTGCCGCCAGGTTCGGAACACGGGCAAATCGACCGGGAGAAGACGAACGAAATTTTGACGGCGGTGCGCAAGACGGGCCGGACAATTTTAACGGAATTTGAATCGAAGCAGGTGCTGGCAAGTTACGGGATTCCGACGGTGGAGACGCATATTGCGCGCACGGAAATGGAAGCGGTGAAACTGGCGGCGCGGCTCGGATTTCCGGTCGTGCTGAAATTATTTTCAGAGACGATCACACACAAGACGGACGTGGGCGGGGTGCATCTGGGCCTGCGGACGGCGTCGGCCGTGCGCCGCGCGTGGCAGGCGATTGAAACCTCGGTGACCAAGAAAGTGGGAGCGGAGCATTTCCTCGGCGTCACGGTGCAGCCGATGGTCAAACTGGACGGTTATGAATTGATTCTTGGGAGCAGCGTGGACTCGCAGTTTGGGCCGGTATTGCTGTTTGGAACGGGCGGGCAACTAGTGGAAGTGTTCAAGGACCGGGCGCTGGGGCTGCCGCCGCTGAACGCGACGCTCGCGCGGCGGATGATGGAGCAGACCAAGATTTACACCGCGCTCAAAGGGGTCCGCGGGCGCAAATCCGCCAATCTGGCGGTGCTCGAACAATTGCTGGTGCGCTTCAGCCAGCTCATTGTCGAACAGCCGTGGATTGCGGAAATGGACATCAATCCGCTGTTTGTTTCGTCGGAAAGGATTTTTGCGCTGGACGCCCGGGTGGTGCTGCATGACCCGAAGAAAACGGAGGAGCAGTTGCCGAAACCGGCGATCCGTCCGTACCCGCTGCAGTACATCACGCGGACAAAATTGAAGAGCAATCTGCCGGTAACAATCCGTCCGATCCGTCCGGAGGACGAGCCGTTGATGGTGAAATTTCACGAAACGCTGTCGGAAGAAAGCGTCTATCATCGTTATTTCACGGCCCTCAAGCTATCGCAACGCGTTGCGCATGAGCGGTTGACGCGGATTTGCTTCAATGATTACGACCGCGAAATCGCGCTGGTCGCCGAGGCCCCGGGGGCGAAGGACGGGGAGCAAAAGATCATCGGGGTCGGACGATTGAGCAAAATACACGGGGTGGACGAAGCGGAATTTGCGGTGCTGGTAAGCGACGCCTGCCACGGAGCGGGACTGGGGACGGAGTTGCTGAAACAATTGATCAAGGTCGGCGGCGCGGAGAAGTTAAAGCGAATCGTCGGCCAGATTCTTCCTGAAAACCATGCGATGCAGACGATCTGCAAAAAAATCGGATTTAATGTCAATTTCAACGTAGAAAACCACGATTACACTGCCGAATATCTTTTTTAATATGAATTCTTCAAATAAAACCGCCGGAAAAAAAGGCGTCGTCTATAAAACCCTCGACGGTTGCGAAGCCGCCGCGCATGTGGCGTTTCGCCTGAACGAAACGATGGCAATCTATCCCATCACCCCCTCGTCGCCAATCGCGGAATGGTGCGACCAATGGGCGTCCGAAGGCAAAAAAAACCTCTGGGGTACCACGCCGGCGATTGTGGAGATGCAAAGTGAAGGCGGCGCGGTGGGCGCGGTGCATGGAATGTTGCAGACCGGCTCGATTGCCACGACGTTCACGGCATCGCAAGGATTGCTGCTGATGATCCCGAACATGTTCAAGTTCGCGGGGGAATTGCTGCCGACGGTGTTTCACGTAACGGCGCGGACGGTGGCGACGCATGCCCTTTCGATTTTTGGCGACCATAGCGACATCATGGCGTGCCGCTCGACCGGATGGGGAATGCTCGGGGCGGCGTCGGTGCAGGAGACGACGGATTTCGCGCTGATTTCACAGGCGGCCTCGCTGCGTTCGCGCCTGCCGTTCATCCATTTCTTCGACGGTTTCCGCACTTCGCACGAAGTTTCCAAGATTGAAATGCTGGACGAGAAGGTGCTGCGCGGGTTGATTGACGACAAACTGATTGCCGAGCATCGCGCGCGGGCGTTGACGCCGGACAAGCCGGTGCTGCGCGGGACGGCGCAGAATCCGGACGCGTTTTTCCAGGGGCGCGAAGCGGCGAATCCCCTCTATGCCGCGTGCCCTGGCATTATGCAAAAGGTGATGGACGAGTTTTATCAATACACCGGCCGCCAATATCATTTGTTCGATTACGTGGGCGCCCCGGACGCGGAACGGGTGATTGTGCTGATGGGTTCGGGCTGCGAAACCGCTCACGAGACGGTGGATCATCTGGTCGCAAAGGGCGAAAAAGTCGGGGTGGTGAAAGTGCGGCTCTACCGTCCGTTTGACGGGCTGCGCTTTGTGGAGTCCCTGCCCAAGACAATCCGGAAGATCGCGGTGCTGGACCGGACAAAGGAACCGGGGGCGACGGGCGAGCCGCTGTATCAGGATTGCATGACGGCGATCCTGGAAGAAATTTCCAACGGCCACAAGCACCTGAAGCAGTTGAAATTTTTGCCCAAGGTGGTCACGGGCCGGTACGGATTGTCGTCCAAGGAGTTCACCCCGGCGATGGTGAAGGCGGTTTTCGACAATCTCGCGGACAGCGCGGTGGACGGCCTGCCAATCAACCATTTCACGGTGGGCATCAATGACGATGTCTCGCACACCAGCCTGCCGGTGGACGCGGCGTTTTCGACGGAGCCGGACCAGGTGGTGCGGGCGTTGTTTTACGGGCTGGGTTCGGACGGCACAGTGGGCGCGAACAAGAATTCCATCAAGATCATCGGGGAGGAGACGGCCAATTATGCCCAGGGCTATTTCGTGTATGATTCGAAGAAATCCGGGAGCATGACGGTGTCGCATTTGCGATTTGGGCCGCAGCCGATCCGTTCGACGTATTTGATCACCAGCGCGAATTTCATCGCCTGTCACCAGCCGCTCTTTCTGGAACGGTACGACATGTTGCGCACGCTGACGACGGGTGGAACGTTTTTGTTGAACACGCCATATTCGGCGGAGGAAATCTGGGGCAAACTGCCGACGCCGGTGCAGAAGAGTTTGCGGCACAAGAAGGCGAAATTTTTTGTGATCGACGCGACGCGGGTGGCGCGGGACAGCGGGATGGGCGGGCGCATCAACACGATCATGCAGGTGTGTTTCTTTGCGCTGTCGGGCGTGCTGCCGAAGGACGAGGCGATCGAAGCGATCAAGCATTCGATCAAAAAGACCTACGGAAAGAAGGGCGAGGAAGTCGTGCAGATGAACCTGAAGGCGGTGGACAACACCCTCACCCATTTGCATGAGGTGGCGGTAGGCGATCACCGCTTGAACGGCACGGGCGAATTCATCCCGGCCATCTCGGACAACGCGCCGGAATTTGTGCGCAACGTCCTGGGCAAAATTGCCGCGGGCGAGGGCGACGACCTGCCGGTGAGCGCCTTCCCGAACGACGGCACCTTCCCCACCGGGACCGCGCAATATGAGAAGCGCAATCTGGCGCTGGATATTCCGGTGTGGGACGAAAAGACGTGCATCCAATGCTTGAAATGCGTGGCCATCTGCCCCCATGCGACGATCCGGGCCAAAGTGTATGAGCCGGAAAAATTGCAGGGCGCGCCGGCGACGTTCAAATCCGTTGCCTCGCGCGTGCCGGAGTTCAAGGGGCGGAATTTCACGCTGCAAGTGGCGGCGGAAGACTGCACGGGCTGCAGCATTTGCGTGGATGTGTGCCCGGCCAAGAACAAGACGGAAACCAAGCTCAAAGCCATCAATATGCGTCCGCAGGCGCCCTTGCGCGCGGCGGAACGGGAGAACTGGAATTATTTCCTGGAACTGCCGGAAATGGACCGGCGCACGATCAAGCCGGGCGTCCTGCGGCTGCAACAATTGCTGCAACCGCTGTTTGAGTTCAGCGGCGCCTGCGCGGGCTGCGGCGAGACGCCGTATATCAAGATGCTCACGCAATTATTCGGCGACCGCGTGATGATCGCGAACGCGACGGGCTGCTCCTCCATCTACGGCTGCAACCTGCCGACGACGCCCTATGCGAAAAACAAATGCGGGCGCGGGCCGGCCTGGTGCAATTCGCTCTTTGAAGACAATGCGGAATTCGGGCTGGGTTTCCGGGTTGCGATCGACAAGCAACGGGAATTTGCCGAGGAAATTCTCAAGAAACTGTCACCCAAGCTGGGAGACGAATTTGTCACGCAACTGCTGCTGGCAAGCCAAAGCGATGAGAGCGGCATCCACGATCAGCGCGAGCGGGTGGCGGCGTTGAAGGAAAAACTGAAGGGAATCGATTTGCCGGAGGCCAGGCTGCTCGCGCCGCTGGCCGACCAATTGGTGAAGAAGAGCGTCTGGATCGTGGGCGGCGACGGATGGGCGTACGACATCGGCTACGGCGGTCTGGACCACGTGCTGGCGAGCGGGCGGGACGTCAACGTGCTGGTGATGGACACGGAAGTCTATTCCAACACCGGCGGGCAGATGTCAAAATCGACTCCGCGCGGTGCAATCGCGAAATTTGCGGCGGGCGGAAAGCCGGCCGGAAAGAAAGACCTGGGGTTGATTGCGATGAGCTACGGGAACATTTACGTGGCGAGCGTGGCGCTGGGCGCCAAGGATGAGCAGACCTTGAAGGCGTTCATCGAGGCGGAATCGTATCCGGGACCTTCGCTCATCATCGCCTACAGCCATTGCATTGCGCATGGCATCGCGGTGGACGCGGGCGTGGGCGCGCGCCATCAAAAGATGGCGGTGGATTCGGGCCAATGGCTGCTCTATCGCTTCGATCCCCGGCGGGCCGAACGCGGGGAAAGCCCGCTGCAAGTCGATTCTTCGGCGGCGAAGATGCCGGTGGAGAATTACATGCTCACCGAAAACCGGTTCAAGATGCTCACGATGAGCAAGCCCGAAGAGGCGAAGAAATTATTCGCGCTGGCCCAGGCGGACGCCGAGCGGCGTTGGAAATTCTATCAATTCATGCAAACGCGCGATTGCAAACTGACGGACCAGGACATTACGAACGCCACCTTGACCACGCCGGCGGTTAAACTTTAAACGACAACGATATGAATTTAAGCACCACCTATCTTGGACTGAAACTGCGAACGCCATTCGTCGTGGCCGCGTCGCCCCTCTCGGAGGAAATTGATAACATCCGCGCCATGGAGGACAACGGGGCGTCGGCCGTCGTGCTATACTCCCTGTTTGAGGAACAATTGCGCCGCGACCAACAGGAGTTAACGCAGCGGTTGGAACAGGGCACGGAAAGTTTCGCCGAATCGCTGACGTATTTTACGGAACCGGCGGAGTTCCATACCGGTCCGGAGGAATACCTGGACCATATCGTTGCTGCGAAGAAAGCGGTGCAGATTCCCGTAATCGCGAGCTTGAACGGAACGACGGAGGGTAGTTGGATCCGTTACGCGAAAAAAATCCAGGAAGCCGGCGCGGACGCGCTGGAGTTGAACATCTATAGCATCCCGACAGACTTGAATCATACGTCGGAAAAGATTGAAGCGGGATACCTGGCGATTGCGAAGGCCGTGAAGTCCGAGGTGACGATCCCGGTGGCGGTGAAGCTTAGTCCGTTCTTCACGAATTTTGCCAACATGGCCTCGCGCCTGGACAAGGCGGGGGTGGACGGACTGGTGTTGTTCAACCGGTTTTACCAGCCGGACATTGATTTGGAATCGCTGGAGGTGCGGCCAAACATTTTGTTGAGCACGCCGATGGCGATGCGGCTGCCGCTGCGGTGGATCGCCATCCTGCGCGGCAGCATCCATGCCAGTTTGGCGGCAACGAGCGGCATCCATCGCGCGACAGACGCGCTCAAGATGCTGATGGTAGGCGCGGACGCAACAATGTTGTGTTCCACGCTGATACGGCATGGGATTCCCCATCTCAAGACCATTGAAACAGAAACGGTGGCCTGGCTGGAAGAGCACGAGTATGAATCAGTGCAGCAACTCAAAGGCAGCTTGAGCCAGAAGAACTGCGATGCGCCATCGGAATTTGAGCGCGCGCAGTACATGCGGGCGCTTTCGACCTATACCACCGCGCGGTAAGAAGAATTCTGGAATGTTGATTCTCGCGTAGGGCGCACCGTTTTGTAGAAGCGAGCACAGAACGAGCAGTCGAATAAATGGCTCGAACCCCGCCAAAAATCAGCGAAGATTGATGGTGTAAGGTTCTGCGCGCAAAAACTGGCCGAACTCCGGCGTGATGCGTTGGATTACGGGGTCAATGGGATAAATGTGCCCAAGGCAATGCCATATCCGTTGTGCCGGTCCAGCCGTGTTGCCTTGATATAGCGGCGGGTACGCTTCTGAAAGAACACGTTATGCTCTCCACCCCCGGCAAAAACGGGTGGCCGACGACCGCTGGCGCCTAGTTTCCCGTTTTCTTTGGCCCACTGGATAAGCTGCCGTTGCTCTGCTTCAACACGTTTTGAGCGACTGGCGTGATCGGCATCGTGGTCTGGAGTTGGCGCACCGCCTCCACGCGTGAAGTCAGCGGCTGACTCAAGCGTCCGGCAAGCGTCGGCCATCGCTGCTTTCCTGTTGGCATCCGGCGTTCCATTTGTAACTACGAATATACCGTGACCGGAGTTTTTTGCGAGCCTTTTGGAGGGGCAAACCATGGGTAAAATCAGCTAAAAATTACCACGAGGAAATCGGCCTGGGCTGACGCACGCAGGCGGGCAACCAAGGCAAACGGTCAAATAAACTGCAACCGACAAAAAAGGTTTTTTAAAGGACAATTTCCGTGTAGTCGGCGGGTCAAAGACAGGGAACAGTGCTAATATGAAAACGAAGAATGACCGTGCCGCCTGGCTGAAGGGCGGAAAGAGCGTGTGTTCCAGCCTCCCGACGCATCCACCGAAAAAAGCATGGCGGCTGGTGCTGCTCGGCGCGCCGGGGGTCGGCAAGGGCACGCAGGCGGAATTGCTGTCCGAACGCCTGGGCGCGTGTCATCTTTCCACGGGCGACGTTTTCCGTGCCGCGAAGTGCCTGACCGACGATGAACGCTCACCGGCAATCGAACGCGCGCTGAACTTCATGCGCCGCGGCGATTTGGTTCCCGATGAAACAGTGCTCGACATGGTGGCCGAGCGGGTCCGTTGCCTGCGGTGCATGGGAGGATTTTTATTGGACGGTTTTCCGCGCACAGTGGCGCAAGCCCAGTCGCTTGAACAATTGTTGGAAAAGGAAAAACTGCCGTTAATGGCGGTGTTGGATTACGAACTGCCGATGGACGAGATCATTGACCGTATCGGCGGACGGCGCACGTGTTCGGGTTGCAAGGCGGTTTATCACGCCAAAGCGCTGCCGCCCCGCATCCAGGGGGTCTGTGATAAATGCGGCGGGAAACTGATCCAACGCGAGGACGACCGGCCCGAATCCGTGCGGGTGCGCATGGCCGCCTATCAAAAAAGCACGCGGCCATTGATTGATTTTTACGAGGAGCGCGGGTTGCTGGTGTCGATTGCCGCCGAATCCACGCCCGAGGAAACGCTTCGCCGCACCCTGACAATGCTGAACGACGTCCTCTCCAACTCAGCATATCCGCGGTAATTGTTCGCCGCTGGACATATCCAAAATTCGACGCGCGCCGATGGCGCTTTTCAGGACCACTTTTGCCGTCTGCTCGCCCGTGGCTTGACCGATGACGCAGGCTGAAGGCGAGAATTGACGCATCACGGCCAGCGCGCGGCCGGCGTCGTTGGCGGGGAGGAAAGTGGCGAATCTCCCTTCGCAGGCCACTTGAAACGGGTCCAGTCCCAGGATTTCGCAGGCGGCGTGAACGTCTTCACGCACGGGGATGGCCTTTTCCTCCACCAGCAGCGTGAGATGGGCGGTCTCGGAAATTTCGTTCAACGCGCTGGTCAAGCCGCCGCGGGTCAGGTCGCGCAGGCAATGAATTTCGATTCCCGCCCGGAGCATTTCCAGGACGCTTTCATGGACCGGCGCGGAATCGCTTTCAATTTTGCTTTCGAATTCCAATCCCTCGCGCACGGCCATGATGGCCATGCCATGCCGTCCGATGTCGCCGTTGACCAGGATGACATCTCCAGGGCGGACAGATTGCGGAGCAATCGTCAGGGAATGTTCAAGGATGCCGACCCCGGCGGTGTTGATGAAGACGCCGTCGCCCTTGCCCCGGTCCACCACCTTGGTGTCGCCAGTGACAATCCGGACCCCGCATTTTTTGGCGGCGGCGCTCATGGAGCAAACGATCCGCCAGAGTGTTTCCATGGACAGCCCTTCCTCAATGATAAAGGCGCTGCTCAAATAAAGCGGGCAGGCGCCGGACATGGCCAAATCGTTGACCGTGCCGTGAACCGCCATGGAGCCGATGTCGCCCCCGGGAAAAAACAGCGGGCGGACGACGTAGGAATCGGTGGTAAAGGCGATTTTATTTCCCGACAGTTCCATGACAGCCGAATCGTGCCGGGTGTCGAGCAACGGGTCGTGGAACGCGGCGAGAAACATATCGCCGATGAGCTGGTGCATCAACCGCCCGCCGCCACCGTGCGCCAAAAGCACTTGGGGGTATTGCGAGATGGGAATTGGACAAGCCGTTTCAAAATTGATTTTCTGTTCCATTTACGATTTACGAGGGTTGTTCCAGCCCGGATATTTCACACCCGCAAGGCCGGAGCGCCGGTTTGCAACCGGCTTCGGCGGTCCGAAAGTCTCAAGCCGGCAACCTGTCGGCACTCCGATGTGTCGGCGTTTCATATGCAATACTTCCAAGCATGTCGAGTCAATCGCCAATCGTAAATCTTAAATCGTAAATTCACCGGCGGTAGCGGTAATAGGCCGCGCAGGCCCCCTCGCTGGAAACCATGGTGGCGCCGAGGGGATGTTCCGGCGTGCAGAGGGTGCCGAAGGCCGGACATTGATGGGGTTTGATTTGTCCCTGCAATACCAGTCCACTCCGGCAATCGGGCGATTCGGCGACGTGACGATCGGCCACGCCGAATTTTCGTTCGGCGTCAAACGCCTGATATTCCGGGCGGAGGCCCAGCCCACTTTGGGGAATCTCGCCGACGCCGCGCCATTTACGGGGGACGACCTGGAAAATCCGTTTCATCAAATCCTGCGCCGGCTGATTTCCTTCGCGGCAGACGGAGCGGGTGTATTGATTTTCGACTTCGGCGCGTCCGGTCTCCAGTTGTTGCACCGTCATCAGGATGCCCTGCAATATATCGAGAGGCTCGAAACCGGTGACGACGATGGGGACCCGGAATTTTTGGGCGACGGGAAAATATTCCTCAAAGCCCATGACCGCGCAGACATGACCGGCGGCGAGGAATCCCTGCACGCGGCAGTCGGGTGAGGATAGGAGCGCCTCCATGGCGGGCGGGACGAGGACGTGCGAGACGAGCATGGAAAAATTTTTCAGCCCTTTTTGCGCGGCTTGATAGACGGTCATCGCCGTGGCGGGCGCGGTGGTTTCAAAACCGACGCCGAAGAAGACAACTTCCCGGTTGGGGTTTTGCTCCGCGAGTTTGACGGCGTCGAGCGGGGAATAGACGATGCGCACGTCGCCGCCGCCGGCTTTGACGGAAAGCAAATCGCACTTGCTTCCGGGCACGCGAAGCATGTCCCCAAAGGAAGTAAAGATGACCTCTCGGCGGGCGGCGATTTCGAGCGCTTTTTCGATGATCTCGACGGGGGTGACGCAAACCGGGCAACCGGGGCCGTGGATGAGGGTGATTTTTTCCGGCAGCAATTCGTCGATGCCGAACTTGACGATGGCGTGGGTTTGGCCGCCGCAAATTTCCATCAGGGTCCAGGGGCGGGAGGTGAGACGATGAATTTCGCGCGCCAATTGCCGCGCGAGACCGGCATCGCGATATTCATCGAGGAATTTCACGGACCGGCCTCCTTCAGTTCGCTTAAATCGTCCATGCCCTGCAAGTATTCAAAAATCTTTTGGGCTTCGTCCTGGTCCACGCGGCTGATGGCAAAGCCGACATGGACGATGACATAATCCCCCACCCCGGCTTCCGGGACATAGGCGAGGCTGGCTTCTTTAAGAATGCCGCCAAAATCAATTTTGCCGGTGCGTTCCAGCGGATCATTACCGCTGACGCTCACAATTTTTCCTGGAACGGCCAAACACATTTTTATTTATTTTTTGGGGAACTTTGCGCGCGGAGGGCCGCAACAACCTGGCCCAGGGCAATTCCACCGTCGTTGGGCGGAATGCGCTGGGGCCAATAGGGCCGGAAATTCTCCTCGCGCAACCGGCGCACCGTTCGCTCAGTTAAATACCGATTTTGGAAGCAGCCGCCGGAAATAACAATGCGATTAATTCCGAAACTCCGGGCGACGGCCACAATGCCCTCCGCCAGCGCGTTGTGGAATTTCGCGGAAATGATCCCAACCGGAACGCCGCTTTTCAAATCAGCGAGGATGCCTTCAATGGCCGGGTGCCAGTCGAGGATCATTTCCGATTGCGGGCCGGACAACTGCCCGCTGTTTTCCATGTTCAAAAACCGGCATTCATTGGCCGGGAAATCATAAGACTCGTTGGTTTCAATGCCGGCGAGCGCGAATTCCAAGTCCATCGCGGCCTGGCCCTCGAACCGCATGACTTGCCGGAGGCCGAGCAATGAGGCCACGGCGTCAAACAGACGCCCGACGCTGGAGGTCAGCGGCGAGTTGAGGAGGCGTTGCAACATGCCCCGGATGGCGCTTAATTCGATGGCGCTCGCCTCCTGGAAGGGCGGCAGATGCTTGAGGTCAAAGGCGGCGTCGCCGAAGATTTCGTGGAGCAACCCCAACGCGGCGCGCCGGGGCTGCCGGGCCGCGATGTCCCCGCCGGGCAGGCGAAACCGCCGCAGGTGCGCCACCCGTTCGCAGGAATTCCGGCCTACCAGAAAAAATTCGCCGCCCCAGATCGTTCCGTCGGTCCCATAACCTGTTCCGTCCCAGGCAATGCCCAGCGCGGGTACGGCCACTTCATTCTCGGCCATGCAAGAGAGGACATGGGCGACATGATGCTGAACACCGAGCCGTTGGGGAGGTTTGAGCGCGTCGGCGAATTGGGTGGACAGGTAATCGGGATGCAGGTCGGCGACGACGATTTGCGGGATTTGTCCGTAAAGCGTTTCAAAATCGGCAACCACGCGGCGGAAGGCGTTATGGGCCGGCTCGGTTTCCAAATCGCCGATGTGCTGGCTGAGAAAGACCTGATTGCCGACGGAGAGCGCGATGGAATTTTTCAAATGCGCGCCCACGGCCAGGACCGGCGCGGCGTGCGAATCGACATTCGGCAATTGAACCGGCAACGGCGCAAACCCGCGCGCGCGGCGCAAGACCATCTCGCGGCCCGCCACAACGCGCACGATGGAATCGTCCACGTGCCGGACAATCGGGCGGTCATGGACCAGGAACAGGTCGGCGAGAGCGGCGAGCCGCTCCAACGCTTCGAATTCATCGGTGCAAATCGGCTCATCGTTCAGGTTGCCGCTGGTGGCGATGACGGGGAATTCCAATTGCATCATGAGAAGATGATGCAGCGGATTGGACGGGAGCATGAGGCCGAGGGCCGGGTTTCCCGGCGCCACATTGGCGGCGATTTGGGGCTGGGAAGTCGAAACCGCCGGACGGCGGCCGAGCAGGACGATGGGAGCTTCGGGCGAGCGCAGCAAACGCTCTTCAAGCGGCGAGATTTCGCAGATGGCTTTGGCGCCGGCAAGGGAGGAAAACAGCAGGGCAAAGGGTTTTTCCTCTCGTTGTTTGCGTTCGCGCAACAACTGGACGGCCGCTCCATTGCGGGCGTCAACGAACAAGTGGAACCCGCCGAGACCTTTGATGGCCACGATTTTGCCCTGGCGAATGGCTTGGGCCGCGCCGAGCAGGGCCTGATGCCCTCCCAGAATCCGGTCGCCTTGGGAATTCCACAATTCCAGGCGCGGTCCGCACGCGGGACAGGCATTGGGCTGGGCATGAAACCGGCGGTCGTTGGGATTGGCATATTCCGCGGCACAGGCGGGACACATCGGAAATTTCTTCATCGAGGTGTTCGCGCGATCATAGGGAAGCGCCTCGAGGATGCTGAAACGAGGGCCGCAATGGGTGCAGTTGGTGAATGGATACAAATACCGGCGATTGTTCGGGTCGAAGATTTCGCGCAGGCAATCGGGACAGGTGGCGATGTCCGGCAGAACAAGGGTGGACTTCTCCCCGGTGTCGTCACTGGGTCGGATTTCAAATTTGTCGTGGCCGACGGGGTCCAGCCAGGCGGCTTCCAGTCCCTGGATAACGCTCCGGGGCGGCTTGTTGGTTTCGAATTGGAGCAGGAATTTTTCCAATTGCGGCTTCGGCCCTTCCACTTCCACAAACAAGCCCTGGGACGAATTTCCGACCCAGCCGGTCAATTTCATTTCGTTGGCGAGCCTATAGACGAATGGGCGAAAGCCGACGCCTTGGACGGCGCCCCGGACCATCAGTTTCAGCCGCGCCGCTGCCTCACTTGGGGAAGCGGTGGATAATTGGCCGGGGGCAGGCGCAACACGGTCTTTGGTTTTCAGGACTGCTTTTTCCCGTTTTCCGGCAACTTTACAAGGGCAGGCGTTCATCAGGTTTCAATCTCATAACTCTCCAGGACCATATCGGTGGAATGAACAGCGCTGACATTCACCGAACCGCACTTGGGACAGACGTCGGGCAGTTGGTGGCCGGGAAATTTATTGGCGCATTTCATGCAAAGCAACGTTGGTTCCACTTCCGTGAGCGCCAGTTCGGCGTCGGAGAGCATGGGAGTTTCTTTTTTGACGATATCGAAGCTGAAACGGACATGATCGGCGCTGTGGCTCGTCAACGGATTGAAGCGAATGCAAACCTTGGTGACGCGTTTGGCCTTCCTGGCCATGGCCTGTTTCCGAACGGTTTCCGTAACTGCGCGGACGAGATGAACTTCATGCATAACTCAACGTTGATTAAACCAGACTGGTTTAAGTGTCCGTAAAGAAGATGGGGCAGATGGGGCGGAACGGCTCACCTGATATTGGCCGGAGAGTACCGTATTTTGGCGGGAAGGGGGAAGATGGCAACCACGAAAGACACGAAAAGGCAACGACTGGCGAAATGCGTTCCGAGCGGGTGAAGAGAATCGAACCCTTGTAAAAATTCATTTAGAGCGAAAATAATATTTTGAGGATGCTGATTCTGGCACGTCAATCGGATGCCGGCAAAGGGGTGGTTTCTTCAACTTCCGCAATTCGATGGTTCTGAATCTGATGACGAATAAGCCAATCCGAAACACCAAAGTGATCTGCGATTTCTGCGGTCTCATCAGGAGCAACTCGAGAGCCGGATAAAAATTGTCGAATCCCTTCTGCAGGTGCCAGCAATTCTGCTGCAAATGCTCGATTGCGCCTTTGCTTGTCAGAACTCACTCTCGTCAGAAGCGATGATTCTTCCGAGTCTGTGCATAAAAAATCGCAAATTGATCTAGCTAACAAATAGGTTTTACTACTCTGTCGTTCCTTTGAAGTGGCTACTTGAGGGCCTGCTTGGTTGGAAAGTTTAGTCACAGCGTCTAATTGATGTTCATCACCTATGCGAATTACAGGAAACTGATTGTCATCTTGTGTCATGAAAAACATCAGAGATTGGACAGAAAACAAAGTTCCGGCAAGTTCCGTTAATTTGATCCCCAATTAAAAAAGTTGAGTTTTATCCGAATAAAAACTAAACACTTCCCGGTGATTTCCGAAATCGCATTCACCGGCACGCCGGTCACCGACATCAAACGCGCCCGCGCGTTTTACGAAGGCGTCCTCGGGCTTAAGCCCACCAAGGAATCCGCCGGGGGCATGTGGGTGGAATACGATCTTCCCAGCGGCACCTTTGGGATCGGCTGTTACGGAGAAGCCTGGAAGCCGTCGCCGGATGGCACTTGCATCGCGTTTGAAGTGGATGACCTGGACGCGGAAATTACGCGATTGAAATCCAAGGGCGTTTCCATCGACATGGACACCATCGATACGCCGGTTTGCCGGTTCGTCGTTATCAGCGACCCGGACGGAAATAAAATCCTCATTCACAAGCGCAAGGCGCATTGATTGCGCAACGGAAGGCGCTTACATTGTTTACATGATTGATGAAGAGACATTGGCGCAGATGAACGGCAAATACGTTTGCCCGCCGGACGCAGGCCCCGCCTGGCGCGCGGCGATGAATTACGGATTTGACATGTCCCTCGTCGAAGATGCGTTGCAGTTGACACCAGAACAGCGGCTGGAACAACATCAACGCGCACTGGACTTGATCATGGAAGTCAAAGCCTCCAAAGAATGCCATGCTGCAAATAACAAAACATTGCTGACACGGCTTAGGGAACAAAAAGTGAAATTTGTCATCATCGGCGATGTCTGCGGAGTCTTTCACGGGATATCGCCAGTGACTTTGAAACTGGACATTTGTTGCCGGTTTAACCGTGAAAATTTGCGGCGAATTGAAGCCGCGGTAGAGGATTTACATCCGCGTCATCGCTTGACGGCGAACCGATTGCCGCTCGAATTAACCGAACAACTTTGTAACAGTTTGAAAAATATTTATTTGAGCACGGATTGGGGGAGTTTGGATTGCCTGAGCGAAGTGGCTGGCGTGGGCGATTACGAACAGGTTTTGAAGCAGTCCATATCGCATAGAATGTCCCATGATGATTTTAGAATTTTGAATCTGGATGCGCTTATCGCTTCAAAAGTCGCCGCTGGACGCGAAACAGATCGGGAAGCCGTGAAATTGTTGCGGGCCATCAACGAAAGAAACGGATAACAAAGAAATTTGCTTTAAAATCAGAATTATTCATGTCCATTCTCGTTAAACCCGACACCAAAGTTCTCGTCCAGGGCATCACCGGCAGTTTCGGGGCCAGGCACGCCCAACTCTCCATCGATTACGGCTCGCAAGTTGTGGCCGGTGTCACGCCCGGCAAGGGCGGACAATTCTTTGAGCATGGCGGGAAGCGCGTCCCGGTCTTCGACACGGTCGCCGAGGCGGTGAAACAGACCGGCGCCACCGCCAGCGCCATCTTTGTGCCCGCCGCCTTTGCCGCCGACGCGATTCTGGAAGGAGCGGACGCCGGGCTGGAAGTCGTGGTTTGCATCACCGAAGGCATTCCCGCGCGCGACATGATCCAGGTGAAACGCGCCCTGGCCGGCAACACGCGCACCCGGCTCATCGGACCCAACTGCCCCGGCATCGTCACCCCCGGCGAGGGCAAGGATTCCCACGGCGGCTGCCGTATCGGCATTGCGCCGGGTTACATTCACAGCCGGGGGCATGTGGGGGTCGTTTCGCGGAGCGGAACGTTGACTTATGAAGCGGTGTGGCAGCTCACCTCGCGCGGCGTCGGCCAAAGCACCTGCGTGGGCATCGGCGGCGATCCCGTGCCGGGAATGTCGCACCTCGACGTCATCAAATTATTCAACGAAGATCCCGACACCCACGCCATGATCATGATCGGTGAGATTGGCGGCAGCGCCGAGGAGGAAGCCGCCGCGTGGATCAAACAATACTGCCGCAAGCCGGTGGCCGGATTCATCGCGGGAGCCACCGCCCCGCCGGGCCGGAGGATGGGACATGCGGGAGCAATCGTCAGCGGCGGCAAGGGCACGGCGGCGGCAAAGATCGCCGCGTTCCAGGATGCCGGCATCGGGGTCGCCGCCACTCCCAGCGAGATGGCCGGGACCCTGCTGAAAATGATGTGAAAGACAGGTTGCGGATTTCGGATAATTCGACATCCTAAATCCGTAATCCGAGATGGGCATTGTTGATTTCATCCTGAATCTTGCCGGCCTTCTGCTGTGGCTCAACTGGCGCGCCGAAAAGGCGGACCCCGTGGGCAAACGCAGACCGGCGACCCTGGTGGGCACGCTAAAGCGCGTGGACGGAAGCTCGCGCCAATGGCAGATGCCCGCCGTCATTGCCGGATTGGTCCTCATGCGCGCCGTGTTGTACTGGCTGATCGGGTCGGCGGCCAATTGGTCGGCCAAACTGAACCTGGACATCATTGAACTGTCGTTCCGCAGCACGCATCCCGGCCAGATGTTTTTCTTTTCCATCCTGAGTTTTGTCCAGACGATCTGGATTTTTTATCTCTGGCTGCTGCTGCTTTCCATTTTGAACGGGCCGCTGCCGTTCCATAATTTTGTCCGCACCCAGTTGGGAGGAATGGACCGCTGGCCGCGCGGCGTGAAATTGCTCCTGCCCTTCGTCGCCACCACCCTTTTATGGTGGCTGGCGAGCTGGCCGCTGGCCTGGATGCACATCATTCCGCAACCGGTTTCCGCGATGCATCGTCTCGGGGAATCGTCCGTCTTTGGGTTGACGAGCTATCTCGCCTGGGAATTGATCGCCATCGCGCTGCTGGTATTGCATCTGCTCAACAGCTACATCTATTTCGGCAAACAACCGTTCTGGGTGTACGTGAACGCGGAAGCGCAGACGCTGCTGTCTCCGTTGAGGCGCATTCCGTTGCGCGTGGGCAAGGTGGATTTCGCGCCGGTGGCGGGCATGGTGGTGGTGTTTTTGCTGGCGCAGGGGGCCGAATGGCTGCTGATTCACCACGGCCGCGCGGTTTTTGACCTGGGAGTTTGAAAATGCCCTAATTATTTTTGTTCCGGGGGAACTTCGCCGAAATCACCGCGCCCATTTCTTTTTCGCTGGTGATGGAAATGGTGCCGCCGTGCAATTCAATGAGGCGCTTGGCGATGGTCAATCCCAAGCCCAGCCCCTGCTGTTCATTCATTTTGCGATCGAACTGCATGTACGCCCCGATGCGGCTGGCCTGCTCCGGGGAAAAGCCACGGCCCTGGTTGCTCACCGAAAGCGTGATGGAATTGAAGGCCTCGGCGAGAGTCACCCGCACCGGGGTGGCGGCGGGGGAAAACTTGAAGGCATTCTGCGTCAGCTCGTCGATGATCTTGCCGAGATATTCCTCGGACATGGGCAGCAGGAGGTCGGCCAACTCGAATGACAAATCCGGCGAACGCTCGGCATTGGCTGCCTGGGTCAGCGCATGTTTCTTGATCAACTCGATCGGATGCTGCGTCTGGCCCACGCGCAAGGCATTGACATTTTTGGGGTCGGCGGCAATAAGTTCCAATTGCGCATAGATGAGAAAATTTTCAATGAGCCGTTCCAGGCGCTGGCTCGATTTAAAGATTTCCTCCCCCATCTCGCCGATTTCCGACGGCTTGAGGCTGGTTGCCGAATGCGCGAGGAGTTCGGCATTGGACAAAATCCCGTTCAGGGGAGTGCGCATCTCGTGCGGCATCATCAGGCTGATGTTGTCGCGCAGGTGCGCCAATTTGCGCTCGGCCTCGTCGCGAATGGTCTGGGCCTTTTTCAATCGCGCATCCACGGCGGCGTAAAGGGCTTCGGTGGTGAACGGTTTGGGGAGATAATCGTCGGCGCCCAATTCCATGCCGTGCCTCATGCTGGCGCTGTCGGCCAAACCGGTCATGAGGATAAACGGAATCGCGGCGGTGGGGGCTTCGTTGCGGAGGGCGGACAAGGTCAGGTATCCGTCCACCTTGCCCATGTTGATGTCGCAAAGAATGAGGTCGGGCAATTCCTTCCGGGCCACTTCAATCCCTTCCGAACCGTTGGAGGCTTCAATGACGTCAAAGCCCTTCTGTCGCAAAGCGAGTTGAATCATTTCGCGCAACCATTCTTCATCGTCAATTACAAGAATTTTTTTCATTAGGAAACCATGACCAGCACAGCACAAATTGTGCCTTTGCGCAAACACCATCCTGGCGTCACCGGCATGAAACAGTCCAAATCACTTCCTTTCGTCCATGGGGATATAATGGTTCAATGTCGGACCGGTATAAATCTGGCGCGGACGGGAAATGCGGCCCTTGGGGTCTTCCATGATTTCCTTGTAGTTGGCGATCCAGCCCGGCATGCGGCCGATTGCAAAAATCACCGGGAACATCTCCACCGGAATTCCAATCGCGCGCATGATGATGCCGCTGTAAAAATCCACGTTCGGATACAACTTGCGTTCCACGAAATAGGAATCTTTGAGGACCGCTTCTTCCAGATGCTTGGCAATGTCCAGTAATGGGTCACTGATGTGCAGTTTGGAAAGGACTTCGTCGCAGGATTTCTTGATGATTTTCGCGCGCGGATCGTAGTTTTTATAAACGCGGTGGCCGAAACCCATCAACTTTTTGCCGCTGTTCTTGTCCTTGGCGGCGGCGATGAATTTCGAGCCGTCGTCGCCCGTGCGATGGATTTCATCGAGCATTTCCAGGACGGCTTGATTGGCGCCGCCATGCAGCGGTCCCCACAACGCGCAAACGCCGGCGGAGCAACTGGCAAACAAATTCGCCTGGCTCGAGGCGACCATGCGCACGGTCGAGGTCGAACAATTTTGTTCGTGGTCCGCGTGCAACAGAAAAATCAGGTCCAACGCCCGGACGACTTCGCGTTTGATTTCGTAATCCTCATACGGCGAGGAAAACATCATGTGCAAAAAATTCGCGGTGTATTTGTAGGATTTTTTCGGATAAATCAGCGGCAAGCCGAGCGACTTGCGATAGGAATAGGCGGCGATCGTCCGCACCTGGGACATCAACTTGGCCGCGTATGCTTCAAACAAACTGTTCACCTTTCCCCACTGCCAGTGCATCAATGTTTCATCAAAACAACTGGCCGCGTTGATCATCGCCGAGAGAATTGCCATCGGGTGCGCACCCGTCGGAAAACTCTCGAAATGATATTTCATGTCCTCGTGCAGGAACTGGTGGTCAGTGAAGAGATCGGAGAATCTGCGCAGTTCGGCGTGGTTGGGGAGCCTGCCGTAAATCACCAGGTAGGCAGCCTCGACAAACGTGGATTTTTCGGCCATTTCTTCGATGGGAATGCCGCGGTACCGCAAGATGCCTTTTTCGCCGTCAATGAAAGTAATTTTGCTGACGCACGAACCAGTGTTGCCATAGCTTTCGTCCAGGGTGATGTATCCGCTGCTGGCGCGCAGAGTGGAGATGTCCACCGCCTTCTCGCCCTCGCTCCCCTCCACCGTCGGCAACACGTAACTCTTTCCGTCCAGTTCGAGTTTTGCCTCTTTATTCATTTGTTAAATTTAATTTTCAGCAGTTTGCGTTGAAAGAAAAACTTTGGCAAGCAGTGAAATCATTTTGCGCATAACGATGGCAAAAAAAACGGCCAACCAATCAAGGTTCTGATAAAACCTCACCCCAACCGAGCGAACCGATGATGGTTCTAACCAAATCTTTACGACGGGCGGGCGAGACTTCACCACATTGGCGTTTCAACTCGGACTTGGACACGGAGTATAGCTGATCACATTTGCACAGCGTTGGCCAGTCCAACCCGTCCGCCTGGTCGAGGATGTCTTCATGGGCCTGGGCTTTGCGCGTCGCGCGTTTTGACGAGCAAGCAACCACATTGACTTCCGGTTTGTTGGCGACACGAGACAAGTGCGAGACAATCACGCACGGATGCGGGTCAACCCAACCCGGCGGCTGCCAGTTAAAAACGTCAAAGGGCTTCACTCTTCAAACGGCGCTACTTTGCGGTTGCAGTGGGCAGTGAGTTTGGATTCGACGGCTTCCCATTCCGGGTCACTCGGCAGTTCTTTAATGGTCGGAATGGCCACCATGACAATGTTTTTTTGCGGGCGATGGCGTCTGACAACCCAAGTGTCAGCGTCAATGCGCTGGACCGTTACGGCGGACTTTGGCGGAAGCTCCGAGGGCATCACCAACCGTCGTCGATCATCAAGCAAGGTTGCATTCATGGTGGGAGCTTCCCACACAATATGCTGGGTGTCAATTCTGCCTCCGGACAGTGCCTCCTGACAGCAGCGAAATCATTTTTGCTGGCGCGGCAGGCCGGGTTGGGCTTCCATTCGGGAAACCCATGAAACGCTGGGCCACTTTCACCGTGCTCATTTATGCGGCGGCGCTGCTGCTGCTGACGGCGCCGGTCCTGTATCTGGCTTTTGCCGACTGGGGACTCAGGCCCGGCGGCATGGCTTGGAAAGATATTTGGGGCATTTATATCTCCTGGGGTTATTGGATCTGGCTGGGTGTGCTGATGGCCGGACAGGGGCTGCTCCTGCTCGTGCCCATCGACATCTCCGCAAAAAGATTGCCGACGCGGCGCAAGCTGAAAGTCCCGGTCATCGTCAGCGCCTTCTTCCTAGTCAGCCTCTTCCTCGCCGGAATTTTTTCCATCCTTTGCGCGATTTTCACCGATGACGCATTTGGAGTATTTTCATTTGTGGATTGGATTCTGGGGCATAAAACCGGAAATCCCCCCAGCGTGCTAACCACCAACTGGGGAACATTTTTCAGCATCGCCATTTTGGTTGCGGTCTTTTGGATTATCTGGGCCATGGTTTTTCGCAACCTCGCCAAATCGGATGCACCGGAGGCGCTGATGAATCGCGTCGTGCGCTGGCTGTTGCGCGGCAGCATTCTGGAACTGATCATCGCCGTGCCCAGCCACGTGATCGCGCGCCGGCGGGATGATTGTTGCGCGCCGGTCGGCACCTTTTGGGGCATCGCCACGGGCATTTCGGTGATGCTGCTGTGCTTTGGTCCGGGCGTTTACTTTCTGTTTGTCGAACGCGTGCAAAGATTGCAGCCCAAGCCAGCCAAACCCGCGCAACCCAATTCAATCTGATGCGCTTCGGTGTCGAGAAACTTGTCCTGGCGATGGCGTGCGCATTGCTCGCCTTGTCCTGCCTGTGGGCTTTCATCGGCTTTCGCTTCGACCTTTGGACGCCCGCGGATTATATCCGCTACCATTGGCTGTGTTCCCGGATGAAAATCACGCCCGAATTTTGGAACGGAAAAATTAAAGCCGGCGACGATGCCCGAAAGATCGTCAAGATCCGGCCGCCGCAAATCATCCACCAATTTGGCCCCTGGGCAGAATTGGAATGGCTCGCCTTCGACCCGGACAAAAAAACCACGGTTCCGAACGTCGAAATTGTTGCCGTCGCCGAAAATGCCCGGCTGGTTTTCGCCAAGTCATGCACCGGCGACGGGATTGACGAAAGAACTTTTTTTAACGCGCTGACTCCCGCGGCCCAGGCCCAATACCAGGCCGCCTTGGAAGCCTATACCTGGGGAGAATTTTCACGAAAAACCAACGTCAAAAACCCTACGCGGAGGCCAACCGGTACGCGACTCCCACACAGATGATGATTGAGGGTCAGTAGAAAGTGAGTATGGAAAAATCACCGCAGCCGGCGAATCCAATAATCCGGCTGGCGGCTCAAGTGTGCGACGGCCACAATCCAAAATCGGTCTGGCTGTTCCAGATAAACAATTCGAAACGGGAACCGCTTTGTTTTCCAACTGCGCGTTCCAAACTTGCCAATTTTGCCGAGTTCGGGATGGCTCTGAATTTTCGGCAAGGTTGCTTCCACAATGGAGAGAAAAGTTTCTCCGAGAGATGGATTCCGACGCTCGTAGAATTTCGCCGATTTGATCAACTCACTTGCGGCGAGTCGATGGTAAGCGACGGGTTTCATTCAAGGCGCGGCGGGCCTCTTTCATCACATCCCCGGCTGGAATCCCTTTTTCCGCGCCGGATTGAATTTCCTTCACGCGTCGCTCGATTTCATCGTCCCAAGCGGCCTCCAACCCAGGCGTAGCGTAATCGTCAATGCTTTCCATGATTTTTTCCGCCAGCCGCACCCGCGTGTGAGGCGGCAGTTCCAAGACTTCTTTTTCCAACAGGCGAAGTGTCATAGCTCTCTCCTGCTATGATGCCCTGCAAGTCAGTTTAAATCAAGTGCGGATGCGTCTTTCGGAAAGGCGTGACCAACTTATCGCCGACAATTCGACTTTTCTTTGACCTGAACCGTTGTACTCTGTCCGCCCGATGGCATTGAAATTGTTCAACACGCTTTCGCGCTCAGTCCAGGAATTCTCGCCGCTTGCTCCGCCCAGAGTTGGAATGTATTGCTGCGGACCGACGGTCTATGATTTCGCCCATATTGGCAACTGGCGCACCTTTGTCTTTGGTGACCTCGTCCGGCGCTGGCTGGAATTCAAGGGCTTCGAGGTGACGCACGTGATGAACATCACGGACGTGGAGGACAAAATCATCAAACGCGTGCGCGAGACCAAAACCTCCCTGCGGGAATTCACCGGCAACTATGAGACGGCGTTTCTCGATGATTTGAAGTCGCTCAATTGCCGCGAGCCGCACCGCAAACCGCGCGCCACGGAATATATTCCCGAGATCATCGCCCTCATCGAAAAACTGCTCGCCCGCGGCATTGCGTACCAGGCCCCCGACGGTTCGGTTTATTTTTCCATCGAGAAATACCGCGGCGGCGGCGGCCACTACGGACAACTCCTGAATTTGAACTTTGATGAAATGCGCGCCGGGGAACGGGTCCAGAGCGACGACTACGCCAAGGAATCCATCGCCGACTTCGCGCTATGGAAATCGCGCGCGCCGGACGACGGCGAGATTTTCTGGGCCAGTCCTTTCGGCGAAGGCCGGCCCGGCTGGCACATCGAATGTTCCGCGATGAGCATGAAGCTTCTGGGCGAGAGTTTTGACCTGCATCTCGGCGGTGAAGACCTGATTTTTCCACACCACGAGGATGAGATTGCGCAGAGTGAAGGCGCCACTGGAAAACCGTTTGTGAAATACTGGCTGCACGGGGCGCACTTGCTGGTGGAAGGGAAGAAGATGAGCAAGAGCCTGGGCAATTTTTTCACGTTGCGCGATTTGCTGGCCCAGGGGTTTGCCGGGCGCGAAATCCGCTGCCTGCTCCTGACGGCGCATTACCGGGAAACCTTCAACTTTACGCTCGACGGATTGCAGGGGGCAAAAACCGCGCTGGGCCGGATTGACGAATGCGTGGGCAAGCTCCGGGAAATCGCCGGCCCGACCAGTCCTTACGATGAAGCGCAAGGGACGAAGGCAGAAGGCCGGGACCGCTCTCACCCCTCACCCTCAATCCCTGTCCGTGAACCCGGGGGACCCTCACCTCACCCTGGCCCTCTCCCCTCCCATCCGATGGGAGCGGAGAGGGAAAAGGAAGCGGATGATGGCTGTCGCTCGAATGCCCGGCAGGATGCGGCAGGATCAGGGGGTCAAGGCGCGAATCTTTCGGGGGAATCTCCCTCCGTTGAGGGGAGAGGGAAGCCACAATTGTCGGACTTGGGACAATTTCGAGTTCAAGTTCCCGATGCGCGTCCAATTTTGGAGGTCGAAGCTTCCAATATAAAATCAGACACTCTGCGGAAATTTACCGAGGCGCTGGACGATGACCTGAACATTTCCGGCGCCTGGGGCGAGGTGCATAAGTGGGTGAGCGCCATGAACAAACGGATGGCGGAGAACACGCTGAACGCCGCCGATGCCGCTATGGCATTGACGATTTGGGAAAAAATTGATTCAGTACTCCAAGTCGGAACGAAACCAACCGCGGAAATTCCGCCGGAGATTTACGCCCTGCTCGAGGGCCGGCAAGCCGCGCGCAAAGCCAAAGACTTTAAAAAGTCAGACGCCATTCGGGACGAATTGAAAGCCAAAGGCTGGGCGATTGAAGACACGCCCAAAGGCCCGAAGCTAAAAAAAATTTAATTGTTTTTCGCACATGCCAAAAGGCCTGCTCATCTCGTTTGAAGGAACCGAAGGCTCCGGCAAATCCACGCAGGTGGAATTGCTCGCGCGGCGTCTCCGCCGTCTTGAATACCGCGTCCGCACCTTGCGCGAGCCGGGCGGCACTCCGATTGGCGAAGAAATCCGCCATACGCTGAAACACAGCGAGGCGAATGAGGCGATGACTCCCGAGGCGGAACTGCTGTTGATGAACGCGAGCCGCGCACAATTGGTCCGCGAGGTCATCCGCCCCGCCCTCGCCAATGGCGAGATCGTGGTGTGCGACCGCTTTTACGATTCCACCACGGCCTACCAGGGCTATGGCCGCCAGTTGGACCTCAAGACGGTCGAGACCATCATCAACGTGGCCGTGGGTGATACGCGCCCCGACCTCACCCTGCTGCTCACGGTCTCACCCGAAGTCAGCGAACTGCGCCGCGTGTTTCGACAATCGACGATGCCCTTCCTGCGCGACCGGATGGAGGAGGAGGACCGGAAGTTTTTTGCGCGCGTGGCGAGCGGATTTGACGCCATCGCCGCCGCCGAGCCAAAACGGGTCCGGGTGGTGGACGGCGCGCAATCCATGGATTCGGTGACCACCAAGATCTGGGATATTGTCCAGCAAAGGCTGCCGAGAATCGGCCGCTGGTAGTTTAATCAAGTTTGGTGTCCACCCTTTAGAGTGCAGACGATGGAACATGCTAAAGCGTGTACACCCAACACTTTTGGATTCGGTTGGCTCGATGGGCAAAATGATTTTTTAGACACGCTCTGAGGTTTTTTTTGGTAAATAACCTTTCCATAGGGTCTGAATAAAATGTTAGCAAGGTGTGAGTATGTTTTTGATGCGAAGATAATGCGATTTTGTAAAAGTTGTCTCATGCATAGGATACATCATTTCCCCGGTTTTCTGATCGCCATCGAAGGCATTGATGGTTCAGGAAAAACCACGCAAGCCCATCTTGTCCAGGATGCCCTTCAAAAAGGCCTCCAGCCAAGAAAAATTGCCGCCTGCAGAACCAAAGAACCGACGCTGTCCCATTGGGGGCAAATCCTCCGTGACTCCGCATTGACGGGGCGGCTGTCCGTGGATGAGGAGTTGGAAGCATTCATCAAAGATCGCCGGCAACATGTCGAAGAAACCATCAACCCGGAATTAAAAGACGGCAATGTGGTCATTTGTGATCGTTATTATTTTTCCAGCATGGCGTATCAAGGAACGGATGGGGTGTCGCCCGACGTGATTGCGCAACGCAACGAAGAATTTGCGCCCGAACCGGACCTCCTGGTGGTGCTTGACATTGATCCCCAAATCGGATTGCAGCGGATTAAAACTCGAAGCGACCGGGCGGATTATTTTAAAAAAAACAAAACGTTACACAAAGCCCGCGGGATTTTCCTGAGAATTGAAAAGCCCTATCTTCTAAAATTGGATGCCACGAAAAAACCTGAAGAGCTTCGCGATTTGATACTTGCGAAATTTTCCGAAATTTTTCACAAACATTTGGTGGATTCTGCCAAATTGCGCGAAAGAACCGGAGTGACATTGAGTTTGTTCGGCGACGATAAATGAATTAGCTTTGTCTTCATGGTTGACAAAATAATTGGCGAACTCGAAGCGAAAATCCGCGCGGAACCCATCGAGGAAGCGCACCGGAATGAATTGCTCAAGTTATTGGCCTCCTTGCGGACGGAGGTCGCCGAATTGCAGGAGAACAGCGCGAGGTCCCTTCAGGCGCAGACCGCGTTGAAACAATCGACCGAGGAACTACGCTCATCCGTCGCGGGATTCGAAGCAACTCATCCCAAATTGGTCCAGGCGGTCAACAGTGTCTCCAATGCGCTTTCCAACCTGGGTATTTGACCCCACGTTTCGGCTTCTCATTTCTTGCTTTCCCAAGCCGGGCAGGCCGGGTAATATCTCTTAAACAATGAACGCACTTGAACAGGCAATTCTGCTTTATCGGTGAATCTTTTTTACCGGTGAATTCCTCTCAGCCACATGCAAACAGCGTTCAACAGGCCGGTGAACCGGCCGAACGGCGAAAGAAGCTGGCGCCGCGAACACCTGAACCTCCCATGAAACATCGCCTCATCTCAAACACCTCTACTTGGACCGCCGTCTTGCTGGCCGGTTTGCTGGCCGGTTGCGTGACCGCGCCAAAACCGCAATCGCCGCCGACGCTCAAGAGCGCCTATAAACACTATTTCTATGTGGGCGTGGCCGTCAACCGCGAACAAGTGACCGGCACCGCATCCGCAAACGGCTTCGGACGGTCGCAGGAGATGCTCGATAAGGACATCGCGCTCATCAAGCAACAGTTCAATCAAATCTCGCCGGAGAACGACCTGAAATGGGGACAGATTCAACCCAACCCGGGCACCAACGGCTATAATTTCGGTCCCGCCGACGCCTATGTGAATTTCGGCCTGAAAAACCACATGTATATCGTGGGACACAACCTGGTCTGGCACGCCCAGACGCCCAACTGGGTTTTTCAAGCGTCCAATTCGACGTCCGGTGTGTCGAACACTCCCTCACCCGATAACACCGCGCGCGCCGCCGGGACGAATGGTTTCGGCAATCGCAGATTCGGCCGTGCTTTCGGGGGGGGTGGTGGTTTCGGCGGGTTCAATATGAACGGGCCGCACGCCACGCGTGAAGAGTTATTGCAGCGCATGCACGACCATATCGCCACGGTGGTGGGCCGCTACAAGGGCCAAATCAAAGTCTGGGACGTGGTGAACGAGGCCATCGCCGATAACGGCACGAACATCCTGCGCACTTCGCCCTGGGAGCAGATCATCGGGCCGGACTTTATCGCCAAGGCCTTTGAATACGCCCACGAGGCGGACCCTCATGCGATTCTGCGCTACAACGACTATGGACTGGAGAACCCGGGCAAGCGCAAAAAACTCATCGCATTAATCAAGTCATTACAGGCGCAACACATCCCGGTGATGGCGATTGGCACGCAAACCCACATTAGTGTTTCCTCGCCGACCCCCGAGCAACTCGACCAGGAGTTTAAGGACCTGGAGACGCTGGGCCTGCCCATTCACGTCACCGAACTGGACGTCAATGGCGCGCAAGGCGGCCAGGGCGGATTTGGAGCGGACGTGGCGAACAACGCCGCCACCACCCAGGGCGGCCTCGTGAGTGACGCCGATCAGCGTCTGGCCAAACAGTATTCCAACATTTTCAATATATTCATCAAGCACCATAAGTCCATCAAGGTGGTCACGTTCTGGGACGTCAACGACGCCGTTTCCTGGCGGGCCAGTGGACATCCGCTTTTGTTTGATGGCAACGACCAGCCCAAGCCGGCCTATTACGCGGTGATTGATGCCGCCACCGGCAAACCGAAATCGCCATAGTTCACCCGACCATCACCATTCGATCAAAATCAACTGTTATGAAGATTAAATACGTGCTGTTGTTATCGGGATTGCTCCTGTTCAACGTGAGCGCCTTTTCTCAAGACACGAATTTTTGGATTTTTGTGTGCTTTGGGCAGTCAAACATGGAAGGCTTTCCCGGAGTTCAAGACCAGGACAAGACGAACGTGGATGACCGCTTTCAAGTCCTGGCCTCGGTTGATTATCCCAACATGGGCAGGACCAAGGGGAACTGGTACACGGCGGTCCCTCCGTTGTGCCGGCCATCGACCGGTCTTTGCCCGGCGGATTTCTTTGGCAGAACCATGGTGGCCAACCTCCCCAAAAATATCCGGGTGGGGGTGGTTAATGTTTCTGTCGCCGGCTGCAAAATCGAGCTGTTCGAAAAGACCAATTACCAGGCGTATGCGTCAACCGCCGCGCCGTGGATGAAGACCATCATCAAGACCTACGATGGAGACCCGTATCAGTATCTGGTTGATATGGCGAAACAAGCCCAGAAAGACGGGGTCATCAAAGGAATTCTTTTGCATCAGGGTGAATCCAATAACGGCGACAAGCAATGGCCGGACAAAGTGAAAGGCATTTACGACGATTTGCTCGGCGATTTGAATCTTCAGGCCCAGGACGTGCCGCTGTTGGCGGGCGAACTGGTGAATGCCGATCAGCACGGCGCTTGCGCGGGCATGAATACCATCATTGACGCGTTGCCTGAAACCATCCCCACTGCGCATGTCATTTCTTCGAAGGGTTGCCCCTGCCGGGGTGACCATATGCATTTTGTTCCGGCAGGATATCGGGAGTTTGGCACGCGGTATGGAGACCAAATGCTTTCCCTGATGGGATATAAAGTTGCGGGCGTCCAATAAGCGACCTCTGCGAAATTTATCAAAGCGTAGCGGCGTCCCGGCAGAGAGCAGTATAGTTTTGAAAATTGGAAATGGCGG
>JBKQUF010000154.1:0-57670 GCA_052140285.1 Limisphaerales bacterium | reverse complement strand
CCCCCCCCGCCCGCATTTTGAGATTAATACATTGTCCAAAATTTTGCGAACTTGACTTTGGAGCGGCAAAGCCGCAAACCAAACCGGCATGGCCCCGGAAAACTTTTATGCGCGCTGGCGCGCGCGCGGTTGCGCGGAGAATTTCCTGCGCGATGAGAATTTTCCCACCGAACGGTTGCTCCAAGCCGTCTGGCAACACCAACGGCTGCGGCGGGAGGAACTGAAAACCGTGGATGGAAAAGCGGTGCGGGTACTCCATCCCGGCTTCGCCAGCCTTGAGGGCGGGCCGGATTTTCAGGGCGCGGTCATCCAAATTGGACAGGAGTCGCCGCATTCGGGAGACGTGGAGGTGGATTTGGCGCCCGGCGGCTGGCGGGCGCATGGTCACGACAAGAACCCGAACTTCAAGAACGTCGTGCTGCACGCGGTGTGGAATGGTGAACGCCGTTCCACAACGGACCCCGCTCCCGGCCCGCCGGTAATTCCGCTCGAACACGTTTTGGATGCGTCGTTGGCGGAATTGAGTTTGTCGCTGGAAAAAGAATCGCTGCGGTCGTTGCCGGAGGATTTGCGCGGGAGATGCCGCGCGCCGTTGCGCGAACTGGACGAAGTGAAACTGGCCGGATTGCTGGATCAGGCGGCGCGGGTGCGTTTTGAAAACAAGGCGGCGCAATTGCGCGCCCGGGCGAAAAGCGCGGGCTGGGAGCAGGCGCTGTGGGAGGGACTGTTTCGCGCGCTTGGTTACAAGCACAATTCGTGGCCAATGCAAAATCTCGCCGAAGACAGGGCGGAATTCTCGCTTGGCGCAGGTTCGGCGTTCGAGTTCCAGGTGCGATTGCTGGGTCTCGGCGGTTTGTTGCCGGACCAATTGACCCGGTCCCAACGAAATACGGACAATTACCTGCGCCGCGCGTGGGATTCCTGGTGGCGCGAGCGCGATGAGTTTTCGGAACTGATTTTGCCACGGGAAGTCTGGAAATTTCACGGGTTGCGACCCTCCAACCATCCGCAACGGCGACTGGCGCTGGCGTCGCACTGGCTGGCCGGCAACGAATTGACAGCCAAAATTGAAGGATGGGTCACCGCGGAGGTTCCCGAAAAAAAGCTGGTGGAATCGCTCCAGGCCATCCTTCAGGTCGGGCACGACGATTTTTGGTCCTGGCATTGGACCTTCAAGTCGGCGCGGATGGAAAAGCCGCAACCGTTGCTGGGAACCGCGCGGGTGACGGACTTGGCGGTGAACGTCATTTTACCATGGCTGTGGATTCGCGCCAAGGAAGGCGGCAGCGAAAACATCCGGCGCGAGGTGGAGCGGCGGTACTCTTTGTGGCCGAAGGCGGAGGACAATTCGATTTTAAAACTGGCGCGGCAACGGCTGTTGGGGACCTCAAGCGACAAGGTCTTGAAGACAGTGACCGCCCAGCAGGGTTTGATGCAGATTGTCCGCGATTTCTGCGAGCATTCCGACGCGATTTGCAGCGACTGCCATTTTCCGGAATTGGTTCGTGAATTTGCGAACACGGATTCAAACCAATGAAGAAACCATGCTGGTTCCGAACCTGAAGCACGAATTCATTTCACTTCGAGCTTGGCGAAGGGATTATGGGAGAATTCGGCTTTAGGCTCGGTGGACACTTCGATTTTTTGCTTCGAGGGCTGGGGCGCGGATTCCTTGGAATTCTTATCAGGCGCAGGATTTTCGTCCGTTTTATAGGGGTTTTTGGCGCGCTTGTTGCGGGGAAGCGGACTGACCATGGCGTGGATCCCCTTGCCGATCAGCTTCGGCTCGAAATCGGGACTGCCGAAGGGCGCGATTTTGGCCAGAAAATCCTTCATGACTTCAAATCCGATTTCGGTGTGGGCCATTTCGCGGCCGCGGAATTTGAGGGCGACTTTCACCTTCATGTCTTCGCAAAGAAACTGGATGGCATGGCTGATTTTAATGCCAAGATCGTGCGGATCGATGCGTGGGCTTAATTGCACTTCCTTGACGGTGGTGGCGTGCTGGTGCTTGCGGGATTCCTTTTCGCGCTTGGCCAATTCGTAGCGGAATTTTCCGAAGTCCACGAGCCGGCAGACCGGCGGGGTGGCGTTGGGCGATATTTCGACGAGGTCCACCCCATTCAGGCGCGCCATGTTCAGGGCTTCGTTCAGGGGGAAAATGCCGAGCTGCTTGTCGTCTTTGATGACGCGGACTTCGCGGGCGCGAATTTTGCCGTTTACCCGGACGAACGAAGCAGGCGGAGAATGACGTGAAGGAAAAGGGCGACTCAAGACACCCTCGTTGGTTTTGGCATGACGATAATTTTTGGCATCAAATAATTGCCATCCGGCAATTCAAATTGTGCCTGTTTATTAAACTGCCAGCAGAGGAAATGCAAGTAAAATCTGCGTGACATCAATGGCGGCGCGGCTGGCGAAACAGGCGCCGCCGGTTTTTCAGCAGATACCACACGACGATGATGTTGATAACGAGGACGATCAGCAGCCCGATCTTGGGGTAGGGAACATGGGCCGTTTCATCGGTATCGGAAACTTGCCGGCCCAGGCGGCGGACCAATTCATAAACCTCGATGGGGATAAAAAACGCCGATTCGCCAATGGTCAGCCAAATAGCCCATTTGGCCCGCATCGCCAGGCCGGTGCCGCTCACCAGCAAAAATAAACCATACAAAAAAGTGCCGGCGGCCAGCCCGCGCACATTGGCGGCAGTGACGGTATCCAGCCAATCACTAATATTATTGAAGAAGCGATTTTCGGGGTCGAGATGGATCCAATGGACGAATTGATCAAAGAGGCCGCCCAAGTCCTTCCCGGCCAGGGAATAGATTCCCGCGGCGGTCAGGAGCAGGGCGATGCCCTTGGCTAATTTTATCGCGACAATAAGATAAAGCGTCGGCGCCCCTTTTTTTGGGGCGGCAATTTTTGGGGCTTCTGCCATTATCGGATTTTGACCAGCAACCAGTCCAAAAGTTCAGCGATAGGAAGGCGTTCCTGCCGGCCGTCGTCGCGATAACGGACGGTGACCGTATCCTTTAAAGCATCTCCGGCTTCTCCAAGAGTTTCAAAATCAATCGTCACGCAAAACGGCGTGCCGGCCTCGTCCTGGCGGGCATAACGGCGGCCGATTGAGCCGGCGTCATCGTAGAACACGTTCATCCAGGGGCGCAACAAATCGCGGATCTCCGTCGTTTTTTGCACGAGCGGCGGTTTGTTTTTCAAGAGGGGCAGCACGCCGACTTTGATCGGCGCGATGGCGGGATGGAATTTTAGAACCACGCGAGTCTCACTTTTGCCTTTGCTGTCCGTTTCGGTGACTTCGGAATAGGCGTGGCAGAGCAAGGCCAGAATTAAACGGTCAACGCCGGCGCTCGGTTCAATGACATGCGGGATGTACTGCCCTTTGCCGAGGCCGTTGGCGTCCTCGGTCGCGTCCCTGGCCGCCTGTTCCGCAGCCACGCCGGATTTTTCCAGGTAACGTTTCCGGTGTTCGTAATAGCGGCGCCACAGGTCCTCTTGTTTTTCCTTGGGCAATTTGGCCCAGGCCGCGCGTAATTCTTCGTCGAAGACCCCCATTGATTTCCCCGAAAAGCGCTCGTGTTGGGACAGGTCAAAATCGCTGCGGGCGGCGATGCCTTCCAGTTCCTGGGTGCCGAACGGAAATTTGAATAGGATGTCCACGGTGGCCCGGGCATAATGCGCCAGTTCCTCAGGCTTTTGCCAGTACTCCTCGAGGGTGGCGCGCGGCAGGCCAATGCCCTCGTAAAATTTGATGCGTTCCTCGACCCAGTACTGGTGCCAAAGTTGCCATCCCCAATCGGGTCGCGGCTCGCCCGGATGGCCTTTGGTGGCCGGCACGGTCACGGATTGGGAGATCGCTTCCACGACTTCGTCCGGTTTGATGAAAAATTCCAATTCCATTTGCTCAAATTCGCGGGAGCGGAAGGTGTAGTTGCGGGGCGTGACTTCATTGCGGAACGCCTTTCCGACCTGGGCGATGCCAAAGGGAACTTTTTGGCGCGAGGTTTCCAAAACATTTTTGAACTGCGCAAAAATGGCCTGGGCGGTCTCGGGACGGAGGTAAGCGATGGCCGATTCATCCTGCACGGGGCCGACATAGGTCTGAAACATCAGGTTGAATGCGCGCGGGGCGGTTTTATCACCATGACATTCCGAAACCATTTTGCTGGGCTTTTGCGGACAGGGAATTTCCCCGGTCTGATCGGCGCGAAAGCGGCCCTTGCAGGTCTTGCAGTCGATCATGGGGTCAGTAAAGGTCGCCACGTGGCCGCTGGCCTTCCAAATCTCCGGGGACATAATGATGGTGGCTTCCAAGCCGACAACATCATCGCGCTGGCGGGTCATGGCATTCCACCAGAGGTCCTTGACATTGCGTTTGAGTTCAGCTCCCAGTGGGCCGTAATCCCAAAACCCATTGATGCCGCCGTAAATTTCCGATGATTGGTAAATAAACCCGCGCCGCTTGCACAAGGAGACGATCTTCTCCATGAACGGGTTTTCTCGAGATTCGGACATTCGTTTAGTCTCAACATTTGGAAATAAAGTTACAAGTTTTAAGAAGTTAAAAGTGACAGGCGGCGCAAAGCGGCCGGGATGGCCGGGTCTCACACAAAGAGCAAAGGTTTAAAAATTCGGTGCGACCTTTTGCGGTCTTTGCATGAGGCCGCTTCGCCCAATTGCATAGTTGTGGCTAAAGGGAGATGCGTGATTTTCACGCGCGGTGCGTGAAAATTTCATGCAAACTCGCCTTCCGAACTGAACCGATGCTCAGATTTCTTGGCTTTTTGAGAGAAAGAGTCGATGGCATTGACAATGCTTAGGGATTGCCATAAGCCATTGACAGCCTGCCGGATTCATGAAGAGTCGGCAATCCGTCACCGGAACAAAAAACAAAATAACGTAAAAGTATGAAAAAAGTCCTCACCCAAAAGAAAGCATTCACGCTGATCGAACTGCTCGTCGTGATTGCGATCATCGCCATTTTGGCGGCGATGCTGCTGCCCGCGCTTGCCGCGGCCAAGCGCAAAGCGCAACGCATTAATTGCGTTAACAACCTCAAGGAAGTCTATCTTGCCTTCAAATTGTGGGAAGGAGATAACGGAGACCAATTTCCGATGGTAATATCAACGCTCAGTGGCGGCGCCCAAGAATACGTGGCAAGTTATTACAATACAGCTGCTTATAACCCCCCGCAATATAATCCATATAAATTGTTCCAAGTGGTTTCCAACCAAATGTCCACGCCCAAAATCCTATATTGCACCTCTGACACCACTCCGAACGGTCATGTTCCATACGCGGCAACCAACTTTCAAGCATTCAATAATTCATTCATAAGCTACTTTATAGGCGGTGACGCGACGGAAAATTATCCGGGGATGGTAATTTTTGGAGATCGTAATGTTGGCGCGGATGCTGTGCTGAACAGCCCCACCCCCCCGCCTACGATGCTTAACCCTGATCAGCATTATAATTGCGGCGGTGCCGCCACCCTAAACGGATTGGGTGAATGGGGATGGAGTTCGGGAGACCTGCATCTTGGGGAAGGCAATATTGGTTTGACCGACGGCAGCGTTGCCCAAACCACTGTCAACACATTCAGGCAGGCCCTCATTAATTCGACCAACGGTATTTCCGGCAGCGATACCACTGGCCCGTCATACAATTTTCCCTGAGACAGCATCTATTTAAAACCACGAGGCATCCGTAAGGATGCCTCGTTTTATTTTTGGCGTTGCTCCGCGAAAAAACTCTTCAGCATGGCGCGGCAATCTTTTTCGCAGACGCCGCCCGCAATGTCGCATCGATGATTCAAGGTGGGAAATTGCAGGAGATTCAGGGCGCTTCCGGCGGCGCCAGCCTTGGGGTCGGCGGCGCCAAAGACGACCCGCGCCAGCCGCGTATGGACGATGGCGCCGGCACACATGGGGCACGGTTCCTTGGTGACGTAGAGCGTGCAATCGACCAACCGCCAATCTCCCACGGCCGCCTCCGCCTGGGTGAGCGCGAGCATCTCGGCGTGGGCCGTGGCATCTTTGAGCAGTTCCACCTGGTTGAACGCCCGCGCCACGATTTTTCCCGCGCGGACGATGACGGTCCCGACCGGCACTTCGCCCATTTCGCGGGCGCGCGCCGCCTGCCGCAAGGCCTCGCGCATGAAATGTTCATCGCTGTGCAGATCAATGATCGGTTCGTCCATAAAAAAATTCTTCCAGGGTCCAGTCGTTCGTGCCATCGGGGTGGCAATGGCAATGCGCCGCGAAAAAACCGCCGCGAAATTTCCAAAACCAGGGCCAAATCCGTTCCCGGTCGGTTTGGGCAATTTTCAACGAATCAATCTGTTCCCGGCGAAAAAAACCGAACCGGCCTTCGTGGCAATCGGCCGGAAGTGTCCCGATCTTTTTTTTCACCTCAAAGAGAAACATCAACCAATGAGTCTGTCCCTGGTAGCCGTGTTCACTGATGATTCCCGCCAGATGCAAATCGGTCGCGGAAAAGTCGGCGCCCATTTCCTCCTTCGCTTCGCGGCAGGCGCAAGCATAGGGCGACTCCCCCGTTTCAGTTTTCAATTTGCCGCCGCACGGACTCCAATTCCCGCGATTTGGCTCCCTGGCGCGCTCCAGCAAAAGAACTTCGTCGTGGTCATTGAAGCAAAACAGCAACGTGGCCACTTTGTAAGGCAAAACCATCAGTAAATTTCAAATGCGGAAAGGCGAATGTCGAATGCAAAATTCCATTGTCACGCCGCCGCAACAATCTAAAATCGCCGCTCCAAATGAATATCTTCAAAATTGCAGCATTGGCCGGTGACGGCATCGGCCCGGAGGTGATGCGCGAGGCAATCAAAGTCCTGCGCGCCACGGAAACGAAATTCGGTTTCAAGCTGGAAGTCACCGAGGCCGCGGTGGGATGGGCGGGAATCGATGCCGCGGGAAACGCCCTGCCGGACGCCACGCTGGCATTGTGCAGGAACTCCGATGCCATTTTATTTGGCTCAGTCGGTCTGCCGGACCGCGACCCGACGATTCCCAAGGAGGAGCGGCCCGAACGCGCCGCATTGTTGCGGATTCGCAAGGAATTCGGGCTGTTCGCCAACCTTCGCCCGGTGAAACTGCCCAAGGCGCTGGCCCATGCTTGTCCGCTGACGAAAGAACGCCAGGGAGAGGGCATCGATGTTTTGGTCGTGCGTGAATTGACCGGCGGCATGTATTTCGGCCAGCCGAAAAAAACCGAGGACATCGGCGGCGGAAATGCCCGGGCCATTGACACGATGGTCTATACGACGCCGGAAATCGAGCGCATCGCGCAGGTGGCATTTAGGGCGGCCCGGTTACGCCGCAAAAAGGTGACCAGTATTGACAAGGCCAATGTCCTGGAAAACGGCGTCCTTTGGCGCGAAGTGGTCACGCGGGTCGGCAAAAGTTATTCCGACGTGACATTGGAGCACCAATTCGTGGATAACGCGGCCATGCAACTGGTTTTGCGGCCGGCTCAATTTGACGTGATGCTGTGCGAAAACATGTTCGGCGATATTTTAAGCGATGAAGCCGCAGCCCTGGGCGGCTCGCTGGGAATGCTTCCCAGCGCGAGCCTCGGTTCCGGCGCGGGCGAGAGGGTGTTTGGGTTCTACGAGCCGGCGGGTGGCACGGCGCCGGACATCGCCGGTAAAAATCTTGCCAATCCCATCGCGCAAATTCTTTCCGCGGCATTGATGTTGCGGCACAGTTTTGGGCGGAACGACGCGGCTGCGGCGATTGAAGCCGCCGTTCAACACGCGATAGAAACCGGCCATCGCACGGGCGACATTTTTAACCCGGTCGAATCCGGCGCCCACAAGGTGGGGACCCGGGAGATGGGCGATGCGATTGCGGCCGGAATTTGAATCCGAGGAAAAGTTTGACCGAGCATTTGTGGTTTGAAACGCCGCACCGCCGCGATTACCTCAATATCACGGAAACGGTTGCGGAACTTGTGCAACGGAGCGGCGTCAAGGAGGGTCTCTGCCTGGTCAACGCCATGCACATCACCGCCAGCGTTTATATCAATGACGCGGAAGATGGTTTGATTGCGGATTATGATGAATGGCTCGAAAAGCTGGCGCCTCATGCGCCCACGACGCAATACCGGCATAACCGCACGGGCGAGGACAACGCGGATGCGCACATGAAACGGCAAATCATGGGACGCGAAGTGGTGGTGGCGATTACCAAAGGGAAACTGGACCTTGGCCCGTGGGAGCAGATTTTCTACGGGGAATTTGACGGTCGCCGCCGCAAGCATATGCTGGTCAAAATCATCGGGGAATAGGGCAAAAGCTTCCCGCTCCCATGCCAAGACACGGGCGCGTCTTGAGTTCGCGCCGTTTTCCGGCGAAGATGACGGGAAATGCAAAGGGACTTCTGGCGCAAATGCCGCATGTGCATCCGCTGGCTTCGCCGCGCCGCGCTGTTTGCGCTGCTGGCGGGGCTCTGTGCCGTCATCTGGTTCGACCGGGTCGGCCTGCCCTCATTTTTCACCAACGGGCTGGTGGAATCGCTCCATCAGCACGGTCTGGAGCTGCATTTCACGCGGATACATTTGAGCTTTACCCGCGGGTTGGTCGCGGACAATGTTCATATTGGCCAGCCCCAGACACCGGAAAGTCCCGTGGTCTCGGCGCGCCAGGTGGCCCTGGAGATCGATTACCGCGCCGCCTGGCACCGGCAATTGCAACTGGACGGCCTGGTCGTTCACAACGGCAGTTTTATTTTGCCGTTGTCCGATACGAACGCACTGGCGCTCACAAACATCCAGGCCGATTTGGAACTGCCGACCAATGACGTGTGGTCGCTGAACGACTTCAAGGCGGATTTCGACGGCGTGCAATTGAGCTTGTCGGGCGAGGTGGCCAACGGGCGCGAAATCCCGAATTGGGAAATATTCCGTGGAAAAAGAACCGGCAACGCCCAGGAGGCGCGCGAGCAATTGCAACAATTCTCCGAGGCGCTTCAAAAAGTTCATTTCGGCGGACCCGCCTTGTTGTCCCTGAATGTTTACGGAGACGCCCTCAACATCCATTCCTTTTACGTGCGGCTGAATGCCGCGGCGCCATTCGTGCGGACGGCGTGGGGCGATGCCGATCAGTTTCAACTGGCCGCCCGGCTGACAGCGCCGGCCAACGCCTCCACCAATATCGATGCGTCGGAGGATTTTTGGACAAATCTCCATCCTTACCGGCTGTTCTGGACGATGAAGTTGCAGCGGGTGAACGGCCAGTTTTTAAACGCCCACGCCATCTCGGTCGCGGGGTATTGGAATGCGCCGATATTGGCCGTAACGAACCTGGCCGCGAAACTCGACGGCGGAAGGTTGAACGCGGATGCGGAATTGAATGTGGCCAGCCGCGCGCTGGCCTTCACCAATTCATCGGACTTTGATCTTCATGTGGTGAATCCCTTTCTCGCGAAAGAAGCGCGCGCACGATTCGCGGAGTTTACCTGGACGGAGCCGCCGCATCTGCGGGTGGGCGGCTCAATGCTTCTTCCCGCATGGACGAATCACGACGCCAATTGGAGCGCGGCAGTGCTGCCGACGATACGATTGGACGGCGAGCTGGCCATCACGAATGGGGCGATTCAGGACGTGCCGATTGATTCCGTGGCCGCCCAATTTTCCTATTCCAATCGGCTTTGGCGGGTCTCTTCCATGAGCCTCACGCAATTCAAAACACAGGTGGAAGCCAACGGCACCGTGAATGACGCCACCAAGAACTATGATTGGCAGATTTGCGGGGCGTTTGACCCGGAGACTTTGCGGTCTTTCCTGCTGCCAAAAGATACCGGGCGCATTTTTAGCCATTTTTCAGCCACCGAGCCGGTTCATTTTACAGCGCGGGTCTCGGGGCGCTTGAATGATTTGGACAGCCTGGCCGCGTCCGGGCATTTGGCCTGCACCAATTTTGCCGTCCGGGAGCAGCACATGGACAACGTCGCCGGGGATTTTTTCTACACGAATGGGACAATCCAAGACACGCCGATTGACTCCGTGTCCGCCGAATTTTCCTATTCCAATCGGCTTTGGCGGTTCCCTTCGATGAGCTTCTCACAATTCAAAACGCAGGTTGAAGCCAATGGCACAGTGAATGACGCCACCCAGGGCTATGATTGGCAGATTCGCGGGACGTTTGACCCGGAGACTTTGCGGTCCTTCCTCCCGCCCAAGGATGCCGGACGTGTTTTTAGTCATCTTTCAGCCGCCGAGCCGGTTTACTTTACCGCGCACTTCTCCGGCCGCTTGAGTGATACGGACAGTCTGGCCGCGTCCGGGCATCTGGCCTGCACCAATTTTGCCGTCCGGGAGCAGCACGTGGACAATGTCGCCGGCGATTTTTCCTATACGAACCGGGTCCTGAAATTTTTCAATTCCCGATTGTGGCGCGGGCCGGAAACGATGACGGCTGATGAAATCACGCTGAATTTCAACACCCGGTTGATTTGGTTCAAAAACGGATACAGCACCGCCGAACCACAGGCGGTCGCGGCTGCGATTGGGCCGAAAACCGCTGAGATTATGGCGCCCTATCGGTATTTGGAGGCGCCAACCGTGCTGGTAAACGGGTGCGCGCCGTTGGGAGATGTGGAAGGGCGCGACGACATAAATGTGCGTTTTGATGTCGTACGCGGCGCTCCATTCGAAACCCACAAGTTTCGCGCCTCCCTCCTGACTGGAACAATCCTTTGGCTCGGTCAAAACTTGATTCTGACCAATGTTGCAGCCCAGCTTTACGGCGGGAACGGAACCGGTTACGCCGATTTTGATTTCCGCGTGCCGCACGAGGGGGCGGATTATGAGTGTTGGATGAATATCACCAACGTGGACCTTTACGGGCTGGCCTCCGACCTGTCGTCGCCGACGAATCATCTCAAAGGCGCCTTGAGCGGAAAGATTGTGGTGACACACGCCAGCACCGAGGACTGGCATTCGGTGAACGGTTACGGCCAGGCGCAATTGCGCGATGGTTTGCTGTGGGACATTCCGGTTTTTGGTTTCTTTTCCACGGCATTAAATCAGGTCGCGCCAGATCTCGGCAACAGCCGGGCAACTGAAGCCAGCGGCGATTTTACCATGGCCAATGGCGTGATTTATTCGGACAATTTGCAAATCAACACCGGTTCAACGCGCCTGCAATATGCCGGCACGGTGGATTTGCAGCAGAACGTGAACGCGCGGGTCACGGCGCAACTGCTCCATAACGTGCCGGCGGTGGGGCCGGTCATCAGCACCGTGCTGTTTCCGGTGACGAAAATTTTCGAATATAAAGTCACCGGCAACCTGGAAAATCCCAAGGACCAGCCGGTTTATGTTTTGCCCCGGCTCCTGCTCCTGCCCTTGCATCCCATCCGCAGCCTGGAAGATTTTTTCTGAACGGCAGTGAGGTCCAGACCAATGCCGCGCCGGCAAAGTAAATCAGCAAATCCGGTGGCGCGTTGATGTGGTTTTGCGCTTGGTCGCTGAGGCGTCAATTCTCTCGCATTTTATAACTTCTTGACGTTGCGGTTTGTTTAACATAACATGTTAGCACTATGGCAACCAAACGCATCACCGGGCGGCAATTGAGGCATGGAGCCCCGGAGGAAAACCTTTCCCCCGGGCAGTCCGTGGTGATTGAGAAGCGCGGCGGCAAGCGGTTCGAACTGACCCGGATCGATCCCGGCCCGGTCAACTTCAACGAAGAGATGGACCGGATTTTCCGCGAAATCCCGGCCCAAGGAAAACGGTCCAAGACTAATCTGGCTCGCGCGCTTTTGGAGGAGCGGGAGTGATTGTCTATTGCGACACCAGTTGGCTGTTAAGTTATCTGAACGAGGACGACGAAAAACACTCCGTCGCCCGCGTTTCCGCCGGAAAACTGGTTGGCCATGATTTCGTGGTGTGCGAAGTTCACCTGTTGGAATTGCCCGCCGCCGTCCGGGCGGCTACTCATCGTGCCCATGATCCCGTGCCCGAACACATCGCCCGCCGGGTCATCAATCGTTTTGATCGCGCCGTGACCGGGAAAGTCCTGCTCCGCAAGGACGTGGACATTAAAGATTCGGTGGCGATGGCCCGATCCTTGGGGGAAACGCACGGTTGGAAAGAAAGACACACCGCCTTTGACCTCTGGCATTTGGCGGCGGCGTGGTCCTTGTCCGCCGGAGTTTTTCTGACATTTGACCACCGCCAGGGAAAAATCGCCCGACTCATGGGCATGAACGGTTGACCGGAAAACGTTCACAAATTCACAATCGCCGGGTCACCGTAAAGGGTGAACGAACCGGCGCGCAGGATTTTTAAATCCAAAATTTTGCCCCGATGACGTTCGCCGCCGTCGAAAACGACAATTTTGTTGCAACGCGTCCGTCCGGTCATCCGGGCGGGGTTCTTCTTGCTGGGACCTTCAACGAGGATTTCAGCGCCCCGCCCGACAAAATTTTCGTATTTGGCGGCGGCGATTTCGTTGATGGCTTCCAAAAGGACCTGGTTGCGCTCTTCACGGATTTCCTGCGGCACCTGGCCGGGCATGTCGGCGGCAGGAGTGTTGCGGCGCGGAGAGTATTTGAAAATGAAGGCGTTGTCAAATTGCGCCTCGCGCGCCAGTGACAGGGTTTCTTCAAAGTCCGCCTCCGTTTCGCCAGGGAAACCGACGATGAGGTCCGTGGTGATGCCAATCCGCAGTTGGGCGGCGCGCAATTTGCGGACGATGCCCATGAATTTCCCGCGGGTGTAGCCGCGGTGCATCAATTTCAAAATCCGGTCGCTCCCGCTCTGAACCGGCAGGTGCGCACATTCACAGAGTTTGGGCAGGCGCGCAAAGGCGTCGATCAGGTCATCGCCATATCCCTTGGGGTGCGGCGAAGTAAACCGGAGGCGTTCCAGGCTGTCGATTTCATGGACGGCTTCAAGCAACTGCACGAACGCGGTCTTGCCATCTTTCACCGGAATTTCACGCTTGCCATAACTGGTGACGATTTGCCCGAGCAGGGTGATTTCCTTGACACCCTGCGAGGCCAGTTCGCGGCATTCGGCGACAATATCGGGAATGGAACGGCTGCGCTCCTCTCCGCGCGTGTACGGAACAATGCAGAACGTGCAGTATTGATTGCAGCCCTGCATGATGCTGACAAACGCGGTGACCGATTTCCTGGAATTTCCATTGAGCAAATGTTCGCGAATGGTGGACTCACTGTTCTTTTCGCCGTCCACGTCCACGATTTTTTCGCGCGAGCCGGAAAGGATTTCGTCAAGGTAATCCGCAGCGCGATGAAACTTCTGGGTGCCCAGGACCAGATCAACGTCCGGCAACCGGTCAATCAACTCTCGTCCGCGGCTTTGCGCCATGCACCCCATGAATCCAAAAATCTGGTGGTGACGCTCCTTGGCGGCTTTGCCGGCGAGTGTTTTCATCTTGTTCAGCGCCTTTTGCTCCGCAAAATCCCGAACGCTGCAGGTGTTGAGCAGGACCACGTCGGCAACGCTTTCGGACGATGCCAGGGAATATCCGCGGGCGACGAGTTGCGCGGCCACGGCCTCGCTATCGCGCTCGTTCATCTGGCATCCGTAGGTCTTGATGAAAACGCTCGGCATTTTTTCAGCAAAAACAGGATAAATGGCGTTCCCGGTTTTGGAAAGGCGAATCGCGGCAAACCACCCTTGCGCTACTCGCTTGCGACTGTCCCGCAAAAAGGTATGATTTTTGGCGGCGACACGATTTGACATCGCCACGATGAGCTTGCTGAAAATTCTCTTTATTGGCCTCGACGAACAACTGGCTCACGGCCTGGGTGGTTTGTTGCGCGAAGGCGGGCCTGTGGATTTTTCCACCGCGCCGACGGTGAATGCCGCCCTCGCGCAACTGTCCCACCACCCGGCCGAGGTGGCATTGTTTGAATTGGCCGATACGAAAGACGGCCTGGACTTGCTGACGTTGCTGGCCGTGCAGGCACCGCATCTCCCGATCATCGTTCTGACCGGAAACGACGGTGGCAAACTGGTGGCAGAAGTCATCCGGGCCGGCGCGCAAGACTGTCTTCGCATGGAAAAATTGGACGCTCCGGTTTTGCATCACGCGATTACCGGCGCGATCGAGCGCCAGAACGAGCGCATGGCGCTGGTCCGGGAAAAGGAAAATTACTACGGCGTCTTCGACCATTTGGTGGAAGGAATTTTTCGCACCACGCCGGACGGGCATTATTTGCTGGCCAACGTCGCGCTGGCGCGAATTTACGGCTACGATTCCCCGGCGGAACTGATGGCGAGCATCACGGACATTGCCCGCCGGCTTTACGTGGAGGAGGGACGGCGGGAGGAATTTGTCCGGTTGATGCAATTGCATGACACCTTGAGCGGTTTTGAATCGAAGATTTACCGAAAGGACGATACGATCATCTGGATTTCAGAAAACTGCCGCGCGGTTCGGGATGCCGAGGGCAGATTGCTGTACTACGAGGGCACGGTTGAGGACATCACCGAACGCAAAGAGGCGGAGGATCAAATCCGCCGCGCCACCGCCGAGTTGTCCCGCAGCCGCGAAGAGTTGCGCGCGAAAAACCAGTTGATGGAGGACAACCTGCGCATGGCGCGGGAAATCCAGCTCACCATGCTGCCGCAGCAGTATCCGGTCTTCCCGCCGAAGGTCCCGCCGGAACAAAGCACCCTTCAGTTCACTCATCGTTATCAGGCGGCCGAGGCGGTCAGCGGCGATTTTTTCAGCGTCAGCGCGATTTCAGAGGAGGAAGTGGGGGTGTTTATTTGCGACGTCACCGGCCATGGCGTGCGCGCCGCGCTGGTCACCGCCATGATCCGGGCGCTGGCGGAGGAACTGAAGCCGTTCGCGCGCGACCCGGGAATTTTTCTGCGCAAGCTGAACACCGATTTGTGCAACATTTTGAAAAGCACCGGCTCCCCCATGCTCACCACGGCTTTTTATCTCACCGCGAACTGGCGGACGGGCTTGATGCGTTTCGCCAACGCGGGGCATCCCAAGCCGTTGCTGGTGCGCCGCCCGGAAGGTTCGGTCATCACCCTCGCGAACGTGTCCGGCCACGGCGAGCCGGCGCTGGGACTGTTCGACGATCCGCCGTATCAGACCACTGAAATCCAACTGAAACCCGGCGACCTGGTCATGCTGTTCACCGACGGCTTGTTCGAAGTACAGGGGCTAAACGAGGAACTGTACTCGCAACAGCGTTTGATGGTGGATGTCGAAGAGCTGATCGCCAAGCCCGCCAACCAGCTATTTGACGAACTGCTCGACGCCGTCCGCTCCTTCTCCATCAATCACGAGTTTGAAGATGATGTCTGCCTGGTCGGAATGGAAGTAGTGCGGCGCAATTAAACCGTTTATTCCCGCTCCAGCAAAAAGGTTTTCTCCGATTTTTCGCCCAGGGCGGATTGGACGTCCAGCAGCTTCGAATAATTTTGCGCGCTAATGACGGCCGGAGCGGCGGTGAAATCGTCGGTCACCACACATTTTCCGTCCGCCACGGTCCGCGTGATGCGGACTTGGGAGCCGCCCGGAGCGGTGAAGGTTTCGCTTTTGGGTAGGATGCTGGTCGGGCGGTAGCCTGGCGGAAAGCCAATTTCGGCGCGGAGGATGTTTTCATTATTGTCCGCGATGAAAAGCGGCAACGAACGCTGGTCGGAAGCGATGTTGAAAAATGAAAATGCAAACGGCAGGTTGAAATAAAGATAGTTCCCGCCCAACACGCCGTAATTGTCCAGTTCAACGATAAACTCCTCCAAGCCGGGATAGGCATCAAAGCGGGTGGTCAAGTCGCCGACGGCTTGGGCGCCCTGCGCCACGCGGGAAACCGCCTCCTGGAAATAATGATTTCGCTCCTCGGGCGGCAATTCCGCAAACATCTTGTGCGCGGCATTGTAATCCTGGCCGTAAAAATATTTGGAGACCTTGATCATGGCCCGGCCGTCCGGCGAGAGCGTGACGGCGTAATCCGTCTCGGTCTTGTCCGCGCAATTTTTGGCGGCATGAATCGTCTGCAATTTTTGAGTGGCCAGCGCAATCGCGAGCTTGCCGTTGGAGCCGGTGGTGCCCAACTGCGAATACTGATCGGTATCATTCAAATAATAATCGTCGCCCTCCACGGAAATCCTGACCAGCGGGATTTGAAAATCATCCGGCAAGGGAAATGAACGGGCGACCTGGTTGATGCCGGTCACGGGAGGCAGCCCCGACGCGACGACGATCTCCGGATGGAAACCGGCGGCCGTGAGCATGGCATAAAAGAGAATGGCGCGATCGGCGGCGTGGCCGTAACCATCGGCGAGTGTCGTATCGGCATCGGACAATTCGCTCAACGGCAATTCGGTAAAGGAGGGGCCGCCATTCCGGATGTTTTGGGCGATGAAATCGCGGATGGCTTTGACAGCATCCAATTTGGTTTTGGCGGAAGCGGTCAACTGGCGGGCGAGCGCGGCGGCATGGGTGCCATTTTGGGCGTGCCCCAGCATGGCATCGTTCAGCGCCTTCCAATAATCTGAAATATTTCCGGCGAAATATTCCACGCCTGAATCATACGTCCACGTGGGAGGCAATTGTTGTTCCGAGGGCAACGCCTCAATGTTCGTCGCCTGCCATTCGTAAGAAATCATGCCATTTGAGGTCTTGTTGCTTTGGTTGACCGTTCCAGGCGCGCCGGACACAAAACTACTGAATTTAAGTCCCGCCGGCGCAGTCACGGTGAACGATTTCTGGTCCAGAGTCTCGGGAAATTGGAATGACTCAAAATCCGCCAAGTACGGCAGGTCGTGCATGGTGATTTCGTATTCGACTTCGATCACCGAACCGACGTCCATGCCGGGCAGGCTGGCAACCAGTACTTTACCACCGGTGTAACGTTTGGCGCCGGGGTTCCAGGCGTCGTCCATGGCGTTGATTTCAGCCGCGGAAATTTCGTGACGGGTTCCATCCGAGGAGATCACTGTGGCGTGAATAATCTTTGCGTCCGAGCAGGCCGGGTTGTAACTGATCTTCACCTCGGATTCGGTGATCTTGCCGTTGTAGGTCAGGATGCGTTTGGAATATTTGACGTGATAGACGGCGGTGTGCGCGTCTTTAATCTCAAGCGATTCGTGGCTGTAAAGGATTTCGGCGTCCGAATCCCCCAACGATTCCGGCGATGCATTCGCGGCCACCAGCTTTTCCGGAACACTGGAACTGAGCGACATGATGAGATTTTTGCGCATGTCATGGTCCATATCTTTGAGCGCCTGCTTGAGGCGCAGGTATTCATCGGGATAAAACTCGACGGTCTTCAAGACAAACTCACGCGAACCGCTCAACGTGCCGTTCGTCACGGAAATGTTTTCACCGTAGGCAATACTGTCATCGTTCACGCTGGCAAATTCGGGGACGTCCAACGGCGTCGAGAACCGGCCGGTCAATTTCAGTGACATTTCTTCGCGGATGCCGCAGGTCACTTCGGTCTCGAGCGGATATTTCCGTTTTTGCAGGCCCACGACATCAATCAGCACGCGGTTAGCCACTCCCAGATCTTTGGCAATCCATGGCAGGCTGACGATGGATTTGTCCCCGCCGTTGGCGGTAAGGCCGCTGGCGGTGTAGGTCAACTCCGCCCGCAACGGAACGGTGATGTCCATCATATTTTCGGGAGTGAGCTTGAGGGAAACCAATTTGAAATCAGGAATGGCTTCCTTGAGTCGCCCTTCGAAAAATTGTTTAATCTCATCCGGGCGCATTTGGGAAAAAGCATTGCGATAGGCGTCATCGTTAACCCCGTCAAAAGAAAATTCAGCGGTGGCGGAGAGGGTGCCGTCGGCGTCCAGGGTGCCCGTGGTTTTCACCAATAACATGTGTCTATCAGCAGGAGGCACGGGACTGATGAGAAGGGTTTCACCTTCCGGCTTGCAAACGAGGTAACTGCGGTTGCAATCCGGCGCGGGCAACAACTCGCGGGTGTGCTCATCCGTGGGGTCCATCAAAGTATAATGGCCCGGAGTCAGCTCGACACCAACGATGACGTGATTGAAGTCCGGTTGAGGCACCTGCTGGTCACGCTTGGCGCCGATATTGATGAGCACCGGATAGGCCTGGAAGCCCCCTAACCGCAACATCTCCACGAGCAACCCCGCCTTGTCGCGGCAGACGCCGTATTTATTCTCGAACGTGATGCAGACGTCGTGCGGCTCGAAGCCGGGACGGTTGGTTTCCGTTGTGACCCCCATGTACTCGATGTTTCGCGAGACGTAGTAAAAGAGCGCTTTGATTTTATCCAAATCGTTGGTGCTCCCCGCGATCAATTTTCCAACCTCCTGTTCCATCTCCGGCGTGTAGGCGTCGAGGTGCGGCTTGCTCAGGTTCCAATACCATTTGGAGACGTCCTGCCAGGTGGGCACGGTGCTCACGAAAAGCCGTTGCAATACTTCATCGTAGGGCGGCATGTTCGGCTCGTCGAACATGCGGGGGACATTATTGATCTCCCAATGATAATCCACGGTGGCGCCATTGGTCTGAATGGTGGAGGTAACGGTGCCGGGGACCTGGTCGCGCAAACCGAGGCTGACCAGGGGCAGGTTCGTGGGCGCAAAAACTTCGTACGACCAGTGCCGGATGGAGCTGGAACCTTCGAGAATATTTTCATCGTCAAATTCCGCCGGCATGATGGAACGTTGAGTCAACTGACGCGCGACGACGTGGACGATGTCGCCGACGTCCAACTGCGGCACGTTCACCGTGAAGATGCGCATGTTCGGGTCGTAAATATTCTCGGACATCTGGCTTTCGTCGATGGTCTCCTTGGAATTGGCGGCGACGTCCACCGGCACGATGGTGCCATCCGGCTTGATGATTTCCAGTTTTGGCACCGAAACGGTAAAATAAGGCAGCATCAAGGACATGGAAAATTCGCGATTGTCGCGCTTGCCTTTTTCGGTGAGGACTTTGGTGAAAGTTTCGTCCTGGCACTCGCCGGTGCCGTCCGGGGCATAATCGCGCACGCTTTTTTCCTCGACGATCGCCGAATCGCAATTGGGATATTGCGCGGGCGTGATTTGCGCCGCCGCGGCGAGGACCGGTTGGAGATCAACGGGACTCCATTCCGCGCCAACAAAGTTTGTGTCACCGGCGAGGGCCGGCCCGGCGGCCAGCACCATCGCGGATAAAATGAATTTTAACACCAGCTTTTTCATCGAAAGGACATTCATGCTACCGAAATAGCCGACTGTCACCAGTGAATTTTGTTCAAAGAAAACTGCGAAATACGGATTAATCAAGTTTGGTTTTCACCGTAAAGAGACAAGGATGAACGATAGCGGCGGAAGTATGATAATCTTTCAGCGCAATCATGGTTCGTTTTCCCGGTTGAAACCGATTTGCCGGCGAGTCGATTCCGGCATCGGTTGCAGCAACGGCAACAACTTCCGATAAACATCCTGCAACACCACGTCGTGTTCCAGCAGCGTCTTGTCAATCTCCGCCAACCGTTTGAGGATGGTCGCATTCGCCGTCAGTTGCTCGCGGGCGCGCACAACGGCGCGGATGACAAACACACTCATTTCCATCGCCTGTTTGCTGCGGAGGATGTTGGCGGCCATCAAGGCGCCGTGCTCGGTGAAGGCGAAGGGGGCGGTAGGCTGCGCCGCGATGCCGTTTGGAACTGGTCACAAATTGTGACCAGCTCTGCGGAACGCCCTCTATTTGAGCGACTTCCAAACTTGAAGGCGCAATTTGCGACTTCAATTTACTCCACTCCCGCACTGTTAACTGAAACAGAAAATCTCGCGGAAATCGGTCGGCATTGCGTTTCACCGCTTGATTAAAAACCTTTGTCGGCACGCCGTAAAGCTCCGCCAAGTCGGCATCCAAAATTGCCTTCTGGCCGCGAATGGTCAGAATGAGAGACTCAGTCGGTTTCTTCGGTTTCACGGTTCGAATCTGATTCAAGGTCACAATTTGTGACCACCCCGGGTTTTGAACAAGTCGCAAATTGCAACGACTGATGGGTCTGGCCTTACGGCAAATCCGTCGTGCCCATGAGGAAACGGTCGCATTCGCGGGCGGCGCCGCGGCCTTCATTGAACGCCCACACGACCAGGCTCTGGCCGCGCCGGCAATCGCCGCAGGCAAATACCTTGGGATGGTTGGTAGTGTATTTTTCGAAGTCGGCCTTGGCGTTGCTGCGCGCGTCACGCTCCACGCCGAGCGCATCGAGCAGTGGCTGTTCCGGTCCCAGGAAGCCCATCGCGAGCAAGACGAGTTGCGCGGGCAAGACTTTTTCCGTGCCGGGAACATGCTTGGAAATGAACTGGCCCTTGTCGTTCCGCTCCCATTGCACCTGGACGGTATGAACAGCTTTGACGTGGCCGTGGGTGTCGGACTCGAATTTGGTGGCGGTAGTCAGATAAATGCGCGGGTCGGCGCCGAATTTGGCGGCGGCTTCCTCCTGCCCATAGTCCATCTTGTAAACCTTCGGCCATTCCGGCCAGGGATTATCCCTGGCGCGCTCCACCGGCGGTTTGGGCAAAATCTCCACCTGCACGAGCGATTTACACCCGTGCCGCATGGAGGTGGCCACGCAATCCGTGCCGGTGTCGCCACCGCCGATGACAATGACGTCCTTGCCAGTGGCATCAATGAAACTGCCATTCTTATGGCCGTCCAAAATCGCCTTGGTATTGGCGGTGAGAAATTCCATCGCGAAATGGACGCCTTTGAATTCGCGCCCGGGAATCGACAGATCGCGCGGTTTGGTGGCGCCGGTCGCCAGGATGACGGCGTCAAATTCTTTCACCAATTTATCCGCAGGATAATTCCCGCCTACGTTGGTATTGCAAGCGAAGATGACGCCTTCCTCCTCGAGTTGTTTGATGCGGCGCATTACGACTTCGTTTTTGTCGAGTTTTGGGTTGGGGATGCCGTACATGAGCAGACCGCCGGGGCGGTCGGCGCGCTCGAAGATGGTGACGAGGTGTCCGGCCTTGTTCAATTGCGCGGCGGCGCTCAAGCCCGCGGGGCCGGAACCGACGACGGCGATTTTTTTGCCAGTACGCTTTTTGGGCGGTTCGGGCTTGATCCAGTCGTTCTCCCAGCCGTGGTCGGCAATGGTACACTCAATGTTTTTGATGGTGACGGGCGGATTATTGATGCCCAGTACGCACGAGCCTTCGCACGGGGCGGGGCAGACGCGGCCGGTGAATTCGGGAAAATTGTTGGTCTTATGTAGACGATCGAGAGCTTCCTTCCAGAGGCCGCGATAGACCAAGTCGTTCCATTCCGGAATGAGATTATGGATGGGGCAACCGCTGGCCATGCCGCTGACAAGCTGGCCGGTGTGGCAGAAGGGAACGCCGCAATCCATGCAGCGCGCGCCCTGTTGCTTCAGTTCGGCCTCGGGCATGTGCTGGTGAAATTCCTTCCAGTCGCTGACGCGACCGAGCGGCGAACGGTCTTGCGGCAGTTCGCGGCTAAAATCTAAAAATCCGGTTGGTTTACCCATTTCAGTTTTTCGATTTCAAACTGATTCGGCGGCCTAAATGGATTTTTGCTTTTTTTTGCCGCGGCGCGCGGCCTGGAACGCGAATTAATTTTCCGAATCGCGGCGGCACGGCGGTGGCAACAATAATTGGCCCGGCGGCAACTAATTTTTTACCGCGCGAATCCACTTTCAAATTCAATCCTTCCAAAGCGCGCGCGCCGAGCAATTGCAAATCTCCTTTTTGCGCGAAGACAACTTCGTCAACGGTTTCGGCCTGATCCACTTTCAGCACCGCGTAACCGACTGAGCGGGTAATGATCTGCCCATTTGCCATTTGAAACTGCAAATCCCTTTTGCGCGGCTCGACGCCGATTTTCGATAATACAGTGCCGTCAATCCAAGTAGCTTCTGCACCGGTGTCAACTATGAGACGCGGCACCATTACCGCCTTGAAATTTTCAGCCGGGTTCACAATTTTGCAGTCTGTGTAAAAAAGTCCCATAATTGCACTCATCCGCCGCCGACGCGGGCAACGTCGCGGATATTTTCTTCAAATGCGGCCATGATGGCATCGTCACCGCTCAAGCCCTGAGACTCGACCTTTTTCAACGACTCCAATACACGAGCGTAGTCTTTGGGCAACACTTTGACAAACTTCGGCACGTACGATTTCCATTCGGCCAGGATTTTCCCGGCGCGATGGCTGCCGGTATAAGTCTGGTGGCGATGGATCAATTTCCAAATCTCTTCAATTTCATCAGGGTCAGTTAATTTTCCCAGCCCGACCAATTCCTTGTTGCAGCGGGTGGAGAAATCACCGTCTTCATCCAGGACATAAGCGATGCCTCCGCTCATGCCGGCGGCAAAATTGCGTCCGGTCTTGCCAAGAACGATGACCCGTCCACCGGTCATGTATTCGCAACCGTGGTCGCCGATGGCCTCAACGACAGCATTCACGCCGGAATTGCGGACGCCGAAACGTTCGCCGGCCATGCCGCGAACATAAATTTCGCCATTGGTTGCGCCATAAAGGGCCACGTTGCCGATGATGATGTTTTCGCCGGGAACGAAGGTCGAACCTTTGGGCGGATAGACGATGAGTTTGCCGCCACTGAGGCCCTTGCCGAAATAATCATTGGCATCGCCTTCGAGTTCGAGCGTCATGCCTTTGGGCACAAACGCGCCGAAGCTCTGGCCGGCACTGCCGTTAAATTTGAGGTGTACGGTGTCCTCGGGCAACCCGTTTGGCCCGTGTTTTTTGGTGATCTCGCTGCCGGTGATGGTGCCGACGACGCGATTCACGTTGATGATGGGCAGTTCGGCGCGAACCTTCTCGCCGCGTTCGATCGCCGGCCGGCAAAGATCGAGCAGCCTGGTGACGTCGAGCGTTTTTTCCAGTCCATGGTCCTGGTCCTGCTGGCGATAGCGGCCCACTTCCGGACCCGCTTCGGGCTGGTGCAGGATGGGGGTGAGGTCGAGGCCGCGGGCCTTCCAATGATCGATGGCCTTCCACGGATTCAATTTGTCCGTGCGGCCGATCATCTCGTTCATTGTGCGGAAACCGAGTTTGGCCATGATTTCACGAAGTTCCTGCGCGACGAAGCGCATGAAGTTCACGACATGGTCGGGGTTGCCGCCAAAACGAGCGCGCAGCCTTGGGTCCTGCGTGGCCACGCCCACGGGGCAGGTGTTCATATGGCAAACGCGCATCATGATGCAGCCCAGCACGACCAGCGGCGCGGTCGCAAAACCAAATTCCTCCGCGCCTAGCAAGGCGGCCACGGCGACGTCGCGTCCGGTTTTCAACTGGCCGTCGGTCTCCACGTAGATGCGGCTGCGCAAATTGTTGAGCACGAGGGTTTGGTGGGTTTCCGCCACGCCGAGTTCCCACGGACCGCCCGCGTGTTTGATGGACGACAACGGCGAGGCGCCGGTGCCACCGTCATGGCCCGAAATCAAGACCACGTCCGCGTGTGCCTTGGCCACACCCGCGGCAATCGTGCCCACACCCACTTCGGCGACAAGCTTGACGCTCACGCGCGCGTTGCGATTGGAATTCTTCAGGTCGTAAATCAGTTCCGCCAGGTCTTCAATGGAATAAATGTCATGGTGCGGCGGCGGCGAGATAAGGCCGACGCCCGCGGTGGTGCCGCGCACTTTGGCGATGGGCGGATAAACCTTTTTGCCGGGCAACTCGCCACCCTCGCCGGGCTTGGCGCCTTGCGCCATCTTGATCTGCAATTCCCGCGCGTTAACGAGATAATGGCTGGTGACGCCAAAACGTCCGCTGGCGACCTGTTTGATGGCGGAATTCTTTGAATCGCCGTTGGGCAGCGGAATATAGCGGTCCGGGTCCTCGCCGCCCTCGCCGGTATTTGACTTGCCACCGAGGCGGTTCATGGCAATGGCCAACGCCTCGTGCGCTTCCTTGGAGATGGAGCCATAGCTCATGGCGCCGGTCTTGAAGCGTTTCACGATCTCTTCGACCGATTCGACTTCTTCAATCGGCAACGGTTTTTCGGCAGGTTTAAACTCGAGCAGACCGCGCAAGGTACAGAGGTTCCTGGCCTGGTTGTTGATCAATTCGGCGTACTCGCGGTAAATTTTTTCGCTGCCGGTGCGGCAGGCGTTCTGCAATTTGTGAATGCTCTGAGGGTTGAACAAATGATATTCGCCGTCATCGCGCCATTGGTATTGGCCGCCGGCATCGAGCACCCCGTTCTCGGAGCGGCCCAGAAACGCGTGATGATGGCGCGCCAGGGCTTCCGCAGCGATGACATCGAGGCCGACGCCCTGGATGCGCGAAGGCGTCCAGGTGAAGTATTTATCCACGACATCGCCATTGAGGCCGACGGCTTCAAAAATCTGCGCGCCGCGGTAGCTTTGGACGGTGGAGATGCCCATCTTGGCCATGGTCTTGACGACGCCTTTAACCACTGCCTTGATGTATTTCTTGAAGGCGGTCTTATGGTCGGTGTTGACGAGCAACCCCTGCAAAATCAAATCGTCAACCGTGGCGAAGGCGAGATAGGGATTGATGGCGCTGCAACCATAACCGATGAGGAGCGCGAAATGATGCACCTCGCGCGGTTCGCCGGATTCCAAGACCAGACCGACGAGTCCGCGCGTGCCGGCGCGGATCAGATGATGATGCAATCCGGCGACGGCCAACAACGCTGGGATGGGCGCCATTTCGAGCGAGATGCCGCGATCCGACAGGATCAAAATATTCGCGCCGCCGACAATGGCCTGGTCCGCTTCGGAAAACAACGTTTCCAACGCCGATTCCATGCTTTTGGCCGCATTTTTGACTTCGAACAAAATGGGGAGGGTGACGGCTTTAAAAATTTTGCCGTCAACATGCCGCAGTTTTTCCAATTCCTCATTGGTGAGGATGGGGTGCTTGAGTTTGATGAGCGCGCAACTGTTTGGCTCGGGATTGAGCAAGCCGCCGCGGCCGCCGACCATGGTCTCGGTCGAGGTGATGATCTCCTCGCGAATGGGGTCAATGGGCGGATTGGTGACCTGGGCGAACAGTTGTTTGAAATAGTTGTACAACAACTGGGGTTTGTTGGAGAGGACCGCCAGCGGCGTGTCGGTGCCCATGGAACCGAGCGGCTGCACGCCGTCGTTGGCCATCGGCCCGACAAGGAACCGCAAATCCTCGAAGGTGTAGCCAAAGGCCTGTTGCCGTTGCAAAATTTTGCGATGGTCCGGCTCGGTCTTTTCCGTGGGGGCCGGCAAATTTTCGAGCAGGACGTGGTGTTGTTCCAACCATTTCTGGTAGGGGTGTGCGCTCGCGTATTTTTTCTTCAGTTCTTCGTCCGCGACGATGCGGCCCTGTTCGGTGTCCACTAGGAACATTCTTCCGGGTTGCAAGCGGCCTTTTTGCAGAACGCGCTCAGGCGCCACGGGCAGGACGCCAGCCTCGGACGCCATGATGACCAAGTCGTCCTTGGTGACGTAATAACGCGAGGGGCGCAGGCCGTTACGGTCCAGGCACGCCCCGATGATCCGGCCATCGGTGAAGGCCATCGAAGCCGGGCCGTCCCATGGTTCCATCAGACAAGAATGAAATTCGTAGAACGCGCGGCGTTCGGGGTCCATGCTCTCATGATTTTCCCACGGTTCGGGAATCATCATCATCATGGCATGGGGCAGTTCGCGTCCGGTCATGACGAGCATTTCGACGCAATTGTCGAACTGGGCGGAATCGCTGCCGTCGGTGTTGATGACGGGGATGATTTTCTTGATGTCGTCGCCAAAGAGCGGCGATTTGAAATTGGACTGGGCGGCGCGCATCCAGTTCACGTTGCCGCGCAAGGTGTTGATTTCACCGTTGTGCGCGATGTAGCGATTGGGATGAGCGCGGTCCCAACTGGGAAAGGTGTTGGTGGAAAAACGCGAATGCACCAGCGCCAGCGCCGATTTCATGGCCGGATCGACCAGGTCGGGATAATACCTGGCGACCTGCGCGGGCATCAACATCCCTTTGTACGTGCAGGTTCTGGCGGACAGGCTGGAAACGTAAAAGGTGCCGCCGCCGGGAATGTTTTTGCCGTAACGGATGGTCTGTTCGGCCACTTTGCGGATGATGTAAAGCTCGCGCTCGAAAACCGCATCGTCCTTCAACGCAGGATTGCGCCCGACAAACACCTGCATCATGTGCGGCTCGGAATTTTTCGCGCCATTGCCGAGCGACGAATTGTCCGTGGGAACATCGCGCCAGCCAAGAAGGGTCTGGCCCTCATTGGAAACGATTTTGGCAAAGGCCGCCTTGACGCCGTCGCGCTCGGTGGCGTTGACGGGCATGAACAACATGCCGACACCATATTGGCCGGGAACGGGAAGCTGGAAACCGAGCGGGCCGGTGACCCTGGCAAGGAATTCATGCGGCACTTGCATGAGGATGCCCGCGCCATCCCCCGTATTCACCTCGCAACCGCAAGCGCCGCGGTGGTCGAGGTTGAGCAAAATCTTCAGCGCGTCTTGAACGATGGCATGGGATTTTTGTCCCTTGATATGAACAAGAAATCCAACCCCGCAAGAGTCATGCTCAAATTGCGGGTCATAAAGGCCCTGCTTCCCCGGCGCGGAAATTGATTTTTTCGCGAGCCGGTTGTTTTCATCTTGTTGCGTCAGGTTGTTAATCATCTGGCAATCCGCCGTCGTTCACTTATTTTTGGCTCAAAACCCACCATTACGCAATAAATGTTTTCAGAAAAAGCCCCGCGGAGACATCCGGAGGGGAGGTTTGACAATGCCAATGCAGCCGCTTCATGGAGCGGGCGGATTCGCGCGCGCGTGCGCGGCGGCTCTCCGCGGCTCAATATGGACCAGGACATCGCTCACATTCGGCATTTGCGCGCGGATATTGTCCTTCACCTGATGCGCGATTTCATGCGAGCGCAACACGGTCATCAACGGGTCAACCTCCACGTGCATTTCCACAAAAAAAAGATGCCCGGCCTTGCGGGCGAAGCATTTTTCCACACTTGCCACGCCCGCGACCGATGACGCAATTTCGCGGATACGCCCGATGATTTCGGGGGCGGGCGCGCGGTCCATCAATTCATTCATGGCCGGCAACAACAAATGCCATCCGTTCCGACCGATGATGAACGAGGCAAAGATTGCCGCGGCGTCGTCCGCCCAGGAAAGATTTTGGCCGCCGGCAATGGCAATGCTGATGCCGATGAAGGCGGCCGCGGAGGTGATGGCGTCACTGCGATGATGCCAGGCGTCGGTGCGCACGGCGGCATTGTCCGTGGCTTCGCCCTCGTGACGGACAATTCGGAACAGGATTTCCTTGGTGATGATGACCACGACCAGGACCACCAATGTAAACCATTTGGGGGAGAAGTGCGGTTCGCGGATTTCGATCAAGGCTTTGACGATGATCCAGAACGCCGCGGCCAGGAGCATGACGGCGCCGAAAGCCGCGGCGAGCGGCTCGGCTTTGCTGTGGCCATAGGGATGTTCTTCATCCGCCGGCGCATCGGCGACCACAAGGCCGCGCCAGATGATGATCGAATTGAAAATGTCCGCGAACGATTCCACCGCGTCGGCGACAAGGGCGTGGGAACGGCCGATGATTCCGGCGGCCAATTTCAGGCCTGCCAGAATCACGTTCACGGTCATGCCCAAAAAGGTGGCACGCAACCCGCGTTGAAGACGAGTCGGCACGCGCAAAATGTCAGGGTTCAAAAGCGGCCTGTCGAATTGAAAATTTTTAATCCCGATTTCAAATCAGATGGCAGAACATGCCGTCGCGCAGTTTCGGCTCGAACCACGTGCTCTTGGGCGGCATGATTTGGTTGGCATCGGCCACGACCATTAAATCTTCCATCGACGTCGGGTACATGGAAAAGGCGCAGGCGTATTCGCCGCTGTTCACGAGCTTTTCGAGTTCCGCCGTGCCGCGGATGCCGCCCACAAATTGAATGCGTTTGCTTGTGCGCGGGTCTTCAATCGCGAAAACCGGTCCCAGCACGTGTTTTTGCAGCAGCTCGACATCCAGCCGCTCCAACGGTTGGTTGGTTTGAACAAATTTTTCCCGGAACGCCAATGTCTGCCACCGGCCCTGAAAATAGAATCCCAGCTCATGTTTTTTCGCAGGCGCTGGGTTTCCCTCCCCGGAAAAGGCAAAGACCGATTCCAGCTTTTGAGTCAATTGTGCCGCCGAGTTGCCATTCAAGTCTTTCAGCGCGCGATTGTACGGCAGAATCCGCAATTGTTGATGTGGGAAGATCACCGCCAGAAACCAGGCGCTGCCGCCGACGCCCTGACGCGATTGGAACACCCGCCCAGCCGCCGCGCTCCGATGATGCCCGTCGGCAATATAGAGCTGCGGAATGCCCGCGAACGTTTCTTCGATAAACCGGACTTCCGGCGGGTCCGAAACCGTCCACGACGTGTGCCGCACGCCGTCCCCGGCCACAAAATCAACCGCGGGCGTGCCGGAAACTTTCTCCGAAAGGAAACGATCGAAGGCCTCACTGCGACAGGCCAGGAACGCTGGCCCGGTCTGGGAGTTCAATGCTTCGATGTGGCGGACCCGGTCATCCTCCTTATCGACGCGGGTCAATTCATGCTTCTTGATGATTCCGCGCAGGTATTCATCGCAACTGGCCACGGCCACGAATCCCGTCTGGGAATGTTGGCCCATGATTTGCCGGTACAAATAAAAATTCGGCTGCGCATCCCGGATGAGCGCGCCTTGGGAAATAAGTTTCTGAAAGTTCGCGGCGCCCCGGGCATAAACTTCGGGCGCATACGCGTTGGTTCCGGGCGGCAGGTCCACTTCCGGCTTGCTGACATGGAAAAAACTCAGCGGATTGCCCCCCACCGCCGCGCGCGCTTCGTCCGAAGACAGCACATCGTACGGCAATTCGCAGATTTGCGAGGCCAATTGCGGTTTCGGTCGCAGCGCGGCAAAGGGTTTAATGGTCGCCATAAAGCGGCGGGAAGATACGGACACCCCGGCCGCTAATCAACGAAAGAAGGGGGAAATGACCGCGCGCGTTTTTTGCGTTAACGTTTGAACTTTGAGATTTGCGGCGCATAATTTCACCAATGGACAAGAACAAGATTGCGGAGATTCTGGTGGAGATTGGAACCCTGCTGGAACTGAAAGGCGAGAATCCTTTCAAGACCCGCGCTTACGCCAACGCCGCCCGCACGCTGGAAAATCTGAATGAACCGTTGGAAAAGATCATCCAGGAAAAACGCCTGGGGGAGATCAAGGGCATCGGCGAGGCGCTGGAACAAAAAATCTTGGAGTTATTTGAAACCGGCCAATTGAAGTACTTCGAGGAGCTTAAGGCTTCCGTTCCTCCGGGCCTGGTGGAAATGCTGGAAATCCCGGGGGTAGGCCCGAAAAAAATCAAGATTCTCAATGACAAACTGGGGATTGAGAACGTTAAACAACTGGAAGCGGCCTGCAAATCCGGCAAGGTTGCGGAGCTGGCGGGGTTTGGGGAAAAGACCGCCGCGAATATTATCGAAGGGATTGAGCGCCGGCGAATGTATGCCAGCAAACATCTTTTGAGCGACGTCTTGCGCGCGGCCGAACCATTGTTGGAATCATTGCGCGAGCATCCGGCGGTCATCCGTTGCAGTTTTGCGGGCAGTTTACGCCGCAGCAAAGAAGTGATTGGCGACCTTGATTTGCTGGCGTCCTCGAAGAAACCGGCCGAGGTAATTGAATTTTTTGCGGCGGAACCCGGTGTCATCAAGGTCACGGCCAAAGGCGAAACCAAGGCGAGCGTGATTTTGGAAGGCGGTCTGCAGGCGGACCTGCGCGTGGTGAGCGATGCCGAATTTCCGTTTGCGCTGGCGTATTTCACCGGCGGCAAGGAACACAACATTGTGATGCGCCAGCGAGCCATCGCGCGCGGCCTGCGCCTGAATGAATACGGCCTTTTCAAATCCAAGGAGGAAACGCGCGACCCGAAGCTGTTGGTAGCCTGCCAGACCGAGGAGGAAATTTTTTCCAGACTGGATTTGCCGTACATCGAGCCGGAAATCCGCGAAGACATGGGGGAAATCGCCGCCGCGGAGGGGAACCGTCTGCCCAAGTTGCTGGAATGGTCGCAGTTGCGGGGTTCGCTCCATAATCATTCGACCTGGAGCGACGGACACAACCGGCTGGAGGAGATTGCCGATTTCATGGACAATCTGGGTCTGGCATACTGGGCGATCACCGACCATTCAAAATCCTCTGTTCAAGCGAACGGCCTGAATGCCGCGCGTTTGCGTGAACAAATCGGTGAAATCAAGAAAATCAATGATAAATTGGCCAAACGCGGCACGGACTTTCGATTATTGACCGGCATTGAGGCGGATATTTTGAAGGACGGCCTGGATTTGGACGATAAAACCCTTTCAGAACTGGAGGTGGTGGTGGCCAGCCTGCACCAACCGTCGAACAACGAGGCCGAAAATACCCGGCGTCTGATCGCCGCCGCGAGCAACCGGAATGTCCACATGATTGCCCACATGACCGGACGGCTGCTCCTGGAACGCGAGCCATATCCTGTTAATGTTCACGCCGTTATAGATGCCTGCGCAGCCACGGGCACCTGGCTGGAATTGAATTGCAACCCGCGGCGATTTGACCTTGACTGGCGGCACTGGCCTTACGCAAAGAGCAAGGGGGTCAAATGCGTGTTGAATTCTGACGCGCACCGGAATGAGCATTGCGCGTTTCTACGCCTCGGTTGCGGAGTTGCGCGCAAGGGATGGTTGGAACAAACCGATGTCATTAACACTCACAATTTACGTCTGTTACTCAAAGAACTGAACCGCAAACGCGCCGGCCCAAGACTGTAAAATTTTTTTAAAAAAAGGCTTTGACTTGGTGTTTGCATTTTTGATAAGTTGGCCTGAATCAAAAGTCAGCATGCTTGGATGTGCAAACTTTTAAACCGGAAAAAACAGTAAACGTCATTTATAGAAAGAAACGCGGGGTAAGTATGATGAAGAAAATTATTGTCTCTGTAGGATTGGCTGCCGCCGGTGCCGCCGCTGTTCATGCGGCATATGCTCCCGACATCACCGCAACCGACAGCTCGAAAATCTGGACCCTCTCAGGAACTTTGAGGGGATTTTACGACGACAACTATCTTACGGCGTCGAAGAAAACAGGCAGTTATGGTTTTGAGGCTTCTCCGAGTTTCAGCTTAAACGCGCCGTTTGCCCAGACCGAGATCGGCGTGCGCTACATTTACGGGCTGTATTATTATCAAACCCGCGAGCAGGATGGACAGCGCCCGATCGACCAATCGCACGAATTTGATCTGTGGCTGGATCATGCCTTCAATCCGCGCTGGGAAGCCCGTTTTGAAGACGTGGTGAGTGTGTACCAGGAACCGCAGTTGACAACCGCGACGGCCACGCCAGAGCGCATTGAAGGAAACAACCTGGCCAATGATGGCACGATTTCGCTCACGACCGATTGGACCAGCCAATTCAGCACCAAATTCAAGTACGAGAATACCTATTATACGTACGATAACAACGGGGGCAGTGTCAGCGATCCGAGCTTGACCGGCTTGCTGGATCGGGATGAAAATCTGGCGTCGATTGCCTTCCAATGGGCGGTGGATGAGGAAACCGTTGCCTCCATCACTTATCAATATGGCCAGGTGGTTTATACCGGCGGTGAGCCGATTGCAGAACTGAATAACGTTGTCTATGATTCCGCCAGTCGTGATAATCGCACGGAATATGGTTTTGCCGGGTTGACTCATCAATTTTTGGAAAATCTGAGCGGGGCGATTCATGCGGGCGTGCAATATACGAGCTATTACGGTGATTCTGCTGAGAAGGCTGCCTTGGCTCCGTACGGCGATGCTTCGTTGACTTATACCTACCTGCCCGGCAGTTACATTCAACTGGGCGTCAATGAGACGCGGAATGCCACGGACACGGCCTCCGTCGGCTCCAGCAGCACCCAACTGGTGGAGGACCAGCAAAGCACTGTGGTGTTTGGGCAGATCAGCGATGCGTTGACTCCGAAAATCGTTGGTTCACTGACCGCCGATTATCAGTATTCGATTTATCACGGTGGAGGAATTAATGATCAGGACGCGAATTTCGCCACTTTTGGCGTCAATTTGACGTATAATTTCAATGTGCATTTTTCCTCGGAAATTGGTTACAACTTCGACTGGTACAAAACTGCGTCCGTATTGAACCAGGATTACAATCGAAATCGCATATATCTTGGCGTGACGGCTACTTACTAATCTCTTGGCCAAATCAAGGCGTCCGGCGGAAAATTGAACAAGTTGACGGGAGCAGTGTCTTAATACTCTGTCTCCCGTTTGTTTTTGAATATGGAACCAGCAAAAGACCAAGCGCAACAGGAAAACTCGCTGCATTTTCTTGATTATTGGCGCATTATCCGCGTCCGGAAGACAGTCATCATTTCGGTTTTTCTTTTGATTTCCATCACGGCCACGATCGTCACGTTTATCCTGCCCCGTTTTTATGCCAGCACGACCAGCATTGAAATCAATCCCGATGCCCCGGTGACGGTGTCCATGCCCCAGCAAGCGTATCTGCCGTACGATCCCTATTTCATCGCGACGGAGTTTCAAAAAATCCAGTCGGTTCAGGTGCTGGGGCGGGTCATCGATCAACTGGACCTGCTGAATGTCTGGAGCAAAGACCTCAACAACGGGATGCCGTTAACGCAGGACGAGGCCATGGATATCTTCAAGGGCCGTTTGAGCCTGGTCGCCGAGCGCAACACCAAGCTCATTGACATCACGGTCTATGATGAAAAGGCCGATGAAGCGGCAAAGCTGGCCAACGCCGTGGCCGGCGCTTATTACGATTACCGTTTGGCCGAGTATAATACCAATGCGATGCAGCAGGTGCAGGCCATGGAGGGCAGTTTTCAACAGGAAGAGACCAATATTGAAGCCCTGCAAAGCAACGTGGACCAGCTCCGCAAGGATTTGGGCATCATTGACACCGATCCGAATTCCGAGACACCCACTACGACGCTCACCCAGGAGCAGACCGAGCGCCTCACGGACCAGCGGAACGAGGATGAACATAATTACATGCAACTGTTGGTGGCGCTCGACGAATTGAATGACGTGGCGAAAACAAACCCGGCGGAACTCCCGGATGTGCTGCCGTCAATCAATCCCCAGGACGCGATTTTGGATGATTTGGTGACCAAACTGCACTACAACGAGCAAACGTTGGCGTCACAAAAAGTGTATTATACAACCAACCTTCCGGACATTCAAAGCCTTCAAAAGATCGGAGATGAATTACAGCAGGAGATCAATGCGCGGGTAACGGGAAGCCTGATCGGCCTGACGGCCAAGGTGGCGTCCTCCAAGGCGGCGGTTGATGAAACCACCGCCGAATTGGAATCGGCAAAATCGAACGACCTGGCTGAAATATCACGCGGCCAGCCGTATTGGGAGGCCAAGCACAAATTGGAAGACATGCGGACATTTCACACACTGGTCGCCGAGAAAATTGCGAGCGACAAGCTGGATTTGGTGACCCCCAAGACGCGGATGGTCACGATCATTAATCCGGCCGTGCCGAGCAAGGACCCCGCGAAACCGAACAAATTGGTCAACATCCTGCTGGGCATTATCATCGGACTGATTGTGGGCGTGGGCCTGGCGTTCTTCATCGAGTATCTGGACACGAGCGTCAAGACAATTGACGACGTGGAACGGGCGTTGCAGTCGCCGGTCCTCGGTGTGATCCCGCAAAATGTGGGGGTGCTGCTGAATGAGGGCGTCGAAAGCCAGCATGCCGAGGCCTATCGGGTATTGCGGACGAATCTGTTGTTTTCGCGAAAGGACGACAAGCTCAATACGATTGTGGTGGTGAGCGCCGGCGCCGGCGAAGGAAAATCGACCACGACGGTGAATCTGGCGACCGTGTTTGCCCAGACCGGGCAACGGGTGCTGTTGGTGGATTCGGACTTGCGCCGTCCGACGTTGCACAAGCTTTTGCGCGTGAGCAATAGCGTGGGATTGACGAATTATTTGCTCAAACAGAACACGATTGAGGAAGTGGTCCAGCGGACGAGTGTTCCGACCCTTGATCTCATGGCCAGCGGCAAGTTGCCCAGCAGTTCGATGAATATTCTTGGTTCGGCGCAAATGAAGGACCTGATCACCGAATTGAAGCAGCGGTACGATTATGTTTTCTTTGATTCTCCGCCCATCATGGGGGTAAGCGACGCCGCGGTGCTGGCCAGCGAAATGGACATGGTGGTCCAAGTCATTCAATATCGCCGGTATCCGCAGCCGATGAACATCCGCGCCAAGCAGATGATTGAAAAGGTCGGCGGCAACCTCATCGGCCTCGTCCTCAATAACATCAACATGTCGCAGGACGAAAGCTATTATTACTACAGCGGGTACTATCACGGATATTATTACTATTCGAAGAATGAACAGGAACAGGAAGCCGAGTCGGCCGAGAAGGCCGGGAAAATCGCTGATAAAAATTCCGGCGGGGACTCTGACCGCGCCGGAATCAAACAAAAGTATTGATTAAAGCGAAACTTTCGCGAGGATAAGCGCCCATGAAGTTATTCGTCCGAGTATTATTTTTAACCACCTGGCTGTTGGCAGGCATTTTTCTGAACGGATGCGCCTCAACCGATGATACTCAAACAAACCAACTCCCGGCCAGGCCGGAACCCATTGCCACCTTCACAATTGGCGAAACGGTGGTCGTCAGTTTTTCCGGTTTGCCCTCTGGCGACCAGTTGGCAGCCCAACCGCACGAAGTCCAGGTCAAGGAAGACGGCACCATCAGTCTGCCCTATATCGATCCGGTTATTGCCACGAACAAGACTTTTGGCCAGTTGCAAGACGAGATTCATGACCTTTACGTGCCCAAGTATTATCCGAATTTGACCGTGACGGTCAAATCAGGCGAAGATCGGGTTTACTATGTCGGAGGTGAAATCAAGGGAGGAGGAACGGGCCGGCAGCTTTACGTGGATGGCACGACGGTGACCAAAGCCATTCAGTCCGCCGGCGGGTTGAGCGATTTTGCCAATCACCATAATATCAAGCTGATTCGCGCCTCAACGGGCCAGGTGATCACAGTCGATTATGACAAGGCGCTGGAAAACCCGGCCGATGATCCCCACGTTGATCCCAATGACCAGGTCAACGTATCCCGAAGAATCTGGTAATGGTGCAATTGAATATTCTTTCCGGAAAGAAGGCGGGCCATCAAACGATTGCCCGCCATTTTCCTTTTCGCATCGGGCGCGCCGCGGCCAATGACCTGCAATTGGATGACGACGGCATTTGGGATTCGCATCTGACTTTGGAAATTCAACGGGACAGCCGGCGATTTATCGCCGCGGTGGCGCCGAATGCAGTGGCCGCCATCAACAGCCAGCCGGTGGAAACCGCGCCACTGCGAAATGGCGATGTCATCAGCCTTGGCTCGGTGAAATTGGAGTTCTGGCTGGCAGCGGTCACGCAACGCGGCTTGCGCCTGCGGGAATTTCTGGTTTGGACATTATTGGCGCTGGTGACCCTCGCGCAATTCTTCCTGATTTATTGGCTTCTGGGATGACCCCGCGCAATTGGTTCGTTCGAGAATTTCAACGGGCTAATGCCGGAAGTGGCGGATGCCCGTGAAGGCCATGGCCATTCCGCGATCATTTGCCGCCGCGATCACGTCCGCATCCTTGACCGAGCCACCCGGTTGAATGGCCGCCGTCGCGCCGGCATCCGCCGCCGCCAGCAACGCATCCGGGAAGGGGAAGAACGCGTCGCTGCAAATGACACTGCCGCGGAGCGAAAGTTTTGCTTCCCCGGCTTTCCAGACGGCAATGCGGCTGGAATCCACCCGACTCATTTGCCCGGCCCCAATCCCCAGCGTGCGATCCGCGGCGGCATAGACGATGGCGTTCGATTTGACGTGTTTGGCCACGCGCCAGCCAAACAGCATCGCCAACAATTCGTCTTCGGTGGGCTGGCGTTGCGTGACGATTTTGAGGTCGCCGCGCGCGGTCATTTTCAAATCGCGTTTTTGCAACAGAAACGAATCCGCGCCGACGCTGCGCAGGTCGAGCGAGCCGGCGGTGGCCGGCGATTTTAAGATTTTAAGGAGCCGAAGGTTCTTTTTCTTTTGCAAAATCTCCAGGGCTTCCGCCGAAAAATCCGGGGCGATGATGACCTCGCTGAAGATTTCGGCGATGGCGGAGGCGCACGGCCCGTCGAGGGTCTGGTTCACGGCAATAATTCCGCCAAAGGGCGCCTGGCGGTCCGTCGCCAGCGCCTTTTCCCATGCCTCGCGCAGGCTGGCGCCCCGGCCAACGCCGCAGGGATTGGTATGTTTCAAAATCGCCAGGGTGGGCGACTCGGTCTCAAATTCAGAAATCAAATTGGCGGCCGCGGTCAGGTCCAGGATGTTGTTATAGGAAAGTTCCTTGCCGTGGAGTTGGTGAAAGAATTCCTTGAACCGCCCGTAGAGCGCTGCGGTTTGATGGGGATTTTCGCCGTAACGCAGCGGTTGGGCCAGCGGCGCAAAGAGATGCAGGGCCGGCGGCAATTCCGAATCCTGGACTTTGAATTCGTTGCTCAAATGGGCGGCGATGGCTCCGTCGTAAGCGGCGGTGCGCGCAAAAACCTTGGCGGCCAGTTTGCGGCGGAGGTTCAAATCGGTGTTTCCGCCATCGGAAATCTGCCGGGCCACTTCCGCGTAATCCATCGGGTCCACCACCACGGTGACGCTGTCGTGATTTTTGGCCGCGCTCCGCAACATGGATGGGCCGCCGATATCGATGTTTTCGATGGCATCATGCAGGGAGACATTTGGCCGGGCGACGGTTTGCTCGAAGGGATACAGGTTGACCACCACCAGATCAATCGGCGTGATCCCGTGCTCGCGCGCGGCCGCCTCGTGTTTTTCATTGCCGCGAATGAAGAGCAATCCGCCGTGGATTTTGGGGTGCAGGGTCTTGACGCGGCCGTCGAGCATTTCAGGGAAATCGGTGTGTTCGCTGACATCCTTGACGGTCAAGCCGGCTTCGCGAAGGTTTTTGGCCGTGCCGCCTGTGGAAAGGATCTCGATTCCCGCCCGGGCCAGGATTTGGGCGAAAGGAACAAGGCCGGTTTTGTCGGAAACGGAAATGAGGGCGCGTTGGATTTTTGACATGCGCCAACAAATTCCCAAAATTGGGAGCGCTTCGCAAACCCAAACGGCGCGGTTTGGAGCTCTTGAAGAGTCCCTGTGGACATGGGAGTAAGAAAACGAGGGCGCATTTTTGGTTTTTAATGAGTAAACATGAGTAAAGATGAGTAAACATGAGTAAAATAAGGGGAATAATGATGAATTGCGGGACGGCGGATTTCCGGCGGTGGAAACTGTACACGAGTGGACGCTCTCCCAAGTGGTTTTCCGCGTCAGGTTCATTGAAAAAAAATGCTTGGATTAGGTTGGATTAGGTTGGATTGGGCTGGATTGAGGACAAAAGCTGAAACGCTGAAACGCTGATAATTTGAGGCGCTGAAACGATGGAGAATGGGTTCGTTACCGGCTGATTTGGGTTCGTTTGGTAATTTTATGTTTTTTCCGAGGGTGTTGGGGCTGCAATAAATGTGGATTGTGAAATAGGGAGCACGCGCACCTCGCGCGTTGTTCGCGACGCCACGGCGCGAATGTCCGCCTTCGCTTTGCTTCGGCGCGACCAGTGTGGGAGTGTTCGAGGCGGGGACGCCTCGAACGGCGACCGGGACGGTCGCGCTCCCCGCCGAAATCTGAAATGTCGGTTGCATCCAGGCGAGTTAAGCACAAAACGAAGAAAGTGTAATGTTGCTGGGAAACATAAAATGAAGGCAGCCGCCTTCGCCGAGGCTACGGCGGCCAAGGAAGGCGGGAAGCGGAGGGAATAACAACGAAGACACGAAGGAACAAAGATGAAGGCGGAAAACACCGATTTGGGGCGGAGTTAAATCTCGATTGGGAATCAGAATTCGTTTAACCTGCGACCCGCAATGTCGCACCAGCCGGAGAACATATTTGCCGGCACGCAGGTCGTGTCGCTTGTTGAAGTCCGCGGGACAAATAATTCACTCGTTCATCCGCGCGGTGCCGTGGGCGTTGTCACCCGGACGCCAACCGGTGATCAGCATCAATTTCTGGTCCGGTTTCCCGATGGGTTTGAAACGTCCCTCACCCGGGTCCAACTTGAGGCGCTGAAACATTTCAAGGACCGGCTGCCGAATGGGAAGCCGGACGCCGCCTTTGATCTGGAGTCGCTGGTTATTTATCGGTGCGTCGTTGGTTCACGCGCATACGGGCTGGATAACGACGAATCCGACACCGATCGGCGCGGGGTTTATCTTGCGCCGGCCGAATTGCAATGGTCGCTGTTCGGCGCGCCGGAACAATTCGAGGACAACGCCACCCAAAGCTGTTACTGGGAATTGCAGAAGTTTCTCATCATGGCCCTGAAAGCAAACCCGAATATCCTGGAATGCCTTTACTCGCCGGTGGTGGAAAAGATCACGCCCTTGGGTGAGGAACTTCTGGCCCTGCGCCAGGGCTTTTTGTCGCAGATGATTTTCCAGACGTTCAACGGCTATGCCATGAGCCAGTTCAAGAAGATGGAGCAAGATCTGCGGAATCGAGGCGAGGTGCGCTGCAAACACTCGATGCACCTGCTGCGTCTGCTGCTCACGGGGGCAGCCACGTTGCGCGAGGGGCGTGTGCCTGTACAAGTGGAGGCACACCGTGAACGATTACTCGCGGTCAAACGTGGTGAAATACCGTGGGGCGAAGTGGATGCCTGGCGGAAGGAACTGCACCAGGATTTTGAGCGCGCTCTGGCGGAAACCAAATTGCCGGAACGCCCGGATTATGAGGCGGCGAATCGATTCCTCGTGAAGGCGCGTCGGGAAATGACATAACCTGAAATTCTATGCCCAAGGGATTCTTCACTCAAAGTGCGTGTGTTCTGCTCTCCAACACAACTTCGCTGGCCGCGATAATCCCGCTACTTTCGGAATTCACTATGGCAAAACGCGTCGATCAAGTCACAGATCCCAATTTGGGTGGACCTGCACTAATTCTTTCTTTCCGTCCGGAAGTCAACGGCTACGCGAATGTGGATGTGCGCAATGTGAAGTGGCCCGATCACATGGGTGACCCCAAGACCGATGCGATGCTTTTTGCGGCATGGACAATGGGACATTACGGACCCTTCACATTCCCCGGCAGTCTTCGCCGCGCGCAAGAACAACTTTGGGCGTGGCCAGAAGGCAAAGCCGTCGCCGACCGTCACGTGGCTGCGATTCAAATCCGCACGAGCTACGTTTTTGGCGGCGGCAAGGGTGTTCCGATTATGCCAGCCGACGATGATGCTCTACCGGAAATCCAGTTCGTGACACGCATTGCCCGCGCGCTTCTCAAGCATCCTGATGCGCTGGCTTACTTCAATCCGAACGGTGAAATTTTGGCCAATGAGATGTTGCTGCAAAAATCGCTGGAATATCACGAACAGCAAAAACTTCCTCCGTTCGACATGTGGACTAATATTCGGGTGCTGAATCCCAATAATGGCTGGATGATCATGGACACCGTGGGCATGGGACAATTGGATCGTCCGGACCTGGAGGCCTGTTTCCCAGCCAAAAAATATGATCTCGGGGAGATTTCACACTTTCTCCGCAATTGCTGTCTTTACCTGCTGCACAAGGGTGAGGTGATCCACCTCGGAATTCCGGAACGACAATTATCATCGTCACACCGACACGCCTGAAACTTTAAATTATCCATTCTTGAAACAAGTCACCCAATTACTTACGGCTTGTGTGATTCAGCAGGCACAGCATGAACTCCAAAACGACCATTGACCCACGCCTCCAACGTATTGTCACGGCGCAGCCGTATCCCCTATTGTTCGCCACCATCAGTGGCGCGCATCTTTACGGCTTTCCATCGCCGGACTCGGATTTTGACGTGCGTGGCGCGCATGTGTTGCCGCTCGAAAAGATTGTGGGCCTGGACGTCTGCGATGAAACGATCCAAGACAGTCGTGTGATTGACGGCCTCGACATGGATATCGTGAGCCATGATGTGAAGAAATTTTTCGGTTTGTTGCTCAAGAAGAACGGTTACGTGCTGGAACAGCTTTTCTCGCCGCTCGTGGTCCAGACCACGGCGGAATACGCGGAATTGAAGGCCATCGCGCGCGGATGCATCACCAAATATCATTCGCACCACTATTTTGGGTTTGCGGAGACGCAATGGAAATTATTTTTGAAGGAATCGCCGCGCCGGGTGAAGCCGTTGCTGTATGTGTATCGCGTGCTGCTCACGGGCATCCATTTGATGCGGACGGGCGAGGTCGAAGCGAATTTGGTGAAGTTGAACGAGGAATTCCGGTTGCCCTACATTGCCGATCTGGTGGCTCGAAAGCTGGCCGGGCCGGAGAAGTCGAAGTTGGAGGAAGCCGACGCCGTCTTTCATGAAAGGGAATATCAGAGATTGCGCGGTGAATTGCAGGCGGCACATGAGGCGAGCCAGTTGCCGGAATTGCCGGGGGACGAAACGCGGGCGGCGTTGAATGATTTGCTGGTTCGCATCCGGTTGGGCGGTGAAAGGAAGTTAGAGAAATGAAGAAGGGGGAAAATAATGGCGGCGCTCTGCCGAGACGCCGCTACGGCAACTGGGGACCCTCACCTCACCCTGGCCCTCTCCCCTCCCATCCGATGGGAGCGGAGAGGGAATAGCAGGCGGATGCCATCGGTCGTTTAATAGCCTGGCAGGATGCGGCAGGTTCAGGGGGCAAGGCGCGAATTTTTCGGGGAATTCTCACCATGAACCACAAGGGACGGAAGGGACCAAAGAGAGTTAGAGCCTCGTGACCTCGGTTCCTACGAAATAATTTTCCTGTTCGCACGCTAAAGCGTGGACACCAAACGATGGGTTATTGCGCGGTCATGTTTTCGCCGATGGCGCGCTCGAGCCGGGCGCGGGCGACGTCGTAATCGTGCAGTGCCTGGATGTCGGTGGTGCGGGCCTGGGTGAGGGCGGTTTCGGCGTTGAGCACGTCCAATTGCGTGCCGGTGCCGGCTTCGGAACGGGCGCGGGCTTCGCGCAGGGCTTCCTCGGCCTCGGCTTGAACGGTCCGTTGCGAATCCAAAATCTCTTTGGCATCCATAAAATCGGAATAGTCGGTGCGGACTTCCAATTCAATCTGCCGGGACTCATCGGCGAGGGTGGTTTGGGATTTCTGGTAAAGTGCTCTGGCCTGGACGACTTTTCCACGGGTCAACAGGCCGTCGAAAAGGTCCCACTGCACCTGGGCGCCGGCGTTCCAACCGTTGATGTCGTGGGTGAGGGTAACGGGCGGCGTGAACTGCGCGTTGAACCACCCGTATCCCGCAAACAATTGCAGGGTGGGCTTGTACCCGGAGGAGGCATTCACGATGTTCAGCTTGTTCAGCCGCTCGCTCTCCCGGAGCGCCGCCAATTCCGTGCGGTTGGAAAGCGCCTGCTGGATGGCATTGGGCAGATTGACATCAAACGCCGCGTCGTCGAGGGAGTCGGATAACTGTATCGGGATGTCCTCCCAAATGTCGCGGGGCAGATTATAGCCCAAGAGGTTGGAGAGATTGTTTTTGGCGACGCGATAATTATTGCGCGCCTGGATCAGGTTGGGGCGTTCGTTGGCCACGGCCACATCCGCCTGAAGGACGTTGAAATGCGGGACGGTCCCGGCGTTGTACCGGTTCTGCTGGTCGGTTAATTCACTCTGCAAGAGGTTCACCGACGCTTCGTGAACGGTGATTTGCTGCGTGGCAAGCAAGACATCGTAGTAGGCGACCCGGGTGTTGAGAAGGGCGTCGGCGACGACGGTTTCAAACTGGGCGACGGCCTGGCGTTTGGTGGCGTCCGCCGCCTGGAACGCCGCGGTCAATTTTCCGCCTTCATAAATGGACTGGACGATTTGGATGTTGGCATTCCAGTTTTCATGCGGCTGGCTGAAACCGAAAAAACTTTCAACCGCGTCGGGGTCGGTGTCCTTGTATTGGCCGCCGGCAGTCAATTGGGGCAACGCCACCGCGCGGGTTTGAACGACGATGCCATGGGAGGCTTCCAAGTCGTTTCGGGCTTCGAGAATGGCGGCGTTTTGCTGGAGGGCGAGGTTTAAGGCGTTGACGAGCGATAATGGCTGCGAAATCCAGTCCGGCGCGTTGGTGGCGGCGGAAGCGGTGGAAGGCGGGTTGGTCGCGGGCGTATTGGTGTCCGCGTTTTGCGCGGAGAGGCTCCAGGCGACGAGGCAAGAGGCTGCGAATGACAAAATGGTTTTCATGGGTGGCATTTAAAAAATGTTATCGCCGGGCAACGGGCTTTTTTCGCAGGGATTTCATGGCCGTGAGCGAAAATGTGGTGATGTGGTCCGCGAGTTTTTCAATGCTGGCGGGGTTCTGGGGGAGTTGCCCTGGAAAAAGCCGGGAAACCACCGGGCGGCAATGATGAAAAAAAACGCACTGGCTTACCACACTGAAACCACAGAACCAGACCCGCTCGTCATCGATGGGGCAATTGAGGATTTCGGCGACGATCTTCCCGAGCAGACGGGACATGGGACGGATCCGCTCCTCGACGAGGGAATCGAGCGCGCCGGTCGGCTCGATCATTTCGCGTGAAATCAATCGACCATGCCAGGACGTCGGCCCCTTGTTAAAAATCCGCAGGAGGAAGGAGTGGATGAAGGCGCGCAGTTTTTTTTCCGGCGGGGCGCTTTCGGGCAGGCCGAGCAAGGGCGGATATTTTTCCAGCGCCATGCTGTGGGCGTAACGCAACACTTCGAGATAAAGGGTGGCCTTGTCGCCGAAATGATAGTTGACGGCGGCGACGTTGGCGTCCGCGCGGCGGCAGATTTCCCGGATGGTGGCCTCGCGGAAGCCGAGGTCGGCAAACACGGCGCCGGCCGCTTCCAACAATTGGCGGCGGGTTTCATCGCGGGACGCGGGAGTCAGCGGTTTCATTTCAAACAAATAATTAAAACAATTGTTTGACACGTCAATAAAAATTTTGTCTAGTTTTGCCGGATTGGATAAATCATCTGATGAAGACCAGAATCATTTTGATCCTTTTGCTGCTGGCGGCCGCCGCCGGCGGTGTTTATTACGCCTTCATGCGTCCGCCGGCGGAAATACCCCTGACCGGGACCGTGACCACCGATGCGGTAATCGTGGCGCCGCAAATCCAGGGGCGCATCCAAAACTTGTATGTCGATGTTGGCGATGTGGTGACCAACAACCAATTGCTGGCCCGCATTCAGCCCGCCGAATGGCAGGCGGACGCGGAATTTTACACGCGGAGCGAGCAGCAAACGACCGCCGACCTGGCGCAGGCGACCGCCGACCTGGAAAATGCGCGGCTTAATTTTGGGCGCATTGGGGGGCTGTACAGCAACAACGTGGAATCCGCCCAAAGTTACGATGCGGCGCGGACGACGTATGATGCGGCGAAAGCCAGGGTGGATTCGGTGAAACGGCAAATCGAGGCCGCCGCCGCCCAAAAACAAAAAGCCCAGATTTACCTCGACTACACCGAAATCCATGCGCCGACCAACGGCATCGTGGATACGCGGGTCGCTTTGCAGGGGGAAATGGTAAATCCCGACCAGGCGATTGTGACCCTCATTAATCCGGACGACCTCTGGGTGCGCGCGGACGTGGAAGAAACGTACATTGAACGGATCCGTCTGGGCGACAAACTGCAGGTGCGCCTGCCCTCCGGGGCCACGCGCGAAGGGGTGGTGTTTTATCGCGGCGTGGATGCCGACTATGCCACGCAGCGGGACGTGAGCCGCACGAAACGGGACATCAAAACCTTTGAAATCCGGCTCCGTTGCGACAATACGGACCGCGCCCTGGCCGTGGGCATGACGGCCTATGTGGACCTCCCGCTCAAATGAAATTCGACGTGGAAGTGGAGAACCTGACCAAGCGTTTCGGCGACTTTGTGGCCGTGGACAATTTGAGCTTTTCCGTGGAACACGGAGAAAATTTCGGGCTGCTCGGGCCGAATGGCGCGGGAAAATCGACCTTGATCCGGATGCTGACGACGCTGGTGCCGCCCACTTCCGGCGTGGCGCGGGTAAACCAGTTCGACATCGTTCGCCAGGCCAATGACGTGCGGCAATCGATTGGGGTCATTCCGCAGGCGATGACGAGCGACCTGGAACTGAGCGCGCAGGAGAATCTGACGATTTTCGCCAAGCTGTATGGAATCCCGCGCGAGAAACGAAAGCGAACGATTCCGCAATTATTGGAAGAAGTTGATTTGACGCAATGGGCGGACAAGCCGGTGAAAATGTTCTCCGGCGGCATGCGGCGCCGGATGGAGATCGCGCGCGGGCTGGTTCACGAACCGAAAATCTTTTTTCTGGATGAGCCGACCACCGGCCTGGACCCGGTCTCGCGTGTGGCCGTCTGGGAGATGCTGGCGCGGCTCAAGCGCGAGCGCGACTTGACCATCATTGTCACGACGCATTACATGGATGAGGCGGACAAGTTGTGCGACCGGATTGCGATCATTGACCACGGGAAGCTGGCGGCGCTGGATTCGCCGTTGAAATTGAAGGCTTCCATTCCGGGCAAGAACATCATCGAAGTCAGTTTTTCGACGGTCCCGGCCAATTGGGCGGAGGTGTTGCGCGCGCTGCCGGAAGCGGCCGAGGTGAAGAGCGAAGACCACGTTTTCCGCATTTGGAGCAACAACGGGCCGCGAACGACGGTTGATTTGCTTGAGAAAGCGCGAGCCGCCAACGTGGCCGTGACCTCCCTTTCCGTCCAGAGCACGACCCTGGATGATGTGTTCGCGCATTACACGGGGCATGAGTTGCGCGATGCGTTGCAGGCGCCGTCCGCGGCAGAAAGTCCTTTTATCATGGCACGTTGATATGCACCGAGTTTGGGCCATCATTGAACGCGACCTGCGCCGGTTCCGGCGCAGCCCCGCGCTGATGCTTATTTCCATGGTCATGCCCCTGGTGCAACTGGTCGTGCTGGGCTATGCCTTTGGCGGAAAACTCAAGAACCTGGAGGTGGGCGTGGTGGATGAAGACCATGGTGTGCCGGCCATCAAGCTGCACGAGATGTTTCAGGCCGTTGCCGTGAATGCCAAAACATTCACTCCGATTTATTACGACGACCGAACGCAGGCGCTCCGTGACCTGAGGACTGGAAAATTAAACGGGGTGCTCGATATACCGCCCGAATTTTCCCGCAATGTCCTGTCATCCGCCAATCCCAAGATCGCCCTCATTGAGGACAACTCGGACCAGTTTTCCGCGTCCGCGCTGGAGGGGGTGCTCGGCAGTTTGCTGCCCGCCTACAACTCGCCGCCGGTGGCGCCGCGCATGACCGCCGATGCGACGCTCGATGTGGTCGAGATTTATCCTTATGTGCCGTACATCCAGTTTCTATTACCCGGCGTCATCGTGCTGGCGGTTTTCATCTCGGCAATGATTGGCGGCGGAATCATTTTCATTGATGACAAGGCGCGCGGGCTGCACGAAGGCTACCTGGTGACGCCCATCAGCAAATTTGAATTGATCCTCGGCTTCACGCTGGCGGGCGCCATCAAGGCCGTCGTCGCGGGAACGGTACTGATCACCGCCGGTTCCATCATTGCCGGAATTCCCGACCCGTTGAATCCGTTGCGCTTGGTGAGGATGTTCATCCTGGTGGTGGCCACCGCGCTGGCGCTGATCAGCATGATGTTCCTGATCATGGTGCGGGTGAACGATCCCCTGGTGCCGCGGGCGATTTTTGGGGTGCTCAATACTGTCCTCTACTTTCCCAGCGGCGCAGTTTATCCCACCCAATCCTTTCCCGCCTGGATGCAGGCGATCTGCGTAGTGGACCCGTTCACTTATGCCGTGCATGGATTCAAACAGTTGGTCCTGAAAAACACCGGGCTGACGGCCATCAGCGGCGATTTGCTGTTTCTCGTCTGCTTCACCGCCCTGACCATGGGAATTGCGACGTTGTTGTTCCGGAGGACGTTGTAATACGCCAGTTTTTACGAAAGGCGTGACAGTTGACGCGAAGGACGCACAATTATCCCATGCGTTTAAGAAAAAATCTGCCGGTGGCCTTGACCATCGCGGGGTCGGACAGCGGCGGGGGCGCCGGCATCCAGGCAGACTTGAAGACCTTCGCCGCCCTGGGCGTGCATGGAACCAGCGCGATTGCCTGTCTGACGGCGCAAAATCCGAAGCGGGTCATCGGGATTGAGGCGTGTTCCCCGAAACTGTTGCGACAACAGATTGAAGCGGTTTTTGAAGAGCTTCGGCCGGCGGCGGTGAAAACGGGGATGCTGTTTTCGGCGAAGAACGTGGAGGTGGTGGTGGAATTTTTTGGCGGGAGGCGCGGCCGCCGGCGCGTGCCGTTGGTGGTTGACCCGGTCCTGGTTTCGACGAGCGGAACCGCCCTGATGGAACCGAAAGCGCGGAAAATTTTCAAAGAGAAGCTCCTGCCGCTGGCAACGCTCGTGACGCCGAATTTGTTTGAGGCGGAATTTTTGAGCGGGCTGAAAATTTCGCGAACGGACGAGATGGAATTGGCGGCCAAAAAAATCCAATCGATGTTCGGTTGCGCGGTTTTGGTCAAGGGGGGGCATCAGGAGGGGAGGGAGGCGAGGGACTGTTTTTTTGACGGTTCAAAACTGTTCACAGTTTCCGCGCCGTTTGTGAGGGGAATCCGGACGCATGGCACCGGGTGTGTGTATTCGGCGGCGATTGGCGCGGCGCTGGCGCGGGGAAACGGCCTGCCGGAAGCGGTGCGGATCGGAAAAAAATTTGTGACGGAGGCGATTCGCGGGAGCTACCGGGTGGGCCGGCATTTTGCGCTGGGAATAAAGCCGCCGGCAATTGGAGGGAGTTGAGAGGCACGAGGGAAACATTCAACATTCAACATCCAACATTCAACAACCAACATCCAACAACCAACATCCAACAACCAACATCCAACAACCAACATCCAACATTCAACATTCAACATCCAACATCCAACATTCAACATTCAACATCCAACATCCAACATTCAACATTCAACATCCAACATTCAACATCCAACATCCAACATCCAACATCCAACATCCAACATCCAACATCCAACATCCAACATCCAACATCCAACATCCAGAGAACATCCAAAATCCAAGGCCCAAAGAAACATTGAAGTGGCGAGGGACAGCGACCAACAGGTTGAATGCAAAGACGCGAAAATGTTTTAACCACGGATGGACCCGCCTGCGCCGAGGCTACGGCGGGCGGGCACGGATGGACATGGATTTGGAATAGGGGAAGAGGTTTTCGGCTAGACGCCGAAAACAGCGGGCGGGACCAGCCTTCGTTGAAACTTCGGCCCGGCAAGCGCCCGCGCTCCCCGCGAATGGACGCCAATTCAGAGGCAGGCGAGCGTGCCGATCATCACCGCGACGAGCCAGATCAACAGCACCGCCTGGGTGCGGTTCAATCCGTGGCGTGCCAGCCAGTGGGAAATGTGGTTGGTGTCGCCAATCCAGAATGGTTTGCCGTTGAGGGTCCGTTTGACGACCACCTGCGCCAGGTCGGCCAGCGGAATGGCCAGCACCAGCAACGGCGAAAGGACCGCCAGCGGATGCGGATTTTGCCTTGAATAAAAATGGGGCAGGATGGCCATGACGGCCAGGAGGTATCCCACCAGATGGCTCCCGGCGTCGCCGAGAAAGGCGCGGGCCTTGGGAAAATTCCATGGCAAAAAGCCCAGCAACGCGCCGCAGATCAAAAATTCAGTGGTGGCCACCAGGTATTCGCCGTCGGCGCCGGAGATCAGGCCAAAAAAGAAAGCGCCGATCGCGCCGATACCCGCGCACAGCCCGTTCATGTTGTCCATGAAATTGAAGGCGTTAATGACCGTCAACAGCCAGAGCACGGTGATGGCATAGCTGAACATTTCGTTATGGACGAAGAGGGTGATCCGTTTGCAGGCGGTGGCGATGAGCAGGGCGACCAGAAATTGGCCGATGAATTTCGGCAAGGGCTTCAATTCATATTTGTCGTCCAGCCAGCCGATGACGGTGATGGCAATCGCGCCGCCCGCAATCGCCGCCAGTTCGACCCCGCGCCGTTCCAATCCGTAAAGGAGCAGCGAATGGGAGGAGATTTTTACGATTCCAAAACGGACGACCACGGCGCCGAGGATCAGCGGGACCAGAATCCCGGTCAGCACGGCGAATCCGCCGGCGAGCGGGACGGGCTGGTCGTGGATTTTCCGTTGTCCCGGGTCGTCAACGAGATTCATGCGCCACGCCCATTTGCGCCAGAGCGGCAGCGCGAGCAGCGAGGCGCTGAAGGCGCAGGCAAAAGCCGCCAGGAAAAGGTTGAATGGAAAAGTCACGGCGCGATGCCGCTTCCCGCGGCAAGTTTCCCGTAAAGATGGTAAATGGAGTCCACCATTTTTTCGACGGAAAAGTTTTCCCGGACAAAATCACGGCCGGCGCCGCCGAATTTTTCGCATAATGCCGCGTCTCCCGCCAGTTGAAGCAACCGGTTTTTCAACAGCGGCAAGCCGCCCACCGGCACTAAAAAGCCAGTCCGGCCCTCGAAACAAATTTCCCGCGCGCCGTCGCAATCATACGCCACCACCGGTTTAGCCGCGGCGAGCGCCTGGGGCAAGGCCCGGGGCAGACCTTCGCGCAGGGACAAATGGACCAGGGCATCCATCACGCCGACATATTTCGGGACCTGGTCCGGCGGAATCAGGCCGGCAAAAACGAAATGCTTTTCCACTCCCTTGCTTCGGGCCAGCGCCTCGAACCGCCCGCGCCACTCGCCATCTCCCACGAGGAGAAATTTGATTTTTGGGTTTTGCCGGACCAGTTCCGGGGCGATGGCGAACAAGTCGTCGTGGCCTTTCAATTTGAACAACCGCGCGATTTTGCCGATGACAAAATCTTCCGGCTCCAGGCCCAGTTGTTTTCGGAACCCGGAATCATTTTGGGCGGCGAGGAATGGGGCCAGAGCGAAGCCGCTAAGGATTTTCGTGTATTGCTCCGGCCGGCCGATACCGGCGGCCAGATACTGTTCCCTCATCGCGTCGGCAACGACGACAAAGTGCGTCGTGAGGCGTCCGGCCCGGCGTTCCGCGAGGCGAAAGATATAATTGCTCAAGCCATTCTGAAAATTTCCAAAGGAAGGACCATGGATCGTATGAACAATGATCGGAACCCCGGCTCGCCGGGCGGCCAGGCGGCCGAGAATTCCCGCCTTGCCGCTGTGGGTGTGGACGACGTCCGGCTTTTGTTCGCGAAAAATTTTTTCCAGCTTTTGCAAAGCGCGGAAATCCTCCGGCGGATGAATCACCCGGACCAGCCCGGGGACAATTTGGAGCAGGCCGGGGATTTTTTTTAATTCAGGTTCAAGGGAGCCTTCCGGTCCGGCGGTCGGGCCGGAGACCAGTTGAACTTCCATCCCGGGTTTTTCGCGCAAGCCCAGGACGGTGGCGACGGTATTTTCCTGCGCTCCGCCGACGATCAGCCGCGTAATAACGTGAATGACGCGCATGGGTTGCTGTTCGAATTCAAGCCGCGCAGGGAGATTAAGCCGGGAAACTTACGGTTTCAATGCTTTTAGCCGCGCGGCCACGGCTTTGGCCTCGTCCGTATTGGTATTGGCGCGGGCGAGATAGAGTTGGTAATAGCGGACGGCGTCGTTGGTTTCATTTTTTTGCCAGGCAATTTCACCGAGGCCATAGGTGATGGCCGGGGCGTTGCTCACGGCCAGTTGCAATCGCAGGTAGTCCGCCCGGGCGGCGTCCAGCCGGCCGCTATCGAGATTGGCGAGGGCGCGGTTGAAGAGCGCGTCGCCGTTGTTGGTCTGGATTGCGAGGACGCGATCCAGTGCGGCGATGGCGGCCGGATAATTCTTCAATTCAAGGGAGACATAGCCTTTGTTGTAAAGCCAGGCCGGATTGTCGGGGTCGGTTTTGAGCCGCCGGTCAATCACGCCGAGGGCGTTTTGGTATAATCCGCGGACAATAAAAATCCGCGCCGCCGTCACCAGCACGCCGTTGTCGTCCGGGTGGCTGGCCACTTCGGTATTCAGCAATTCAATCGCCCGCGCATTGTTGGTTTCCTGAAAATAAGCGGCCGCCGTCAGGCTTTGAATTTCGATTTCATTGGTTTGGTCCACGGCATATTTTTCCGGGTCCTCAATCGGCCCGCGCAAAACGTCCAAAGCCAGTTCCGGGCGCCGGTTAATCAGATAATCCCCCGCCAGCGTCAGGCGGGCCGGCAAAAAATCAGGGGCCAGTTCGCGGACGCGCTCAAGCTGCGCCAACGATTGGCGATACAACCCGTTTTGCAGGGCCAGGGCGGTTCCGTACACAAAACAAAAATCCGGATCGTCAAACGGCCCGCCGTCGGTCATCGCCTGGACGAAGGTGGGGTATTTGCCCAAGCGATCGGGATTCGCCCGGGAAGGGTCAATGGTGACCGGCTCCCGGGAAAGAAGCTGCCGGTTAAAATCCAGATTGATCCGGGCCACGGAATTGTCGGGATTCAGCAACAGCGCCGTTTGAAAATTGGTGGCGGCGGATTCCAATTTTCCGGCGCGCTGAAGCTGGACCGCCCAGAAGTTCAGGCTGCGTGAATAATAAACCCCGGCGCGAACGGCGGCGTCCTGGTCGGGTTGGCTCGAAATGTGGAGGCGACTCAGGATATAATCACCCCAGCTCAAAGCGGCGTTTGGAGGGGGGGGCGAGATAGTGCTGGTGACCTGGGTCATCGCCGGAACCGCGTCGCGCGTCCAGAAATCCTGGTTTTCAGAAATCAAGCCCGCGTCCGGCGGCGGGGGGCGCAGGGTGTCCGCCGGCAGGGTTTTCATCCGGTAAACCAGCCCGTGCGGCTCAAGGTAAAACCTTTCAAAATAGTAACCGAAACTCGGATTCAAGTAATAGAGATCGTTGGTCCGGGACAAGACCCCCAGCAATTGGACCAGCCCGACGGGACTGATGGAATTGGTCAGGGTTGGCGGAACGAAGTCGTGCCATTTTTGGGGGAACTCCCGGTGCAAAAAGTGGTGGTAATCCGGCAGCGGCAGGAGCGTCGTCTCCAGCGGAACATATTCATTTGCGCGGCCATCCTGGACCAGGGCGGACCGGACCAGAAAAAGCCGGACCGGGTCGTCGCTCAACAGCAAGCCGCCGGTGTGCGGAAGTTTTTCCTCAACCAATTTCGCATACTGGCGCAAGGTGTTGTCGTTGGCGCCGCGAATCAGCGGCACATTCTGATGAACCAGTCCCGCCAGGGCGGCCAGGGCCAGCAGGTAAACTCCAAAGAACGTCGGCTTGTTCAAAAACTTCAACGGTTGGTTCAGGGGCGGGCGACCCTTTCTGCTCACTTCCTCTTTGCCGCAAACGAGCAATAAATATCCGCTGTAATAGCCAATCGCCAGCGCGCCCAGATAGTAGAACGTCAGCAACGGTTCCGGGCTGCCGAGAGTGCGGGGGCTGAACGGGGGATCAAACGCCATCCAGATGAAAACTCCCAGGAATATCGCATGGGCGATATGTAAAATGGCGCTGGTAATGACCTGGCCGAAACGACTGGTATCGCCGAACGAAGCCTTCCACCGTATCGCCATGACGAGCACCGGCATCAGATAGGCAAACACCAGCGCGATGTATTGATAGTATTGGCCGGGATCGAAAATGCAGCGGATGATGCTTTTTACGACTGCATGATCGCCCATTAGGTTGATCTTCAGAACCTCCCAGAGCGTGACGTGAATCCCGCCGAAAGTTACCGCCGCCAGCGGCAGCAAGAGAAAGAATAACAAGCCCGCAGTACCGCAGAGCATCATCCGAACGATGAAAAGCAAATCGAAAAAGGCCAGGCCTCGAATCCAGATGATGGCCGCGAGGTAAACCGGGAAAAACCCGACCATGGCCCAGTTCTCGGCCATTGCCGCGCCATAAACGAAGGCCGCCAGGAACAGCCGGGGTTCGTGTTCATCCAGCCGGTATTCCAACAATGACCAGATGACAAAGGCGAAGAGAAGCAGATCGAACATCTCGCCGCTGTAATTGGTGGCGTGCTCCCAAAAGGTAAACTGCAACCCGCAGACCGCCACCGCCAGAAGGGGAGGCAGCCATGCGGAAGTGGTCGTTAGAAAAGAGAAATCACTCTTCTCGCGCCGGCGTTGGGGTTCGGTGCGGTCCTGTGGCAGCAACGCCACTGACCGCGCCAGCAGGGCCAGCGTCAGCGCCGCGCAGACGGCCGAGAACAGATTCAGCGCCGCGGGAATCGCCGCCGCCGGCAGCCATCGGAACGGAAAGGTGACGAGAAAATCAAGCGGCTGCACCACCTGCGGCCGCCATTCCCAGCCGGAAAGATTCGCGACGATGGCGGAATTGAAGATGGACACCCAATGCTCAAGCGTCAGGCAATAAACAAAAAATGCCACGATTGCCAGCACCCATGGCAGGCGGCGTTGGACGAACCCCTTCCGGGGGTCGGCTCTTTTTTCGCTTGGCATTTGGATTGGCTAAGTTGAAACCATTTTCGGCGGCTTGGCAAGTTTTTGTCCTGCGCGCAAGTCCGCAACGCATTCCACATGCTGCGTTTGCGGAAACATATCCAGCGGCTGGACACGCTCCAGTTCAAAGACACCGTCCCCGCATAAAATGTTCAAATCGCGCGCGATGGTGGCCGGATGGCAGGAAACATAGATCACTTGCGAAGGCCGGGATTCCCGGAGCAGTTCCAAAATTTGCGGCTGGCAACCCTTGCGCGGCGGGTCGATGAGCACGGCGGTCTTTTGGGATGATAATTTCCGAAGCAGTTCGGGCAGGGCGTCCTCGACTTTGGCGGAAATGAATTCGCCGTTGGCAACTTTCCGGGCGGCGGCATTCCGGCGCGCGGCCTGGATCGCCAGTTGGTCATATTCGATCCCGACAAAGCGTTCGACCGTGTCGGCGGCTTCAATCCCAAAAAACCCGACGCCGCAGTAAAGGTCCGCCAGATGCCTCGCGCCGCCTTCTTGCAGGAAGGCGCGGACAGTTTCGACGAGTTTGGGCAGGAGAAAAAAATTGTTTTGGAAAAACGAATCGGGCGGCACCTCCCATCCTTCCGGTTGCACGCGCAGGACCACTTTCAGCCCGCCTTTGGGAGGCGGATTCTTCCGGACCTGCTGGATTTGTTCGTTGAGGGCCGGCTCGGAAATCTTGCATTCCTCAATGTCTTCCACCAGCCCGCAGTCCCCGCGCACAAAACCGATATTCAACTTTTGCTCCGGCTTGTTCCATTGGCTGCGGATCATGATGCGGTTCCGGTAGTGGTAGGGCGAAGGGCAGGGGATCACCGGCGCGATCCGCTCCGGGGATATTTTGCCGATGCGCTCGAACAAGTCGGAAATTTGCTTGTGCTTGATTTTTAACTGTTCCGGGTAATCCATGTGCTGGTACTGACAGCCGCCGCATTTGCCGAAATAACGGCATGGCGGAGCCACGCGATCCGGCGACGGCTGCTCCACCTGCAACAATCTGGCCCGGGCAAAATTCTTTTTCAGTTCGGTGATTTCGGCCTGCACGGTTTCGCCAACCAGGACGAACGGGACGAACACCACGAGGTCGTCGAGTTTCCCCACGCCTTCGCCGCCGAAGGCAATGTCGCGGATGGTCAGGGAGATTTTTTCTCCGATGTTTGGAGGCACGGGGAAAGTTAATGGGCAAACACTGCGTAAAAAAGGTTTTTCTCGGTCGGTGAGGTGAGGCTTGGAAGAGCCGTGATGTTGGTTGTTTCCCCTTCCACCTTCCCAGTCTTGACACCGGTCAACAACAGGAGTAAACCCACCTCATACCTCGCGTCGTGCATGGGCGCATGGATGCTTGTAGTTATTACCTTTATGATCCCTCCAAGACTGGACGGCGGGCATGGTCCCATGAATCGGCGGCGATTTCTTGCCACCGCTGCGCTGGCCACCGGCGCGCTGGCGGGTTTCCCCGCTTGGGCGCAGGAGGAGAGCCTGACGGAGGCCAGTCTTTCCTTTGGGACTCCGACGGACCGGGTCATGCCACGTGATTACCTTGGTTTGAGCTATGAAACGGTGCAACTGGCTGATCCATCCTTTTTTGCCGCCGACAACCGGGAACTGGTTTCGCTTTTTAAGGCCCTGAGTCCGAATGGCGTTTTGCGCCTCGGCGGCAATTCCAGCGAGTTTTGCTGGTGGAAGGCGGGTGCGGCCGACAATCCCCCGGAGCTGCCGGAGTCTGCTCACCGCGCGGACAACTGGATGCCACACTCGTTCACGGCGATCGAGCCGGTTGCCATTGATCAATTGGCCGAGTTCCTTGAGGCGGCAGGATGGAAAGCCATTTATGGTTTGAACCTTGGGACCGGCGCGCCCGAACGCGACGCGGAGGAAGCGGCCTATGTCGCCAAAAAACTGGGGTCGCGCCTGCTCTATTTTCAGATTGGCAACGAACCAGAATATTACCGCGACCCCAACAACCGTTTGCGTCCGCCGGACTGGAATTTTGACAAATACCTCGCCCAATGGGTGACCTTCGCGCAAGCCGTGATCGTCCGCGTGCCGGAAGCGCGGTTTGGCGGGCCGGACGTGGGTTCGAATGCGCAGTGGGTTTCGCGCTTTGCGCAGGAAGCTCCGCCACAGTTGCCCGGCAGGATCGTGGCCTGCACCGGCCATTACTACGTGATGGGTCCGCCGGACAGCCCGGGCGCCACGGTTGGGCGGTTGCTCGCCTCCGATCGGAATTTGGACCGCGATGTGCCGCGCATCGTCAGCGCGGCCAATGCCAGCCATCTGGCTTATCGAATGACGGAGGGCAACTCCTGTTACCGGGGCGGCAAGCCCGGGGTGAGCAACGCTTTTTGCTCCGCGCTTTGGGCGGCGGATTACCTCCTCAAATTGGCCGGTTATGGCTGTGCCGGAGTGAATCTTCATGGCGGTGGCGCCAATGCCATTCGTAGTTCCCTCGGCGGACATCTGCCCGGCGAGAAGCTCGCCCCCGACGCCGCTGCGGTGGCGGCCGAAGGCAGCTTTTATACTCCGATCGCCGGCAGTCGTGAGAATGGCTTTGACACCCGGCCGGTCTTCTACGGCATGCGATTGGCTGGAATCCTAGCCGGGGGTCGAATGCGTCCTGCGCGCTTCGATCAGGCCCCGGCTAACGCCACCGCCTGGGCGGCGGAGATGCCGGACGCGGTCACGCGCCTGGTTCTGCTCAATAAGCACGCCCAACAAAAGCTGCGAATTTCCATCCCCTCCGCCCGCGCCGCGACTCTGTGGCGGTTGCAAGCTCCCGGATTGACTGCCACTTCGGACGTAACGCTTGCCGGAGCGCAAATCAAGCCCGGGACCGCCTGGCGACCAGTACATGAAGAGCATCTGGCCAGCAAGAACGGCCAGGTCCAACTTGAACTGGAACCCGCCTCTGCGGCGGCGCTCTTTTTCAATGGAAGCCTTTAGCGCTCCTTCTTATTTTCAGCAATAAATTTCGCTCATTGACCTCTGAACTTTCAAATTTCCGGTCGTGCTCGATAGTATCTTCCTCTCGCCGCAACGGGGTGGGGAAGGTCGATAAACTGAATTCCTTCAGCCCGTCGGCTTCGATTTCTCGGCGATGGCCTCGGAGAAGATTGCCAGAATTTCCGCGCGCGAGACCGAGCCGACCAGCCGGTTTTCGACCGGGTTATTGACCACGGGAACATTGCGCAGTTCGCTCTGCAACACAATCGGCAGGGCGTCGAGCAATCGCTGGCCGGGGGTCAGGGTCTTGGGCGGCGGACGCATCAGATCATAGGCGATGATGCCGTTGACGTCCTGGGAGGAATTGAGGAATTCCTTCAAGTCGTGCAGGGCCACAATGCCCACCAGCCGTTTTTGTTTGTCGAGGATGGGGACAAAATTGTTGGAGGAGCCGAGGAAACGCTCGGCGATTTCGCGCAGGGTCGCCGTTTCCCCCAGCGGCGGCACCGGCTCGCGCATGAGGTCCCCGATGGTTCGTTCCATCGCGGCGCCGGTTTGTTCGCTTTCATCGAGGGTCAGCCCTTTGTGGCGCAGATGCTCGGTGTAGATGGAATCGGGGTGCAACTGCCGGGTGATGATGACCGCAACCACGCACGCCAGCATCAACGCGGGCATCACCGAGTAATCGAGGGAAATCTCGAAGACGAGGATGATGGCCAGGAGGGGCGACTTGGTGGTGCCGGCGAGGGTGGCGCCCATCCCGGCCAGCGCAAAGGCGCCCACGGGCAGGTTTTCCGTGGCGTGAAGGTCGTGAACTCCCACGCCGAACAGCGCGCCGACCGTGGCGCCGAGAAACAGCGTGGGCGTAAAAACACCGCCCACTGTGCCGGCGCCCACGACGATGGCCGTGGCGAACAGTTTCAACAGGAACAGGCTGCCCAATTGCGGCAACGCGTCAGGATAATGATCGTAAGCGCCTTTGAGGATGTTGTTGGTCACGTAATAGCCGTTGCCGCATATGCCGGGGTACTTGATGGCGATCAGCCCCACGATGAAGCCGGCGAGGGCGACCTTGACGTAAAGCGGAAGGCGGACTTTTTCCATTCGCGCGGTGGCAAGACGGAGCAGTTTGAGAAAGGCGGCAGCCACGATGCCGCAGACGATGCCGACGGCTACGAACCATAACAACTGAAGGGTCGTGATGGCGGGAAATTTCGGGACTTCGTACCAGGGGGCGATGCCGAAGAAGGTCCGGGAGGTCATCGTGGCCATCACCGAGGCGCAAACCAGCGGGCCGAACAGGTTCATGGAAAAATTTCCGAGCACGATGAGCGACGCGAAAACGGCGCCGGTGATCGGGGCGTTATAGACCGAGGCGATGCCCGCCGAAGCGCCGCAGCCCACGAGCAGGCGGAGCCGGTATGGCGGCCACTTGGCGAGCTGGCCGAGTTTGGAAGCGAGGCTGGCGGAGAGTTGCACGATGCCGCCTTCCCGCCCGATGGACGCGCCGGAGACAATACTCACCAGCGCCGAGGCGGTTTTCACCAACTGGGTCCGCAACGGCAGGCGGCCATCCCCGGCCACCACGGCTTCAAGCATGTCGCTGGTCCCCTGGCGTCCCACCCATCGCAATCCCCATTCCAGAATCAAGCCCGCCATCAGGCCGCCGACGGTCGGGACCAATAATCGCTGCCAGGGGGCAAAGGATTGCGCCTCGCTGACCGGGTCTTCGGGCTGCATCAGGAAGATGCGTTGGACCATTTCACCGCCGTAAAAGAAGAAAACGTTGACCAGGCCGCCGATGACGCCGACGATGGCGGCGAGGAAAAAGTGAAAGAATTCCTCCCGCGGCACGAGTTTCTCGCGCCATTGCACGGCACCTTGCCAGTGGCGCCGAAAAAACAGACGCAGTTGGGCGATGACCGGGCTTTCAATCCACGGCTTCACGCGGGAAGTTTACCGCAAAACCGCCGGTTTGACGAATTGCGATTTTGGGCGCGCACGCCAGAGCCTTAAATTGCAGTGATAAATACCACGCCTTAGCCGTAACCATGCAATAGGAATTTCGCCGGATTCATAAACACTCTGGAAAATCGCGCTTTTGACACTTTTTTAGCGCGGAATTCGGTTGACCAAGCGGTGCGGAAGACCAACGGCAATGCAGTAG